>NZ_JAPYKO010000049.1:0-21644 GCF_037179585.1 Mesorhizobium argentiipisi (SeqCode)
CAACCGCAGGAGCCAGATCCAGGGCGGGCGATCACGCGTGCGCCGCGCCCTCTACATGGCAGCCCTCACTGCCATTCGAACCTGTGAGCGCTTCAAGACCTTCTACACCGCACTTGCTGCCCGGTCGCGCTCCAAGAAGCTCGCTATCATCGCCGTCGCAAGGAAGCTCCTGGTCGTCCTCAACGCCATCATTCGCGACAAAACCGCATTCGCATGAACACAGTTGCCATTCCGTCACTTTGACGCGTTGCAGCGGTCCAGAATCTTGCACCGCTGCGCTCGACGCGTGAGGTAACGGCATGGATTCCAGGGTCTGCGCGACGGAGCTTCGCTCCTGCTCGGCCCTGGAATGACGAAGCTGCGGGGCCTTCGCTAATCTCCGCTGTTGGAGGACATTCGGAAACTAACGGTCACCCCTAAGCTGATCAGGCAACACTCTTGCCTGATCCAGCTCTTGCCTGACCTCCCGGCGCGAAAATCTCCTGGTCGACGAAGGTCAGCGCGCGCATGGCGCAGCCTTCGCGGATCAGCGGCAGTTCGTTCGGCTCTGTGTCGAAGGAGATCGATTCCGAGTGCTGGCCGCCGGCCGTCTGGGCGATCGCCTCGCGCAGCGCCGGCTCGATCAGGTCGAAGGCGGCCGCGCTGACGCCGACCATGGCGACGGGCGCCGGGTCGATCAAGGCGAACAGACTGCCGAGGCTGAAGCCGAGCGCCTCGCCGGCCCGGCGATAGGCCTCGCGCTCGGGGCCATCCTCCTGACGGGCCTTTGCGGCAAGCGCGCGCATGTCGGCGTCGCCGACATCGGTCGGCGTGGCATCCTCGCTTATGCCCATGGCGCTACGCCAGATCGCATAATTGCCGGCATAGGCCTCGACGCAGCCGCGGCGGCCGCAGCGGCAAAGCGCTCCGCCCGGACGATGAATCATATGGCCGAACTCGCCGCCCGAGGAATGCGTGCCGGTGAACAGCGTGCCCTTCAACACCAGGCCCATGCCGATGCCGTGCGAGAGCAGGATGGCGATGAAGTCGTCGCGATAGCGCTCGGGATCGCGCCACTGCAGAGCCACCGCCATCATGTTGCAGTCGTTCTCCGTGGTAGCCGGGATGCCGAATTCCTTCTCGAGGAGATCGGCAAAGGGGATGTCGGTCAGCGGCGTGATCGGCGACCACAGCATGGCGCGTGAATGGGTATCGGTGATGCCCTGAATGCCCATGGCGATGCGGGCGACGCTGCCGACGTCGAGGTCGGGATCCTTCAGCCGGCGCCGGACAATTGCCATGCATTCGCCGATCAGCTCGTCGCGGGGCATGACGAGCGTGTCCAGGCGCTGCTGCTCCTCGGAAACCACCTGGCCGGCATAATCGATGACGGCAACCGACAGGAAGTTCAGCGACAACACCACGGTCAGCACCGCGGCGGCTTCGGGGTTGAGCGCCAGGCCGATCTGCGGCCGGCCGCGTTTCAACGCCGTCGGTTCGCTGGCCTTGCTTTCGGTGAGAATGCCCTCCTGGATCAGATCGGCGGAGATCGCCGAAATGGTCGAGTGGCTGAGCCCGGTGGTGGCGGCAATCTCCGTCCGCGATGGATGGCCGGCGCGGCGCACCGCCGAAATCACCATGGCGCGGTTGCGCCGGCGCAAATCGTCGTGACGGATTCCGACCGACATGTCCTGCACGTCCTCCCTGGTCATCGCGGCCTTGTGATGATGCCATGGCCTATCGCTGACACGCTAGGGATTGTGGCAGAAGCCAAGTTCCATGTCATTATTTATTACGGACGTCGAAAAAAATGCCTGGACCCGTCAAAACCCATCAAGATCGCAGTTGACAGGGTCGTTTTGCTGGACCAGTATTTTTTTGAGGCTCGAAAAAAAGCCTCTGTGCCGGCCTTCGGGCCAGTCTGGGTCGCGCCACACGGGCGCAGGGAGGATATCATGAAGAAATTCGCAGCCGCCATTCTGGCGGGCGTTGCCATGTCGCTGACGCTGGCGTCCGTCGCCGAGGCGAAGGACAAGGTCATTGGCGTGTCATGGTCGAATTTCCAGGAAGAGCGCTGGAAGACCGACGAAGCCGCGATGAAGGCCGCCATCGAGGCCGCCGGCGACAAGTATATTTCGGCCGACGCGCAGTCCAATCCGGGCAAGCAGCTGACCGACGTCGAAAGCCTGATCTCGCAGGGCGCCAACGCGCTGATCATCCTGGCGCAGGATGCCTCGGCGATCGGCCCGGCGGTGCAGAAGGCGCTCGACGAAGGCATCCCGGTCGTCGGCTACGACCGCCTGATCGAGAACAAGGACGTGTTCTACCTGACCTTCGACAACAAGGAAGTCGGGCGCATGCAGGCCCGCGAGGTGTTCAAGGTGAAGCCGGAAGGCAACTACGTCTTCATCAAGGGCTCGGGCTCCGATCCGAACGCCGACTTCCTGTTCGCGGGCTCCATGGAAGTGCTGAAGGACGCGATCGACAGCGGCAAGATCAAGAATGTCGGCGAGGCCTATACGGACGGCTGGCTGCCCGCCAACGCGCAGAAGAACATGGAGCAGTTCCTGACCGCCAACGACAACAAGGTCGACGCAGTCGTGGCTGCCAATGACGGCACCGCCGGCGGCGTCGTGGCGGCGTTGACAGCGCAAGGGCTGGCCGGCACCGTTCCGGTCTCCGGCCAGGACGGCGACCACGCGGCGCTCAACCGCATCGCGCTCGGCACGCAGACCGTGTCCGTATGGAAAGACGCGCGCGAGCTCGGCAAGAACGCCGCCGAGATCGCCTCGCAGCTTGCCGACGGCAAGAAGATGGGCGACATCGCCGGCGCCAAGGACTTCACGACGCCCGGCGGCAACACCGTCAAGTCGCTGTTCCTGACGCCGGTCGCGATCACCAAGGACAATCTCGACGTCGTCATCGACGCCGGCTGGATCAAGAAGGACGAAGTCTGCGCGGGCGTGCCTGCCGGCAGCGTCAAGGTCTGCAACTAAGCCTTGCCGACGTTCATCTCACGACTTGCGCCGCGGCCTGAAAGCCGCGGCGTTTTCTCAAAAGATTGCGGTTCCGCCTCAGGCGGCTAGCTTCGAGGCTGAGTTCCGGCATCCGCGCCAGACGGCAAGCCGGCGGGAGGAAATCATGACCGACACGACGTCTACCCAACCGGCGGACACCGCGCGCGCGTCGGAACTCGGCACTGTGGCCCGGTTCCTGAAGGCGACCGAGCTCGACACCCGCATGCTCGGCATGATCGGCGCGCTGCTCCTGATCTGGATCGGGCTGCATGTGATCTCCAGCCTGCGGCTTGGCGTCAATCCGCTCGACTTCGACAGCCGCACCTTCCTGACGCCGCGCAATCTCTGGAACCTGTCCGTGCAGACGTCGGCGGTGGCGATCATGGCCTCCGGCATGGTGCTGGTCATCGTCATGCGTAACATCGACCTGTCGGTCGGGTCGGCCGAAGGGGTGATCGGCATGGTCATGGGCTTTGCCCAGGTGCATTTCCTGGTTCGCTTCGTCGGGCTTGATCTCGGCAACCCGTGGATCTGGGTCCTGGCATTGCTGATCGGCCTGGCGCTCGGCCTCATCATCGGCGCCTTCCAGGGCTTCGTCATCGCCTATCTCGAAGTACCGGCCTTCATCGTCACGCTGGGCGGATTGCTGGTATGGCGGGGCGCTGCCTGGTGGGTCACCAGCGGCCAGACCGTTGCGCCGCTCGACGCCACCTTCCAGCTGATGGGCGGCGGCCCGGCAGGCTCGATCGGCGCCAAATGGAGCTGGGCCGTCGGCATCGCCGCCTGCCTGGCGATCATTTTCATGCATTTCAACGGCCGCGTGCAGCGCAAGCGCTTCCGCTTCCCGCTGCGCCCGGTCTGGGCCGAGACGCTGCTTGCCACGGTCACCTGCGCGGTCATCCTAGGCGCGGTGTGGCTCGCCAACTCCTATCCATGGCCCGTCGGAATCGTGAACCGCTACGCCGCCGCTAACAACATCACCGTCCCCGAGGGCGGGCTGTTCATCGCGCATGGCATCGCCATTCCGGTACTGATGGCGGTCGCCGTCGGCCTGATCATGACTTTCGTCACCAAGCGCACGCGCTTCGGCCGCTATGTCTTTGCCATCGGCGGCAATCCGGAAGCGGCCAACCTCGCCGGCATCAACACCCGCTGGATCACCATGAAGGTGTTCATGATCATGGGCGTGCTGGCGACGATTGCGGCGGCGATCTCATCCGCCAGGCAGAATTCGTCCACCAATGCGCTTGGAACGCTGGACGAACTTTTGGTCATTGCTGCGGCCGTCATCGGCGGCACTTCGCTTGCCGGCGGTTCGGGCACCGTGCTCGGCGCCATGCTCGGCGCGCTTCTGATGCAATCGCTGCAGTCCGGCATGGTGCTGCTCGGCGTCGACTCGCCGCTGCAGAGCATCGTCGTGGGTGCCGTGCTGGTCGTGGCGGTCTGGCTCGACACCCTCTATCGCAAGCGCGTCTGAGCAAGGACTATAGGGAGGAAAAGGATCATGGCTGACAAGACCGCTCCCGCCGGCGTTCCGCTGGTCGACATGCGCAACATCTCGATCGCCTTCGGCGGCATCCGCGCCGTCGACGATGCGTCGGTCGATCTCTTCCCCGGCGAAGTGATGGCGCTGCTCGGCCACAATGGCGCCGGCAAATCGACGCTGATCAAGATCCTGTCCGGCGCCTACAAGCGAGACAGCGGGCAGATCTTCGTCAATGGCGCGGAGGCTTCGATCTCCAACCCACGCGACGCAAAGAAATACGGCGTCGAGACGATCTACCAGACGCTGGCGCTGGCCGACAATGTCGATGCCGCGGCCAATCTCTTCCTCGGCCGGGAGCTGATGACGGGCTGGGGCACGCTGGACGACGTCGCCATGGAGGCCGAGGCGCGCAAGGTGATGGGCCGGCTCAATCCGCGTTTCCAGCGCTTCAAGGAGCCGGTCATCAAGCTGTCGGGCGGACAGCGGCAGTCGGTGGCGATCGCACGCGCGATCCTGTTCGACGCCCGCATCCTGATCATGGACGAGCCGACGGCGGCGCTCGGCCCACAGGAGACGGCCCAGGTCGGCGAACTGGTCAAGCAACTCAAGGCCGAAGGCATCGGCATCTTCCTGATCAGCCACGACATCCACGACGTTTTCGAGCTCGCCGACCGGGTTTGCGTGATGAAGAACGGCCAGGTGGTCGGCACCGCGCGCACCACCGACGTCACCCAGGACGAGGTGCTCGGCATGATCATTTTGGGCAAATGCCCGCCAGGCGCCATTCCGGGGCCAGGCGCGCTGAGGATCGCGGCATAAAGACTCGCAGATAGCCGGCTAATTAACGATTGCGTGATGTGCCAACCGCGGTGATGATTTGGCCGCGCCATTGTGTTGGCGGGGAGACTTGCCCCATAAAGATCGTTGACCGTCCACGGGCCGCATCTTTGATTTGAAGAAGCTCTTTCCGATCGTTGCCTTTGTCGCCGTCGCGCTGATCAGCCTGACGATGGCGGGGTTCGCTTATTTTGCGACGCAGGAGGCGGCTCGGATCAAGTTCGAGGGCACCGCCGATGACGCTTTGAACCGCATCGAAAGCCGCATCGACCTGCATCTGTCGCTGCTGCGTTCGACGCAGGCGCTGTTCGATGCCCGCAATGGCGACATCACGCGCGGCGAATTCAAAGCCTTCTTCACCGCGCTCGACATAGACGACAATTTCGCGGGGCTTCGCGGTATCGGCTTCCTGAAGCTGGCAAAGACCGGCGATGAGGCGGCCGTCGAACGCGATATCCTGCACGACCTTGGGTCGGCGCACCCGATCTACCCCGCGACGACCGAGCGATGGCGCGCGCCGATCGTGCTGTTCGAACCGCTCGATACGTCCAACCAGTCGATTATCGGCTTCGACATGTTCAGCGAGCCGGTACGGCGCGCGGCGATCGAAAAAGCGATGGCCGACGACCGGCAGCATGCGAGCGGCATGGTCCAGCTCGGCCAGGGTGCCGGCGTGACGCAGACCTTCACCGGGTTCCTGGTTTTTGTGCGCCTGAACGTCGAGACCGCGCCCGAGGTGATCAATGCAAGCCGCTCCTCCACGGCCGGCTTTCTCTACGCTGCCTTCCGCGCGCAGGACCTGTTCCAGGTCGCGCTCAGCCATTCTCCGCTGCTGCCGGTCAATGTCGAGGTCTATGACGGCAAGCCAGAGGACGGCAATCTTTTGTTCCGTTCGGAGGCGCCGCCGGCAGAACGCATCGGGGCGAAGCTTCTGGCGCGTCGCGATATCGTTGTCGCGGGCCGGCCCTGGACCGTGCTGTTCAGGCCCACAAGCGCCTTCGAACCGCCGTCCTCGCGCGCCATTCCGGTGATGCTCGGGCTGTTCGGCCTCTTGCTTGCAGGCGCCATCGCGCTGGTGGCGCGCTATCAGGAGCGCGCCTATGAGGCGAAGTCGGCGCTGCACGAGGCGACCGAAAAGAGCCTGCTGGAGAAAGACCTGATCCTGCAGGAGATGAAGCACCGCATCAAGAATTCGATCACCCGCGTGCTGGCGATCGCGCGGCAGACGGCCTCGCAAGCCACTGACGTCAAGGAGTTTTCGGCTTCATTCTCGGCGCGC
Organism: Mesorhizobium argentiipisi (SeqCode); assembly: GCF_037179585.1. Classification (NCBI taxonomy): domain Bacteria; kingdom Pseudomonadati; phylum Pseudomonadota; class Alphaproteobacteria; order Hyphomicrobiales; family Phyllobacteriaceae; genus Mesorhizobium; species Mesorhizobium argentiipisi (SeqCode). The sequence continues at coordinate 6,599 of NZ_JAPYKO010000049.1, forward strand.
CTCCAGGCCATGGCTGCGTCGCAGGATATGCTGACGCGCTCGCGCTGGCAGAAGGCCGATCTTGGTGACCTGCTGCGCATCGAACTTGGACAGGTGTTCGGCAAGGATCTTCCCGAAGGGGTGTTGTCGGGGCCGCAGGTGCTGCTCGACGAGACGACGACGCAAGCGCTCGGGCTGACCTTCCACGAACTCGCCACCAACGCGCTGAAGTATGGCGAAGCCGGCAGTTCGGTGGGCGCCCTGAAGGTCGACTGGAGCATTGAAGGGCGCGGTCGCGAGCGGACGCTGCTATTGAATTGGCGCGAAACGGGCCAGAAGGATCTGGAAGCGCCGGCCAAGACCGGCTTCGGCACCAAGCTGATCGACCTCAATGTCACACGCGAATTGCGCGGCACGATCGCGCGCGACTACCGTGACGATGGACTGAAGGTGGAAATCAGGATCCCGCTGGCAGTGTGAGCGCCAAAAGTCCGGAGCGGGCGAATCAGTAGCTGGACTTTTTCGAATTGAAAAAGAACGGGAGGCCGGCAGCCGGCCTCCGATCCTTTCCGTACTGAACTAGTTGCAGCGGGCCCGGTACCTCGTGCCGTCACGGTGGCGATATATGCAGTAGCCGTTGCGCAGGTTGCGAACCAGAAGGCCCGACCCGGCACCGACGGCCGCGCCGATCAGCGCACCCTTGCCGCCGCCGACCAGGCCGCCCACACCGGCGCCGATCAGGCCGCCGCCGACGACGTCCTGCTCGGTCGTGGTGCAGCCGCTGACGGCGACCACCGCAACCATGGCAATGATCATCTTCCGCATAGAATTGCTCCTCACTTTTGTCCTCACTTTCGGCAGTGCCAGCAGCCATCTAGCATGAAAAAACATGCTTTGCCTGCGCGATTTTACTGTTGCCTAACGCAGTCTTTTCGAGGCGCTCACCGTCCGACGCGACAAGCATGCCGGAGACCTCCAGGGGAGGCGCCCAGCGCTTCAAAGTTCTGTCTTGATCCTGCCCGAAGTCAGAACAATCGCCAGGTCGCGATCAAAGCCATGGCGGCCAGAAACGCAAATGCGCCCATGCGGGGCGAAAGATGCGACGATCGCGGCGCCGGTGGCGGTTCGGCTTCCTGGAAGCCACTCATCGAGACGCGGGCGGCCTGCTCCAGCCTGTTCATGTCGGCAACCATCGTCAGTCTCCCAGGTCGCGCGCCGTGGCCCGGATGGGTCTCCGGCGCATCGTTAGCCGGGAGCACAGAAGCGGACTTTATGGTGAACAGCTGGTTAAGGCCTTTGCCGGCAAGGCTCCGTTTTTGGCGCTTCCGGATCGAAGGCTATGGCGAAGTCGCCGAACTAGCCGTTGCGCACTTTTCCCGGAATAGCTCTCACGCCATCCGCGGCACGATCAATCCGTCTCGAAATTGCCTTGCGGAACGGTGAGGCGGTATTCGATGCGGTCATTGCCGATTTCCAGCGTCGCGGAACCGTTCAGCGACATCGGCACGACGCGTTCCAGCGCCACGCTGCCGAAGCGCCTCTCGTTGCGTTGCGCGTCGCCGACCGCTTCGGTCCAGGTCAGCAAAAGATTAGGCGAGCTTCCGTTTTCGGGATCGAGCCTGGCGCGCACCTCGATATGGCCCTCCGGTCGGGACAACGCGCCATAGCTTACGGAATTCACGGCCAGCTCATGCATGGCCAGGCCGATATGCAGGGCAGCATTGGGATTGAGATAAGGATTTTCCCCCTTAAACTGCAGGCTTTTAGCCAGATCGCTGCTATAGCGGCCGACTTGGCCGGATACGAGTTCCTGCAATGCGGCACCTCGCCAGTTGGAGGATGTGACCAGATCTTGCGAGGAAGCGAGCGATTGCAGCCGGCCGCGGAACCGCGCCAGGAAGTCGCCAAGCGTCTCCGTATAGCGCCCGGTCTGCGTGGCGATGCTCTGGATAATGGCCAGGAGATTTTTCGATCGATGGCTGACTTCGCGCAGCAATGCCTTCAGCGTCTGCTCGCGGCGTTTCTGCTCCGTCGTCTCCACCATCGTCGTAACCACGCCGAGGACGTCGCCGGCTTCCCCGCGGTCGGCATCGATCCAAAGCTGGAACCAGCGAACGCCCTGGCTTCCGGAAATGCTGAGCTCGAGCTGATCCGCGTTGCCGGATTCTATCACTCCGAGTTTGGCGGCTTGTATGCGCTCGGCCTGCGCCGGCGAAAGCAAATCCTTGCCGTCGGCCGTTTCGGACGCCCAAGGCGCGCTCATATTGCGCGCCCAGACCGTCTTCATCTGTCGGTCTTGGTAGAGAACCGAGATCCCGGCATTGTGCAAAGCATGAAGCAAGGCTCGCCCCAGTTGCATGCCGCTCTCCGAGGGATGCATCGCGATCACTTCGTCGTTCTGCTTACCGCTATCTTTCGTAAAACCCTCGGAAGGCATAGGAAACTTTCCGCGCTCGGTCCATGAACGGCTCAATCCGCAAACTGGTTCCGCACGAGTGGCCTCCCGAAATCCCGAAATCGCAGCGTTCTCCAAAAACGGTCCGCCGGACGGTGCTCTTTCGAGGCGCCGCCCGGCGGTGGCTGGAAACCGTTTGAGGGGTGCGGCTTCCAGTGTTGCGGTCAGGCTCTCCTGAAGAGGCCAGCAATGAGCGAGATCACCAGGAAGGCGAGGAAGACGAAGAACAAAATCTGCGCGATGCCCGCCGATGTGCCGGCGATACCGCCGAATCCAAGCGCGCCGGCGATGATCGCAACTACGAGAAATACGAGCGCCCAATACAGCATGATGCGTCTCCTTCTTCTGTCGGGAAAAGAACGTGGCTCGGTGTCGTTTGTTCCACCATTTGCCTAAAAAGACGATCCCCTTGTACGGCTTTTCAAGTCGCAACAGGCGCGTGCCACGCGCGGCAAAAGCCTCGCAGGCGCTGGAAGATTTCTGCTTCGGGGCACGGCTCAGGCGGCGGCTTTGGCCTGTCGGTCGAAGAACAGGGCCTGGCTGATCAGGGCCTTGACCATGTCGGGATTGAAGGGCTTTGTGACCAGGAAGGCCGGCTCCGGGCGCTCGCCGGTCAGCAGGCGCTCCGGAAAGGCGGTGATGAAGATGACCGGCACCGGCGTCGAGGACAAAATCTCGTTGACGGCTTCGATGCCCGAGCTGCCGTCGGCGAGCTGGATGTCGGCCAGAACCATTTTCGGCCGCGTCCTGCCGAACAAGGCCACCGCCTCGGCATGGGTGCGTGCCGTGCCCACCACGCGGTGACCGAGACTTTCGACCATCTCCTCGATATCCATGGCGATCAGAGGCTCGTCCTCGATGATCAGCACGTCGGTCGCCACCTGGCGGGAAATCTCGTTGCTCGCCTGGGCCAGCAGCTCCGAGAACTCTTCTTCCTCGACGTCGAGGATTTCCGCCGCCTCGTCCTCGCTGAAGCCCTCGACGGCAACCAGAAGGAAAGCCTGCCGCGGACGGGGCGCGAGCGCATTCAGATTGGCCGCGGCCCGCTGTTCCCAGGCGGTCTGTGCCTGTTCCTGCGGCACGCGGATGGCGACGGAGGTGAACAATCTGGCGAAAACCTTGTAGAGCGCGATGCGGTCGCTCGAGGCTTCGGGGAAGATATTGGTGTCGGCGATGATAGCTTCCAACATCGCGGCGACCAGCGCGTCACCGCTTTCCTGCGATCCCGATACCGCCCGCGAGAAGCGGCGCAGAAACGGAAGATGCGGAGCGATGGTTGCGGACAAACTCATTGTTGACGTCTCCCTCAGATGACGTTGCGTATTCAAGACCACACCGGCTGCACGCCCCGGAAAATCAAACGCCGGCTTCCGGAAAAAGTTCCGCCGGCTGGGGAACTAAATTAGCAGGCGGGCGTTTCGAGGTTTCGGGATGGGCAACCAGACGAGGGATCCGCTTGCGTTGTGGTTTGAAGCTGATGAGCGGTTCGGGTGCTGGAAACTAGGGCTACCATGAAAGAAATGTCAAAAAAACAAATGACTGATGCCCTAAGCAGGCATCGGAATGGGGATGGCAACCCGCTGGGGGCAAACTCCGAAATCGCGCGCAAGCTCAAACAGTATTATGACGAGCTGGTCTCGGATCGTGTGCCGGACCGTTTCGCTCAGTTGCTCAGCCAGCTGGAACAGGCCGAACCTGCCCAGAAAAAGGACTGAGGCATGGCCGCGGTATCCCAGAGCTTCAAGACCGAGCTGCTCGGTGCGATTCCGAGCCTGCGCGCTTTCGCCGTGTCACTGACGCAGAACGCCGACCGGGCCGACGACCTTGTCCAGGAAACGCTGGTCAAGGCGTGGGACAAGCATGAGAGTTTCCAGCCGGGCACCAATTTGAAGGCATGGCTGTTCACCATCCTGCGCAACGAATTCTATTCGCAGATGCGCAAGCGCGGCCGCGAAGTGCAGGACAGCGACGGCATCATGACGGCCAGGCTTGCCGTGCACCCGGCCCAGCACGGCCAGCTCGACCTCAAGGATTTCCGCGGCGCGCTCGAGCAACTGCCCGAGGACCAGCGCGAAGCCATCATCCTGATCGGCGCTTCAGGCTTCTCCTATGAAGAAGCCGCCGAGATCTGCGGCTGCGCGGTCGGCACGATCAAGAGTCGCGTCAGCCGGGCGCGCGCCAGGCTGCAGGAGATACTCAAGATCTCCGGAGAAGACGAGTTCGGGCCCGACGCGATCTCGGCGCAGGTCACAGGTTCGAACGCGGCTTGAGGCGATCTCTACCATTGCGGTTGCAAGGATGGCCTCAGGCCGGGGCGGCCCGTCCGCAGGCCAGGGCCACGGCTTCGACAAGATCGTCGCCCGAGAAGGGCTTGGTGACCAGGCGGATGTCCGGGAACGCGTCCTTGATCTCGTCCGAATCGGAATAGCCGGAGGCGAATACGAACGGCAGGCCCTCGCTGCGCAGCCGAGCGGCGAAATCCAGGGTCGAAACGCCCGCGAGCATCAGGTCGACCACCGCCGCGTCGAAGCGCGAAGACAGAGCTTCTCCGTTGATCTCGGCGATCTCTCGGGCGATTGTCACTTCCGCCGCGCCATGATCGCGGCAAAGCTGCTCGATATCAAGTGCGATCAGGAACTCATCTTCCAGTACGAGGATACGCAGTCCGTCGAGCAATGCTGGCACTTCTCGGTTTTCTCCTGGGGCAGGGCCGCACTGATGCGCGGAATTCGCCGCCATGTCATTTAAAAAAGACATGGGACGCGGTCTCGCGGAACCCCTGCCGGTCTCAAGCGTTTCTCTGTGCCCACAAGGGCAGGGATTTCGAAGAGGGGTCGAAATGTCCAGCCAAAGCGCACATCCGGCTGCGAGTCGTCAATATCCTTGCGAAGAGTGTCCGTTGCGGTCGTTGCCCGCCTTTCGCGCGTTCGAGAAGCAGGAGCTGTCGTTCGTAAGCACTTTCAAGCGTGGCGAACTCGCCGTCGACAAGGGGGCGACAGTCCTGGTCGAAGGCAGCCACAGCGCGCATCTCTACACCGTGCTGTCGGGCTGGGCGTTCCGCTACAAGCTCTTGCCCGACGGGCGCCGGCAGATCCTCAATTTTTCCATGCCCGGCGACCTGATCGGCCTGCAGGGAAGCCTGATGGGCGAGATGCAGCATTCCGTCGAGGCCTTGTCGACGATGCTGTTGTGCGTCTTCGAGCGCGAACAGCTGCAGGACCTTTATCGCAACTATCCAGGTCTTGCCTACGATATCACCTGGATTGCGTCGCGTGAGGAGCGGATGCTGGACGAGAACCTGTTCAGCATCGGACGCCGCACCGCGCTCGAACGAGCCGCCTACCTCATCGCCTTCATCGCCAGCCGGGCGCGCAGCGCCGGAGTAAACGGCAAGACGCCGCTGCGGATACCGATCACACAACAGCACATTGCCGACACGCTCGGCCTTTCGCTGGTCCATACCAACAAGACGATCCGCAAGCTGATGGACCGCAAGCTCATCCTATGGCGAGACGGCGGCTGCGAAGTGGTCGACTATGACGGACTGAAGAAGCTTGCCCGCTGGGAGGGGCTCGGCGAGGAACGCCGGCCGCTGATCTAGGCCGGTTGGAGCCGCCGAATCGGGAACTTTGATATAGAACGCACGTTGAAATCCAAGCAAACGCAGGGAGTTAGAGATGGCAACCGCCGCAGGCAGATCCGCAACAGATGAAGCGACCACCACCGACCTGGAAGCCGATATCGAGCAATTGAAAGCGGATATCCAGAAACTCACGGAGCAGCTCGCCAAGACTGGTCAACACGGTTATGGCGCGGCGCGTCACGCTGCCGCGGAGGGCGTCGAACAATTGCGCGCGCAAGGCGAAGCAGCCTTCGAGAGCATGCGGGGCAGCGCCGAGGACATCGAAGCGCAGCTGATAGCCAAGGTGCGCGAGAAGCCCGTGACATCGCTGGCGATCGCGGCGGGCGTCGGCTACCTCTTCGCCCTGCTTTCCCGCCGCTAGCCTCACATGGGGATGCTTGTCTCGCTTGTCTCCGCCCTTGCCTCGGGCGAGGCGATGGCCGCTTTGCAACGGGCGCGAACGACGGCAATCCTCTACGGATTCGCCGCCGTTTTCGTCCTGTGCGGCGTCGGCTTCCTCATCGGCGCCGCCTATATCTGGCTGGCGGCGCGCTACGGACCGCTGGCGAGCAGTCTCGGCTTCGGCATAGGGTTCCTGGTGCTTGCCGGGCTCATCCTTGTCATTCACAAGCTGACCAGGAGCATGCGAAGCAGGCGGCGCGCGAGACGGCGGCAGGCCGACATGACCGCGCTGGGCGTCACCGCGGCACTTGCACTGCTTCCGGCCCTTGCCAAGAGCAAGGGCGGAGCCGTCATCGCGCCCGCCCTGGCGGTGTTGGCCTACGCCATCTATCGCGAGAACGCCAAGCCCAAGCCGCGCAAGCCGGATCAGGAGGACACGCATTAGGGCTCGACCTTTCTCAGGCTGGTCGCTCGCACCAAGCTCAAACCTGTGCCCTGATCTGTTCGTACAATGGTCGCGCAAGCGATGCCACCTGGTCGGGAACCTTCACGCAAAGGGCCCGTTACCCGACCGTGCTGTGCCTGAAAAGCCCGCCGCCACGCAACATGGAGGCCAATCATGACCAAGATCGTTCCTGAAAACAAAGCCCGTCAGGGACATTGGGGCTGGCATGCTCTGAGGATACTCATCGCCGGCCTGTTGCTGGCGTTCATTGCGTGGGGCGCGGTGGAGATTTACGGGGAATTGATAAAGTCACCCAATTCCGGCGCGCAGCATGTGCCGCAGCCGCCCGGCACCGAGCAAGGCCCCGCTCCCGCCCAACCGACCTCGCAGCCCTGAAGGAGCGCTTCCCGTTCAAGCCGCCTTTGCGCTGACGCCGCGCGCCGGAACGAGCACGTTCAGCGCGCCGGGGCGGGTTTCGACCGTCGTCTCGCGCTCCAACCGGATCAACTCGCCGTCCATGACGGCTCTGACCCTTTTGACTGACGAGTGGATTTTCAGCACCGCCCTGTCTGCCTGATGCACCTCGACATGAGCGCTCTGGCGCCACCTGCCGCGCAGCATGTCCAGCAAAAGCTTTGCCAGATGATGGCGACGGCGCGCGACGCTGACATAGATACCGAGCACGCCGCCGGCCGGATTGTCGGCATAGGGCAGATGGCCTTCGCCGAACAGGTTGTTGGAAATGCCGATGCCGGTCGTGCGGGTTACAATTTCGGTCTTGCCGATGGTCAGACTCACCTTTAGCGCGGGCGGGTTCTTGATAGCCGCCCATGCCGCGCGCGCGGATGCCTGCATTTTTCCAAGTCGCGAACCGAATTCCATCTTTTCGCGCAGCTGGACCATCTTTGCGTGCATGCCGATGGAAAACTGATGAACGAAGGGCTGGCCGTTGGCGCTGGCCATATCGACGGCGATCACCTCTCCGTCGGCGAAGGACTTCAACGCACCCTCCAATGTCTGCGGAATGCCAAGGCCGCGAGCGAAGAGGTTCATCGTGCCGGCCGGGAGAATGGCCAAGGCCTTCTTCTTGTTCATGAGAAGGGAAGCGGCCGTGGAAACCGTACCGTCCCCGCCGCCGGCGAGAACGACGTCGACGCTCCGCTTGGCGATCGCTCTTTCCAATGCCGCAGCGATGTCACGACCGGCAACGATTTCGCTCTCAACGGAATGTCCGGCGGCTTCGAGGATCTGATGCAGCTGGTCGGCGAAGGCCTGGATGTCGATAGTGCGGAGCGTGCCGCCATCCTGGTTCAGCACCGCAGCAAACCGCATTCCCGCTCCGTATCTTTCTGGATTGGGCAGAAGCCTCAATCGCAGCTCAAACGAAAGTGCCCGCGCAAAGGTTCCCCGCGGTCAGGAATCAGCCAGGAATCGGCGCGATGGGGCGGCGGCGGCTTTTTGGAACAAGGCCAAGTTGGAACAAGGTCAAGGACACAACGTTGTGATCGTGTCGATACTGTCGCCCCGCCACGCCGTTCATAGGCCGCGCGGGACAGCGTCATGTACAAAGATCAGGCACGAGGAGAGATTATGATGATCCGCACTCTTTTTGCGACCACCGCGATCGCGACGCTGCTCGCGAGCGGCGCTTTTGCACAGACAACGCCCGCCCCAGCTCCGCAGGCCCCAGCAGCCGAAAGCACGGCTCCTGTCCCCCGCGCCGAGGGCGCCCTGATGACCAATATCGTCGGCGAGTCCGTCTACAACGGCACCGGTGATGACGCCCAGGACATCGGCAAGGTCGATGATGTCGTCTTCGATTCCGGCGGCAAAGCCAAATCCGCGATCATCGGCGTCGGCGGATTTCTCGGAGTCGGCAAGAAGGACGTCGCGTTCGACTACGGCAAGCTGGAATGGGCCGAGAAGAACGGCGACCGCTGGCTGGTTGTCAAGTCCACCAAGGATGAGCTGAACGCTCTGCCAGCGTTTGACCGCAAGCCTTACGATCCGGCGCCGGCGCAGTCTACCGACGCTACGCAGCCCGCCAACAACACGACAACAGCCCAGGCTCCCGCGGCCTCGCCGGCCGAGCCGGTGAAGAAGGCGGAGGGCAACCTCGCCACCAACATCATGGGCGAGTCGGTTTATAACGGCACTGGGGACAACGCCCAGAAGATCGGCGACGTGAAGGACATCGTGCTTGCCAAGGATGGGAAGGCCGAGTCGCTGGTGATCGGCGTCGGCGGCTTCCTCGGCATCGGCACGAAGAACGTCACTTTCGACTTCGACAAGGCGAAATGGGCGGAGAAGAACGGCGACCGCTGGCTGGTCGCCGAGACGACGAAGGAGCAGCTGCAGGCCCAGCCGGAGTTCGACCGCAAGCCTTATGATCCGGCGCCCGGCTCGACGACGGCCGCGAACAATGCGCCGGCGACGACCACGCCTGCGGTGGTCTCTTCGGGCACGACATCCGACAAGGGAGCGAAGCCGGCAGAGCCCGCCAAGTCGACGGCCGAGAACAAGCCTGCGACGCCGCCGGCCCAGAGCACGGCCGAGAACAAGCCTGCCGATAACAGCGGCGCTGCCACCGACCAGACCAAGACCGCATCCATCGACAAATCGACGCTGAGCGAAATGCCGATGGGCAACATCCGCGTCGACGACCTCAAGGGCACGACGGTCTATGGCGCCAACGACGCAGAGATCGGTTCGATCGGCGATGTCGTGCTGACGCCCGACAACAAGCCGGACGCGGTCATCGTCGATGTCGGCGGCTTCCTCGGCATCGGCGCCAAGGAAGTGGCGATCGGCATGGACAAGCTCAAATTCATGACCGACAAGAACGGCAAGAAATATCTCTATACCAACTTCACCAAGGAGCAGCTGCAGGCGCAGACGGCCTATGACAAGAGCAGTTATGCCGCCAACCGCGACCAGCAGCGGATGATGCTGAAGTGACGATCAGGCAGTAGGAAGTAGGAATTAGGCAGTAGGAAATAGGGAAAGAGGCTGTTGGCTTCGGCCACCCAACGCGGACCATCGCCTAATGCCTACTGCCTACTGCCTACTGCCTACTGCCTACTGCCTCCTGCCTACTCACATACCCCGCCACGCCATCCTCAGTCAGTTCCGCCAAGGCCAGCGACTGGTCGAGGTGAGCGGCGCGCCAGGCGAGCATCTTTTCCGCGAACTCCAGCCGCACCGGCAGATAGGCAGGGTCGTTCGCCAAATTGTTCAGCTCGCCCGGATCGTTCGACAGGTCGAACAGAAGCGGCGGCAGACCGCCGCCGAAATGGGCATATTTGAAGTCCATGCTGCGAATGACGGCGAGGTTGCAGGCGCGCGATCCGATACCGAAATGGCACTCGGCTTCGCCTTTGGCGACCGTGCGGAAATCAAACTCCCAATGCGCGGCGTCGCGCCAGCTCTGCGGCTCCTTGCCGTGTATCCACGGCGCGAGCGAGAGGCCGTCGAGGTGGCGCTGCGGCGCGGCGCCGATTAGGTCGAGCACGGTCGGAAAGATATCGACGGCCTCGGTGAAATGATCCACGGCCGTGCCCGCCGCGGCGCTCCGGCGCGGATCGCGGACGATCAGCGGAATGTGATAGCTGGCGTCGAAGAAGCCGCCTTTGCCGAGCATGAAATGGTCGCCCATCATCTCGGCATGGTCGGAGGTCAGCACGATGACGGTGTCGTCCCAGGCGCCCGCTGATTTGATCGCTTGCCAGATGCGGCCGAGCTGCGCGTCGACCTCGGAGATCATGCCGTAATAGATCGCGCGGATGCGGCGAAAGTTCTCGTCGCTCCAATCCGCCACCTTGCCCTCGATGCCGGGAACGAATTTTGTTCGCTTCTGCCCGGCGAGATCGTAGGCGAGATAGGGATGGCTCTCGGCTTCGGCTTGCGGGTTTGCCGCGCGCTTGAAAGCGGGCCCTTCGGCCGGATCATACATGCTGTTGTAGGGTTCGGGCACGATGAAGGGCGGGTGTGGGCTGATGAAGGAGATATGCGCGAACCACGGCGCGCGCTCCTCCTGCTCGCCAAGCCAGCGGATGAACTCGCCGGCCAGGAAAGCGGTCGGCGTCTGGTCTTTCGAATAGACGGGCGGCGCGTTGGTCACGTCGCGTTCCGCCTGACCGCGGGCCGGACGGTGGATGTCGGGGCTGCCCGCGCTGGTGTCGATGCCTTGCGCGCGCAGCCACGACAGCCATTGCTTCTGATGCTCAGGCAGGGCCTGGCGTACGGTGAAGCCCGGCAGCACGCCCTCATAGCTGCGCAGCCGAGGATCCCCGGTCGCCAGCCGGCGCGGATCGAGCGAGACATCGGTGTAGCCGAACAGGGTGGGATCATAGCCCGCCGCGCGCGCCGAAAGCGCGATGTTGCCATGGCGCGCATCAAGCGGCGTGCCATTGCGGCAGACGCGGTTGTTCATCTGGTAGAGCCCGGTGTAGAGGCACGCGCGGGCAGGAGAACACGGCGCGGCCCCGCCATAGTGGCGGCGGAAAAGCACACCCTCCGCGGCGAGCGCATCCACATTCGGCGTCTTCACCACCGGATGGCCGGCCGCCGACAGGCAATCGCCACGCCACTGATCGCAGGTGATGAGGAGAACATTCGGGCGGCTCGGCTGATTGTCCAAGATCGTCTCCTTGTGGAAGCGCTCAGATGGACCGGGAATCACCGGCGTTGCAAGCCAATGCCGGTGATAGATTGGTGAACATATTTCGAATGGTTGTTCACTGTTATGACACAGTCCATTCTGTGTTTGCCCGCTTTTTCGCCAGCCCGCCTATCCTCATATTGGCATGGACAGCGGCGAGGGCCGCATAAGGACAAGGGAAGGAGCACGATCATGCTCAATCAGATCCAGGGGTTGCATCACGTCACCTCGATGGCGAGCGATGCACGCCGCAACAATGAGTTCTCTACAAAAAAGCTCGGCCTGCGCCGGGTGAAGAAGACCGTCAATTTCGACGCGCCGGACGTCTACCATCTCTATTACGCCGACGAGGTCGGCACGCCGGGTTCGGTGATGACCTATTTCCCGTTCCCCGATATCGCCAAGGGTAGACACGGCGTCGGCGAGGTGGGGACAACGGTGTTCTCAGTGCCGGAAGGCACGTTGGCCTATTGGGAAGAGCGCTTCGCCGAGGAGGGCGTGGGCAATGTTGCCCGCACCGAAAGCTTCGGCGAAAAGCGGCTCACCTTCACCGGCCCGGACGGCGACAGTTTCGCGCTCGTCGAGGACAAGACCGACAAGCGGGCGCCTTGGGTCAAGGGCGGCGTTCCCGGCGACGAGGCGATCCGAGGCTTCCACTCGGTCTCGCTCCGGCTGAAGGATGGCGGCGCCACCGAGGAGCTGCTGAAGTTCATGGGCTATGAGGAGGTCGACAAGTCCGGCAATATCCGCCGGCTGTCGATCAAGAATGGCAACGGCGCCGATATCGTCGACATCGAATCGTTGCCGGGTGCCGGCTTTGCCAATCTTGGCGCCGGCTCGGTGCATCACGTCGCCTTCGCGGTCGAGGATCGCGCCAAGCAGCTGGAAGTACGCAAGGCGCTGGTCGACACGGGCTATGGGGTGACGCCGGTCATCGACCGCGATTATTTCTGGGCGATCTATTTCCGCACGCCGGGTGGCGTGCTGTTCGAGGTCTCCACCAACGAACCGGGCTTCGACCGCGACGAGGACACCGCGCATCTCGGCGAGGCGCTGAAGCTGCCGACGCAGCATCAGCATTTGCGGCCTTACCTCGAAGAACACCTGCCGAAGCTGGAAGACTGAAGCCATGAGCAAGGACGCTTACATCCACAAGGTGCTGCCCGGTTCGTCGGGCAGTCCGCTGCTCTTCGTCCTGCACGGCACCGGCGCCGACGAGAACCAGCTTCTCGGTTTCGGCCGCGAGCTTCTGCCTTCGGCGACGATCGTGTCGCCGCGCGGCGATGTATCGGAGCACGGTGCTGCGCGCTTCTTCCGCCGTACCGGCGAGGGCGTGTACGACATGGACGATCTGGCGCGCGCGACATCGAAGATGGCAGGCTTCGTCAAGGCGCATGCCGAAGCGGCAAAACCCTCGGCGGTGTTCGGCCTCGGCTACTCCAACGGCGCCAACGTCCTGGCTTCGGTGGTGTTTGCCGAGCCCGGCCTGTTCGACGCCACGGCGCTGATGCATCCGCTGATCCCGTTCCAGCCGCAGGTGCAGGGCAGTCTTGCCGGCCGCCATATCCTGATCACGGCCGGCAGGCGCGATCCGATCTGCCCGCCCAATTTGACGTCGCGGCTCGAGGCCTATTTGCGCGCCGACGGCGCCGATGTCACAGTGGAATGGCACGACGGCGGGCATGAGGTTCGGCCGAACGAAATCGAGGCGGCGCGGCGGTTTTTCGCGCCGGCGCCGGTTGCCGAAGGAGGCAAGTAAAAATGGCTGACCAACTGCCCGAGATCGACCTGGAAGACCGCGGCTCCAAGGGGCGCTATGTGCTGCGCGGCCCCGGCGGCGCCGAGGCCGAGATGACCTTCACCAAGATCGGCGAGCACCAGCTGATCATCGACCACACCGAGGTGCCGGATGTGTTTCGCGGCCAGGGCGCCGGGCTTCGGCTCGTCACCCGCGCGGTCGAGGATGCGCGCGCCGCCGGCAAGAAGATCATCCCGCTCTGCCCCTTCGCCAACGCCCAGTTCCGCCGTCACCCTGAATGGGCGGATGTGCTGAAGCAGTAGTGCCGTCTTCCGTTCTCCCCTTTGTGGGCCCACAAGGGGAGAAGGGAAAGAGCCAGCCGGCATTTGCACCGTCCGGTCATCTTGCCTAAGTTGACGGTTCGCTCGGACGAAACCTGTCGTCCCGCCCGTCCCCGATTTGAATGGCTTCCCTGATGACCGATACCGACCTGATCCCCGTTTTCGACGGACATAACGACACGCTGCTTCGGCTCTACCAGTCGAAGGAAGCCGATGTCGAAAAGCTGTTCATCGAGGGGACGCCGGGCGGGCATATCGACCTGCCGCGCGCCAGGAAGGGCGGCTTTGCCGGCGGCATGTTCGCGATCTTTCCCCCGCCGGTCGAAAAGTCGAAACGCAGCGCCGTCCCGCCGGCACCGAGCGACAATGAACCGCTGCCGCCGGAACTGCCGCAGGCCGATGCGATCACCTCGACCATCGGCATGGCTTCGATCCTGTTTAGGCTGGAGCGCGCCGGCGCGCTGACCGTCTGCCGCAGCGCCGGCGATGTGCGGGACGCGATGGCCAAGGGCTCGATCGCGGCGGTGTTCCACATCGAGGGCGTCGAGGCGATCGATCCCGAGCTTGCCATGCTCGACGTGCTGCATGCTGCAGGTCTGCGTTCGCTGGGCATCGTCTGGAGCCGTCCCAACGCCTTCGGCAATGGCGTGCCGTTCCGCTTTCCGTCCTCGCCCGACACGGGGCCTGGCCTCACCGATGCCGGCAAGGCGCTGGTCCAGGCCTGCAACAAGCTCCGCATCATGATCGACCTCTCGCATCTCAACGAGAAGGGTTTTCGCGATGTCGCGGCGCTGAGTGACGCGCCGCTGGTCGCGACCCATTCCAATGTGCATGCGATCTGCGGCCATTCGCGCAACCTGACCGACTGGCAGCTTGGCGCGATCCGCGAATCGGGCGGCATGGTGGGTCTCAACTTCGCCACCGGCTTCCTGCGCGAGGACGGCCGCATGAACGCCGATACCAGCCTCGACATCATGGTGCGCCACATCGACTCGCTGTTGCAGGCGCTGGGTGAGGACGGCGTCGGGCTGGGTTCGGATTTCGACGGCGCCATGATCCCGGCTGTTATCGGCGACGTTGCCGGCCTGCCCAAGCTCATCGATGCGCTGGCGGCTCGCGGTTTCGGGCGTGCGCTGATCGAGAAGATCGCTTACCGGAATTGGTTGAATGTGCTTGAGCGAACGATCGGCTGAGACCCTGTCGATATTCAGGTGATGCCGGCCTGAGTTGTAAACTTGCAGTGTGGATTGGCTGACGCCCCGAAATTCGTCATCCACGGGCGGAGCGGGAGCGAAGCGGACGCGCAGACCCGAGGATCCTGTGTGTTGGTTCTGGTGTATGGTTGAAGTGGGAAGGAGGCCGAGTGGATCCTGGTCGTCCTTTCGGACAGGCCGTGGCATGGCC
>NZ_JAPYKO010000050.1:0-20749 GCF_037179585.1 Mesorhizobium argentiipisi (SeqCode)
TATGACCCGGTCGAATTCGCAGAAAAGCACGGGTTGACGGTAAGGCAGGCTATCGTCGTCATCGAAAGCAACGGTCCTTCTCGCGAAAAATGCGACCAGGCAGGTCACGCCTTCGCCGCAGCTTTAACAGGCTGCTGCAAAAGTCGCGTTTAGTGATGATTTGTGATTCACTTCGGTTAGCGATCTGGAGTGATTTGCGATGCGCGGACGAGATGATCGATCGGAAGGTCTTTTCAGCTATGTTCGGCTGGAAGAACGCATTCCCGCGGATCATCCGCTTCGGGCGATCCGGGGCTTATGCGACGAAGCGCTATGCTGTCTGAATGCCCGC
Organism: Mesorhizobium argentiipisi (SeqCode); assembly: GCF_037179585.1. NCBI lineage: Bacteria > Pseudomonadati > Pseudomonadota > Alphaproteobacteria > Hyphomicrobiales > Phyllobacteriaceae > Mesorhizobium > Mesorhizobium argentiipisi (SeqCode). The sequence continues at coordinate 332 of NZ_JAPYKO010000050.1, forward strand.
TTCGAGGCGCTCTATTCGGGGACGGGGCGGCCGTCGATACCGCCCGAGATGCTGTTGCGGGCGACACTGCTGCAGGCGTTCTTCTCGGTGCGTTCCGAACGCCTGCTGATGGAGCAGATCGACTACAATCTATTGTTCCGCTGGTTCGTCGGCCTGCCGATGGACGCTCCGGCCTGGCATGCGACGGTGTTCACCCACAATCGCGATCGGCTCATGGAGGCCGATGTCGCGCGCGAGTTCCTGGGTGCTTTGATGGGGCTTGGCAAAGTGAGGAAGCTTCTGTCGAGCGATCATTTTTCGATCGATGGCACGCTGATTGACGCCTGGGCCTCGATGAAGAGCTTCCGGCCGAAGGATGGTTCGGGAGAGCCGCCCGCGCCAGGCCGCAACGGGGAGCGCGACTTCCGCAAGGAAAAGCGCTCGAACCAGACGCATGCCTCCACGAGCGATCCCGACGCGCGGCTCTACCGCAAGGCGGACGGCCATCCGAGCCGGCTATGCTATATGGGCCATGTACTCATGGAAAACCGCAACGGGCTTGCGGTCGACGCGACGCTGACGCATGCCACCGGCACGGCCGAGCGGGAGGCGGCGCTCAGCATGCTCGACCGGCGCCCCCGCAACCATCGCATCACGCTCGGTGCCGACAAGGCCTATGACGTGATGGAGTTCGTCGGCGACCTGCGGCAGCGCCAAGTCACCCCGCACATCACCGTGCAAGGCACGGTCTCGAGCACGGGCACGGTGCGCAAGACCGCCATTGACGGTCGCACCACGCGCCACGCCGGCTATACGGTCAGCCAGCGCATCCGCAAACGCATCGAGGAAATCTTCGGTTGGGTGAAGAAGCCGGGCGGACTGACCAGACGAAGCTGCGCGGGCGGCCAAAGGTCGAGGCTGTCTTCACCTTCGCGATCATTGCCTGCAATCTGGTCCGTATCCCCAAATTGCTGGCGATGCAGCCGACATGACGCCAAAAACACAACAACCACACACGCAAACCGGGTAGCTGCAAAAGCCAAAAATCCAGCCCGATTAGCCAGACCAATTCCGACAAATGTCATCAAAATCGAACAGGACGCGACTTTTGCAGCAGCCTGTTAAAGCAATTTGGCCGCAGCCGTCATCCGCGCAAAAGGTCCGCTTGACCATCCCTTTTCCTGGAAGGGTGACCATGGCGCCGTTGTCGACATTCCCTCCTTACCTGGCGCTTGGAACCTTCGTCGGCAATCGGAGTTGACCACGGCCACGGGGGACGCTGGTTGCAAATGTTCGAGAAGCTTGAAGCGCTGGTCCAAGCACAGGATGCCTCAGCCGCGGCAAGAGAAGCGCGGTCGCTGTTGACAGAAATCGATCGCCGCGGCTCTGCAATGGTTTCGGCCGCCGTCGACGATTTTCTCATTGACATGTTGACAATGGCATTCGTCGCCGAAGCGTTCGGGGGCGGGGTTTTGGAAGCCGCTCGTCGGCTGGCCCAGAAGAGACTGTCCAAGATCAAGTTGTTGTCGGCGGTTCTTCCCGCGTGATCCCAGCAAGCCGGTCGAGCAAGGTCACGTTGCTACGATCAACGATGCCGCCGACAAGGCGTCAAAGGCGGACGGGCAGGCCACCATCGGCCCTGGTGATTACCCACCGGCGGAAACCCCGCTGTTGATGCACGACCGCGACGACCCAGTGGAGCGCAGCAGTCCTTCGCCTCAAAATCTTCCCAGCCGCGCAGCTTGGGGCGAGGATCCTCGTCCCCGCTGCTGTCGGTTGAGCCTGCCGGTCCGCGCCCTCTCTTTTGCCCGCGCTTCAGGGCTGCCTTTGCGGCGGCGCGTCTCCGGTTCTGGACCGCCTTCGCCGCGTCTTCTTCGCGTCAGACTTTGACAAGATCTTCGATGTGTCTGGATCGAACACGTGGAAGGTGATCTTTCTCGCGCGCCCCGCGCAGGTCGACGGTTCTGGTCCCGGCGCTCTGCAAGAGGTCTTCGATATTCCGTATGGCCTTGGACACGATCGCCGCTGTCGCTTCAACGTCGGCGTCAGAGCCCTCCGGAAGCCTCAAGGTGAGCGCCCGGGATTCTAGGTGGATCAGAGTTCTCAAGGGCAAGGAAAGACGCGCGCGCATCTCGAGGAAATTCTCCTTGACCGGAGCGACTGCGGCGGCAGCATTGGAGACAGGAACGTGGATGCGCGCGTTCGAAGCCGAGCAAAATTGAGCGAATTGTCGAACAGGGAGTTAGGCAGCCTAGATGGGAGAGACAAGAATGGGTGCCACGGCCGCCCCCGACAGCAAGGGCTACGCCACGCCAACCACCCCGGCGGCAGAAGGCCTCAGCCCTGCCCTGGCGCGGAACATAGAGGCGTTGGTCGCGAGACGGAAACGCGACGCGAAGTCTGCATCCTTGGAGCAACGCACGGCCGCAGCTATCAGCAGCTTCGCCGGCAGCATGATGTTCGTCTATATCCACCTTGTCTTGTTTGGGGCGTGGATCGCACTCAATCTCGGCATCGTAACCTTCATAAAGCCGTTTGATCCATCGTTGGTCATCCTGGCCATGTTCGCCTCGGTCGAGGCGATCTTTCTGTCGACGTTCGTTCTGATCAACCAGAACCGCATGGCGGCCGAGGACAATGCCAGGGCAGACCTCGATCTGCAGGTCAGTCTGCTGAATGAACATGAGACGACCAAGCTTATCAAGTTGGTCGAAGAGATTGCCAAGCGGCTGGACGTGGATACCAAAGGTGACGACGAGCTGAAGGAGCTCAAGCGCGATGTGGCACCCGAAGCTGTTCTGGACAAAATCGAAGAGGTGGGCGAACGGGCGACGCCAAGTTGATCCCCGGACGGTGTTGATGTCGTCGGGCGGCGCTGTGGTTTGCAAGGCTTCCGCCCACAGCATGGAAGCCCCATGCAACTGAGCTCAGGCGCGCTCTGGCCGTACCGTTTCAACAGACAGCGATCCTGCCGGCAACCGCCGCAATAACTCGGTCTCGGGTTTCGACAAACCAAGCCACGCAGACCAGTGTTCGGGCAGAAGAACGACCACCTGCCGATTGTGATACGGCGCGGCATCCGGCCCAGGGGTCGGTCCTAAGCATCGTGAAGGTGGGCGGCTTGTCGCCGGCCGCTCACCCCAAAGCCCAGCAACCTAGGAACGGAGCACCGTTCAATCTGAAGCGGGTTTGGCTTCGGATATTCGTGGCAGAATTCGAAGAACGCCGAGGCCGGCACGAGGCAGCTTTTGTTTTCAGCAAACGCAGGCCTTCGGAGCCGAAGTTGAACACCGGACCCCTTCGCGCCCGGCGGAAACCCAAACGTCATCGAGGCCGAGCTCATCGGCATCGCCGGCTGCGCGCATGATCGGCGCCGGACCGTTCATGCGGATCTCGTCAGCTCGGGGAAGATCGAGTTCGGTTTGGTAGGCCGGGAATTTTCAACGCCAGCGACACCATCATCCGGCTCAGCGGCAGGAACTTAGGTGACCCGGCCCACAGGATTTGCGGGCCGGGCCGCGAGGCAGGTCAGCGCCGGCTAACCTGGCCTTTTCAAGTTCGTCCGAAAGCCGGTCGGAGTCAACCAGACCCCCGTTGGAAAAGCAAAGGATTTTAACCGCTATCTGTCCGCGATCATCCGTCCAGACCGTTTGATGCTGTGCGCGGTGGTCGTTGATAGCATCAGGAACATTCCGGCAGCGCCGCTGTTCTCCCTGACCAGGAGGAATGAGCAATGTCAGATGACAAAGCCAGGCGAGATTTTCGCGACCGTGACCACGTGTCGGCGGAGGAAGATTACGAGGTCCGCTATTTTGCCAAACAGCATCGGATCAGTACCGAGCAGGTTCGGGATCTGATCAGGGAACACGGCAACGATCGAAAGACGTTAGTGCGCGAAGCGCGAAAGCTCCGCGGTTGATCAGGTTAGGCCCGAACCAGCAACATTTTCCGGCGGCCGACGCAGTAAGGTCAAGCGCCTGGAACCCCCGCTGCGGTTTGGCGTTCTTTCGGTTCGGCGGCCGCGGCCGGCATCGTCCGCCGCAACACTGGGCTTGAGGGGAAGAGAAATGCCAGACGATCACAGGAAGGGCGCTGCAACCGCGAGCGTCGACATCCACATTGAAGATCTGGGAGAAAAGCGGGTATCTACCGGCAGTGAAGGGCTGGACGACATCTTAGGCGGCGGGTTTGACCCTGACCGCATGTATCTTTACGAGGGCCGCCCCGGCACCGGAAAAACCACAATCGCGCTTCAATTTCTGCTCGAGGGCGTACGGCTCGGCGAACGGGTGCTCTACATAACGCTTTCTGAAAGCCAACGCGAGTTGGCATTGGTGGCCAAACGGCACGGTTGGACCGTGGATGGAATCGACGTTTTCGAGTTGGTACCACCTGAGACGTCCCTCGACCCCGACCGTGAACTGACCATCCTTCATCCCGCTGAAATCGAACTCAGCGAAACCACAAACCTTGTGTTTGAAAAGGTTGCTGCCCTTGATCCTGCGCGAGTGGTGTTCGACAGTTTGTCGGAGCTACGTCTGCTGGCCCAAAACTCGCTGCGTTACCGGCGGCAAGTTCTCGCGCTAAAGCATTTTTTCGCCGCACGTCACTGCACGGTCGTTCTCTTGGATGACCTTTCATCGGCGGACACGGATCTGCAATTGCACTCGATATGCCACGGCGTGGTCAACCTGGAACAATTGGCTCTGGACTACGGTGCCGAGCGGCGTCGGATACGTGTCATCAAAATGCGAGGCATCCGGTTCCGCGGCGGCTATCATGATTTCACGATCGTAAAAGGCGGGCTCAACATCTTCCCGCGACTGATAGCTGCGGAGCATCACAATAAGTTTGAGGTCGAAGCCGCATCGACTGGCAACTCCGAACTCGACAAGTTGCTCGGCGGCGGGATCGAGCGGGGAACCAACGCTTTGTTCATCGGCTCCGCCGGCGTGGGAAAATCCTCCCTCGCCTTGACCGTTGCACTGGCTGCGGCCCAACGAGGCGAGCACGCCGTGTATTTCGCTTTCGACGAAGGCCGCGGCACAATTGAAGCGCGTGCGCAGACATTGGGAATGCCGCTTGATCAGGCGCTGACCAACGGAACCTTAAAACTCCAGCAGATCGATCCGGCGGAGCTCTCTCCCGGAGAATTCGCGGCCGGGGTGCGCGCGAGTGTCGAGCGGGACAAAGCCAAAGTTGTCGTCATCGACAGCCTTAACGGGTATTTGAACGCGATGCCCGACGAACGCTTCTTGATCCTGCAGATGCACGAATTGTTGAGCTATCTCGGACAGCAGGGCGTGACCACTATACTCGTTCTCGCGCAGCATGGTCTGGTTGGTCCGATGGATACTCCACTAGACCTCAGCTATCTAAGCGACGCTGTTCTCATGTTGCGTTATTTTGAGTTCGGCGGTTCGGTTCGGCGCGCGCTTTCAGTGGTCAAGAAGCGCAGCGGTAATCACGAGCATACCATCCGGGAATTTCAACTTACGCCGAATGGCGTAGCAGTCGGGCCCCCGCTTACGCAGTTCTCCGGAATCTTCTCGGGCACACCGACCTATACCAGCGACAAGGAGCTGCCAACGGTGCGCGGTGCCAACGATCAGAGCTGAGATAGACGGCAGTGCGGTTGTTGTCCTTGCCCCGATCGGGCGCGATGGACCGACGGCGGTCGAGGTTTTGTCACGCATCGGGGTCGCAGCGGTCGTGTGTGCCGACTATGGCGCCTTGATCGAGCGGCTCGGCCCGCAATGTCTTGCCGTGATTGCTGCCGAGGAAGGTCTATACGGCCGTGATCTCGGGGAGTTGATCCGATGGACGAAGGATCAGCCGGTCTGGTCGGACCTTCCTTTCATTATTCTCACAAGTCACCTACCGCAAAAAAGAGTAAGGACCTGGCGAGCCGAGCTGGTTTCCTCGCTCGGAAATGTCACGCTGCTTGAGCGGCCTGTGGAGTCAATCACGCTGACGAGTTCGACGCGGGCAGTGCTGCGCGCCCGCCAGCGTCAATATGAGCTCAGAGGATTGCTGAGCGAATTGGAGCACGGAAATGAGCGCTTCCGCCTGATAGTCGAGAATGCAAGAGACTATGCGATCGTTCTCAGTGACCCGGACGATCTCATCATTGACTGGTTGCCCGGCGCCGCCGCCGTTTTCGGATGGAGCGCTGAGGAAATGCTGGGAAAGCCTGTCTCCTCAATCTTCACCCCTGAAGATCAGGCACACGGTGTACCGCAACAAGAACTCAGCCGGGCGCGCGCCGAGGGCGTCGCTCCAAATATCCGATGGCATACAACAAAGGATGGAGGTCGGGTTTTCCTTGACGGCCAGACCGTGGCACTTCGCAACGATGACGGAACAATTCGCGGCTTCATGAAGATTGGCAAGGATATAACCGAGCGCAAGCGCAACGAAGAGCGCCAGGCTGTCCTCACGGCTGAGTTACAGCACCGTGTTCGCAACGTTCTTGCAATGGTCGCTTCGCTCGTAAAAAGGGGCGATACGACGTGCACGACCCAGGAGTTTCGCGAACGGCTGAGCGGACGAATTGCCGCCATGGCGCGCACCCAGACTCTGCTTACACGCGGACCCGGGGAAGGTGTTGAACTGGACAACATCGTACGTGACGAACTCCTGGCGCAGGCCGCCGATCCTTCGCGGATTTCAGTCGAAGGGGCGCAAATCATATTGATGCCAAAGGCCGCTGAAGTTCTGACATTGGCAATTCACGAATTGACCACAAACGCTGCCAAGTACGGCGCCATTGGGGCTCCGCAGGGCAAGGTCAACGTCCATTGGGCCCGCAAGCCGCGGGAAGGTCGGGATTGGCTGGAGTTGGAGTGGCAAGAGAGCGGGGTGGTGATATCGTCATCTGGCGCGATGCGTAAAGGATTTGGCACCGAGTTGATCACCCGACGCGTGCCATTCGAGCTAAGGGGTGTTGGCGAGATGCAGCTTACCGATACCGGCCTTCTGTGCCGTATTTCATTTCCTCTGCAACCAAGCGAAAGCGTACTGCAGACCGACGTGCCCGCAGAGCGCGGCGACGACAACGGGAAGAGTTGATGAGTTTCGATCTGCGCGGCCGAGCAGTGCTGATCGTCGAGGACGACTTCTACCTTGCCGACGACACTCAGCAGATGATCGAAGACGCCGGAGCGGAGGTCCTGGGTCCTTTCAGCGCCGCCGAGGAGGCTCTCTCACTGCTGGATGTGCAAAGGCCAGACTGTGCCTTAGTTGACGTTAACCTCGGCGCCGGTCCTAACTTCCTATTGGCCTCCGCTCTTCAGGCGCGAGGCATAGCTTTTGTCTTCCTGACCGGCTATGACCCCGACATCATTCCAGCCGAATTCAGGGGTGTTCCCTGCCTACAAAAGCCGGTAGATCCCACGAAACTGCTTGTCGCCCTCGAAGGTCTGGAACGCAACTAGTGTTCGGAATGTGCTTGCAACCTCGATGGACCCGGTTGCGTAAACAGGCGCTTCTCTTTGCCATCCAGCTCCTCCTCCTCTGCAAAGAACGCGTGCTGCCGGAGAGCAGGCGCACACGATCCGATATAGACGTTTGGTGCAGGTTCGACGACGCTTCAGGCCGTTCTGGCTCGATACGGAGACAACAGCGCCTGGTGCGCTCGTCCGCCTGCCGCTTGCCTTCCAGTGCGCTTGCATGCCTGCCGGTTGAGGGCCACCTGTAACCTATTGCAACGAGCAAAATTGTCACAGGAATGGATAAATTCGCCTGCTCCATGCTGCGCACAACAAATGTCAATGCCGATCGGTCCTGGCTAGAAGAGCCATAAGGCCGGACGGTTAACGAGGGGCTCTGGGGAGATGAAGATGCGGCACAACGGTTCTGCTACCCCGAAACAGCTCGCGATACTTGCAGCCGCGCTCAAAGAGCTTGGGGCCGATCTGCCGTTGACCAGCCTCGAGCGCGAAAGCCTGGCGGCGGAGATCATGTCGCTGTTTGAAAACGGCATCGAGACGCTGGAAGAAATAACGACAGCGCTCTCGAAACGATAAGAAGCCCGCCTGCCGGAGCCAGCGGGCGATACTGGAGTAGCCTGGGTGCACAAAATGGCAACGTGCGCGAGCAGGCTACCCGGGAACAGCCAAAAGCCAGGTTGTTCCCCCGATATCTGTGTCATGCCCGTCAGTCGCCACAGGCCTGAGTCGAACGTATTATCCGTCGACTCATAAGCCCGAGCGTGAAACATCTTTCGCAGATGTTCATTTGAATGTGCTGGCGAGCATAGTCCCTTCATCGCCAGCTCATGGATGCCCGCCATTCCCTGCGATGATGACGGGCATCCATCAGCCTGCAGGTGCCGGATTGCCGATTCCGCAGGAATTTAACGACGAATATCTCACATTCGGATGCCCAAGTTGCGAACGCCCGGTCGTTCGAAAAGGCTCATGGTTTAAAGACCGTATTCTCATTCAAATCCCGTCCTGATTAAAGATATCCATCCGCGACATGAGCTCGCCACCCTTCCCGAGGACCGGAGGGCAGAATTGGAGACCGAGTTGGCTAACGTCAGCCGAGCCACTTTTAATGCGCTCGTCCGGCGCGGACCAGCGAGACTGGAACTTGTCGCTGCCTGGCGCTATTTTGCCCGGCTGATGGATAATTCCAGAGTGGTGCGGTATCTGGCACGCATTCCCTTCCCGTTTTAAAGAGTTTCACAATTTTGCGGCGCCGGCTCCAGATAGTCGGCAATAACCGAAGCGTCGGCGGTGGTGACCTCAGTTCTTTCGGCCACAAAGCAGTTCGGCATCGCTCGAGCGCGTTCACCAATGGCGGTAGACGCGTCGATCCCTGGTCTTCTCGGATTGGGATGCGGCGCCCTCTACAGATGTAAGTCGCTTGGTTTTGTGGCTATACTGAGCTATCGACGCCTGATGGCGATGTTTAGAGAACTGCGAACAAAGTTCGGGCTACGAAAGCCGTATCCGGGCAGGCACGTTACTGTTGGGCGAAAGACCTACGGCGTTGATGTCAGCAACGTCTTCCAAGCGACGGCCGAAGCACCGGTCATCGTTGGAAGCTACTGCTCGATCGCCGCGGGCGTTCTTTTCATAGCCGCCGGCGAGCATCCCATGTCGCTGGTCTCGACCTATCCTTTCGCTGGCGCGGACCGAGATCTGACAAAGGGGCCGATCACCATTGGCAGCGATGTGTGGATAGGCTCCCGCGCCATCGTACTTTCCGGCGTGACAATTGGCCATGGCGCTGTTGTTGGGGCGGGCTCGGTTGTCACAAAGGACGTGCCGCCCTACGGAATTGTTGCGGGCAACCCAGCGAGGCTGATCAGAAATCGCTTTGAGCCGGAAGTCATAACCGATCTGCTCGCCATTCGATGGTGGGACTGGAGCGATGAAAAGATTGAAGCCGCAATGCCCGACTTTCACCACTCAGTGTCCGATTTCGTCTCGAAATACCAGAACAAGAATTTGACGCGGGTGTAGATCTCCGTCTCGAGAGAAAGGGGGCCACCCACCGCTTGGATTTTCCCATTGCTGACAGTAGCGCAAGATAACGAGGAGCTTAGCCAACGTGCCGTCAACGGGGCATGGTGGAGACTTCGACAGCCGGCACTGCACGGGCCCCGCCAACGGCCATCCCTTCCGTGGGAGAGAAGGATCTGAATTCTTTTTCAATCAAGAACGGCTGGGGCTTGCCCCCTTAACGATAAGGCGACCTGAAGCGGAGCATTGGCCGCAATTGCTCGGTCGGCTTCCTTCAAGGGCCAATGCCATTGGCTTCTCGCAGGAATCACCTTGCCAGTTCGGAGTCCTGCACCGCACCGCGGTCCGTCATCCCGCCTGTGGTTTGTAGTCGTTTGACGCTAACGGCATCACACCCTGCAGCAGCGTAAGGGATTTCTCCCACCCCTCAAGGCTGTTGAGCAGGACGGCCTCAAGTTAGGCTTTCGGCTGCCCTCCCCAGCTTTTGCGGACGAACGCGGATGACCGTCTTTCCGGTGTGTCGCTCGCGCGCGTTGAAGGTTGCAACGGCATCGTCCAGGCCCGAGACCTTGCCGATGTTCGTCCGCAGCCGTCCGTCCCGTATCCGCTGGACTAGCTCGGATAGCTGGGCGCGATCGGCCTCGACGACGAAGTCAACCGTCAAGCCGTCGGCGGGTCGAACATCCGTCGGTCCGACGACGGTCACAAGCGTTCCTCCGGCCCGGATCAGGGCTGCCGACCGCCTCTGGATATCGCCGCCGATGACGTCGAAAACCAGATCGACGCCGCCGATGTCCTCCAGAGTGTCATTTCCGAGGTCGACGAATTCATTTACACCGAAGTCGAGAGCCTTCTGGCGGTCGGCGGCGCGTCCGGTGCCGATGACATAAGCTCCGGCTTTCCGTGCGAGCTGCGCCACGATCGAACCGACAGCACCGGCCGCGCCATGCGCAAGCACGCTCTGTCCCGCCTGAAGGCGGCCGTGCTGGAACAGCCCCTGCCATGCGGTCAAGCCGGAGATCGGCAGACTCGCACCCACCGTGAAGTCGACATCGCCGGGCAGCGGCGCGAGGTTGCGGGCCTCCATGGCGACGTACTCGGCGAGTGTGCCGTCGCGATGCCAGTCGGACAGGCCGAATACCCGCTGACCGATTGAAAGCCCGGTTGTCCCATAGCCGAGGGCAGTGACCACACCGGCCAATTCATGGCCCAGGATTGATGGCGTGCGATTACGGAAGGCCCGATCCGCCCAAGTAGAAGGCCACTCCAGTTCGGTGTTGACAAATCCCGCTGCATGAACCTGAACGACTGCGTCGTTTATCGCGGCTTGCGGCTCGGGCCGCTCCACCAGCTTCATTCCGGCTGTTCCCGCCGTCTGATCTCTAATAACGATTGCTTTCATGGGAATTGTTTCCTCAGATATTGTGGGTTTGGACTAAATTGCGGGCGTGAAGCTTTTCGCTTCTCAGGCAGTTTGGCTATCGGCTCGACGCCTTCCGTTACGCCTTGATGTCGAAGTGCTCGTGCGATGGCACCGGCAGCCTCTTAGTGAAGAGATCCGTCCGCATCATGGTCATCTGCCGATGAGACGTCAGCCGTCGGTCATTTTCCGATGTATGTTTTGGCTTCATCATAGAGCTTGATCAATTGCGGGCACCAGACATAGCGCCGCTGCCCGAACTCGTTCCGCCCCACCCACACAGCCGAGACACCGCCGGCATTCCCAACCTTTCCGACCACGTCGGATTATCGTGCGCCCGACGCGCAGGATTTAATCGATCTGGGCCTTGAGCACCGAGGGAACGGGCCGTTCAAGGCTAATTGGGCCGTAAACCATCGACAAAAGAGCATTCTCTCGGCATCTCGGCTCAAGACGCTCGCCGGTCGTCGGCCATAGGAAAGCTCCGTTCAAGCCTGCTCCTTCTTTGCTTTCGCAAAGCTCCGGTCCGTTGAGATGAACCTTTCAAGCACCGGCGCGATCGCGATGGATCGGCCGATGGCCGCCCGGTCTCGCGCTCAAGGATCTCTGCATATTTCACCAAAATCGCGATGCAGAGGCGCCGGCAGCTCCACCGTGATCTTCACTGGCTTGTCGTCGGCGAATACGCCGCCGGTGAAAGAGGCTCTCTCGCCACCAACCAAATCGTGTGTGGTGGCCGGAACAAAGGTGTCTGGCGCTTGTTGAGTGACACCCATTCAACAAGGAACTTATCGATGAAACACCGCCTTCTAATGACAGCGCTGTCCACCTGCGCGGCCCTGGCATTTGCCGCACCTTCCTACGCCGCCGACAAAGCTCAGGACTTCGTCGACAAGGCCGCCGCCGGAGGCATGTTCGAGGTCGAGTCGAGCAAGATCGCACAAGGCAAGGCTCAGGATCAGGCAGTCAAAGACTTCGCCCAGAAAATGATCGACGATCATGGCGCGGCCAACGCCAAACTGGAGACAATCGCCGGCGAGCAGAAGCTGAAGGTACCTGCCCAGACGGACGCCGCGCACAAGAGCGAACTCGACAGCCTGAACACCGGCAAGGACTCATTCGACGAGTCCTACGTGAAGATGCAGCGTGACGCACATGCCGACGCTGTGAAGCTGTTCGAAGGCTACGCCAAGGACGGCGACAATGCTCAGCTCAAGACATTCGCGCAGGAGACATTGCCGACGCTCAAGATGCATCAGGAAATGATCGAAAAGATCGCATCCGGGACCAACGACAAGTCTTCCACAACGAGCTCGACGACTCCCGCAGTGTCGAGGAGCGACACCAATAATCCGGCCGCGCCCGTGCCTGGCGCCAACAGCTTCACCGAAGCGCAGGCGAAATCGCGAATTCAGGATGCCGGCTTCTCCAATGTCAGCGCGCTCACGAAGGACGACAAAGGCATCTGGCGCGGCACCGCTCAAAAAGACGGAAAGCAGGTGACCGTAGCGCTCGATTTCCAAGGCAACGTGGTTGCCGGCGCTCAGTAACCGAACTCAGAAATGGAGTGAAACAATGACGACTGTCACCGGACTTTTCGATGATTATCAGGACGCATCCGACGCCGTAAGCGAATTGGAAGCGATCGGCGTGCCGCGAGACGACATCAGCATCGTGGCGAACAACTCCGACAATTGGTATCGGCAGGACGAGATTTCAGAAGCCGGCGAAGATGCCGCCGCTGGTGCCGGCCTGGGAGCGCTGGTCGGCGGCGCGGGCGGGCTCCTTACCGGCCTCGGGATCATGGCCATACCTGGAGTCGGGCCGGTGGTGGCGGCCGGCTGGCTCGCTGCGACGGCGGTCGGCGCGGTCGGCGGCGCTGTGGTGGGCGGAGCCGCAGGCGGCATACTAGGGGCGCTGACTGAATCCGGCGTTTCGGAACGTGATGCCCATGTCTATGCCGAGGGCGTGCGCCGCGGAGGCAGTCTGGTGACTGCCAGAGTGGATGATCTGCTTGCCGGCGAGGCTGAACGGATCCTGCGAGGAGAGCGTTCCGTCAATCTCGACGAACGGCGCAGCGCTTACGAGTCCGCCGGATGGACAGGATTCGACCCTAGCGCAGAGCCCTTTGATGACATCGAGGCCGAACGCGATCGCGTTCGCCGAACGACACCGCTGTAATCGATGAGGCCCCGTGGAACTCTCCACGGGGCCCTTTCTTCGCGGCAGGAGCGAGGCACCTAAGCATTTGTGATTGTCGGACCGGCTAGAGCAATATTCAGGCGACGCCAGCAGGAATCGAGGGGATGACCCGGATCGCGACCTTCAACGTCAACGGGGTCAATGGCCGCCTGCCGGTGCTTTTGAAATGGCTTGGCGAGACCGACTATGACGTGGTCTGCCTTCAGGAACTGAAAACGTCGGACGACAAATTTCCCTTCGAGGCGATTCGGGACCTCGGCTACGGCGCGATCTGGCATGGCCAGAAATCCTATAATGGCGTGGCTATACTGGCGCGTGGCAGGGATCCGGTCGAGCGCCGTCGCGGCTTACCGGGCGATCCTGACGATACCCACAGCCGCTATCTCGAGGCGGAGATCGACGGTCTCATCGTCGGCTGCATCTACCTCCCTAACGGCAATCCGGCGCCAGGGCCCAAATTCGATTACAAGCTTCGTTGGTTCGAGCGTCTCGTCGACTACAGCAAATCGCTACTAGGCGGGCGCACAGTGCTTTGTGGTGACTACAACGTCGTCCCCACGGAGATAGATGCCGTAGTACCTCGCCGCTGGTTGGGCGACGCCGTCTTCTTCCCCGAAAGCAGGAAAGCCTATGCCCGCATGCTGAGCTTGGGCTGGGTGGATGCGATCCGTCGGATCCATCCAGACAAGGGCATATACACCTACTGGAACTTTTCCTATCGCGGCGGCTACGACCGAAGCTCAGGCCTGCGGATGGACCATCTGCTCGCAAGCCCCCCCTCGCGGGAGCCATCCGAGATGCCGGTGTCGATGTCGAAACCCGTGACTGGGAAAAGCCCAGCGATCACGCACCCGCCTGGATCGATGTAGGCGGATAAGCCGCTTTCGAAGATCAAAGGGTTGCCTAAGGCTCAGCGGAAATCTTCAAATCCGCTCACTTTGTTCAAACGGTTGCTGCACGTTTCTCAAATCGACTTTCGCGAAAGTCGAGCAATTTCTGATACACCTCAAGGTGCGCGATTAAATAGCGCGCTAGAAACCGAACCAACTTCGGATTGTTCAATATTCTGTCAAAATAACTCGTAACGGCGATCAGGTGGAGCACTGTTGCGCCATGGGTGCTGGCGGCCCTCAGATATTCACGGCTGACCTTGGCCAGGTCGGTTTCCAGGGCAGCCAATTGCGTCGGAGAGATGCCCTCATATTGCTTTCTGCGAGCAAAGGGATTGGTGAGCTGCGATCGTGGTGTGAGCGCGATCAAGCCTCTCACCGCTCGAAATTGCACGCCGTCCAACGCTATCATGAGCCGCACGATTTCAACCTGCCGGCTCGGCACCACCTCTCGCAACAATGGGAAAATCTTCAAGGGGGCGCCAAAATCGTTCAGAAGGTCGAGAGCCTCGGTACAGACACCGCCGAAAAGCTGCGGCTCGGCTGTGAAGCACAACCGGCCTTGCTGTTCCTCAGAACAGGGATTCGGCCCGCCGCTTGGCGAACCTTGGGTCAAGATCGAAGGCAGCGTTCCGAGATCATGCGCCTGCAGCAAGGCGCGAAACGCAGCGTTGGATAGGATCTGACCGGTGGCGTTGACGACGCTTTCCAGTTGATCCTGCGCCGCGGCGGCTTCTCTGATGAAATCCTGCATCCGATCGAATTGGCGCTTATAGGTCTGCAAGAACGCCGGGCCCCGCAATGGATTGAGCGGCGCCTGCATATTCTCAGTCAGACGAATGGCGTGCCGGTTGTTCTCCACGAAGCGACGCAGTTCGGCCTTGGTCTTTTTTCACGGAATTGCCGAAATCGACTGTCGTCTCGCCATCTCCACCACAGGATTGAGCGAAGCGAACAGGAAGGCATCAAGGCGCGTGCCATTGTCTGCTTTGAGCATGCGATGAGCAGACCGCGCTTCATGAGCGGGCGCAATCAGGAAGTCACGAACAGTGTCATGATCAGGCTCCATCCTGATCAAAATCGTTACGTCTGGCCCAACGAGGCCCCGGTTCCGGAATATCCAGCGTGGATAACCGGTGACGATAGTCCGATAGCGCGCGATCCATATCGCGACGGAAAATTCTTCATTGACGCGCATAAGGTTCGTCTTTGGATCGTACAGTGCCGAGCCACCGGCCTTGCCAATGTTCGATATCAAGTCCTCGACTATATGCTGCCGGATCTGTTTGAGCCGGTTGCTGACATCGAGTTTTCGATAGTTCGCCGACGCGTCGTACCCGATCAACTGGTAGGCAGCCTTCATGCTTCCAAATCGGTGCGAGTAAATCGAGGCCGAATGACAGCCGGGGGCGGCGTCAATGATTGGGCTCGACAACTTCCCTCGCTCTTGCAGCAGCTTGCTCAGATCGGCCAGCAACTCCTCATCAGGTTTGAGATAAGCGCGCGCGCGCCTGATAGCTTGAGCGCGATCGAACAGAGCCCGGCTCACGAGCGGCTCGATAACATTGTCGGCGCGAACAAATGCGCTCGGGAGATTTCTTACCCGGTCGTGCAGAAGCCTATGGGATATTCGGTTCCAGACATTGTTGCCGATATATTTCTCGCTGGCCAGTATCGTGCCCACGCATGCTTTGGTCCATGGTCGGCCGCGTTCAGTGACCAAGCCGCGGGCGTTTAGTGCAGTCGCAATTTCAGCTTCCGTTTTTCCCTTTGTCACGAATTGATTGAAGATCCATCTTACGGTCGAGATCTCATCTTTTGGCCCCGGGACTAGAATGACGCGGTCGCTGGCAAGCCCTTTTTCGCTCGTTGCGACGAAGCATTGCCTTGGGATTTCCGGAGCCATCAACAAGAAGGCGCCTGAAACCATAGCCGGCGGGGCCACCGCCGCTGAGACCCAGTTTGACTATGCGGCTTTGACCGACGAAGACCCTGTTCGACAGCATGCGGCTGTATTCCGCGGCCATGCTGCGTTTGATTGCCTTGAGCACGTCGGACCCGATGCTCCCATCATTGATGAACAGCTCGGCGCAGAACTCGATCCGCACTCCAGCTATCTGGCACCAGTATTCATAGGAGGCGCTTTCGTCGGTATTCTGGAACCGCCCCAACGGCTTACGTCGTAGACAACGACGGTTTCGAAATCGGCTCGCCGGCTTTCCACATCTTCCAACAACCGCCGCAAGCCTGGGCGCCCCACGAGGCTGAGGCCACTTCGCCCCGGATCTTCATAGGTTGCAACGATGTCGTAACCCCTGACGTTCGCATAATTGCGGATCGCATCTCTCTGGTTGTCGATCGAGTAGATCTGCCTTTCTGTGGACATGCGCAGATACTCGGCCGCACGGATCCTTGGCCTCCCAAGGGGGCCTGCGGGAGCCGTTGCAAACTTGTCCATCGAATTGCGTCGCCGTGCTGGTGCTTTAAACTAGCGGTCGTTGACCGAGCGGCAAGGGAACGGAATGCGCAAGTACGTCGGGCTGATCCACAAAGAGTACGCCAGCGACTACGGCGTGTCCTTCCCCGACTTTCCCGGCGTCGTCACGGCCGGCGCAACGTTTGAAGAAGCGCGTCGTCTTGCCGAAGAGGCCCTCGCCTTGCACGTCGAGGGGATAGTCGAAGACGGCGAGGCCGTCCCAAAACCCATCCCGATCGAGCAGATCATGGCATGCCCGGGTCATCGCGGACTTGCTGCAATCATCGTGCCGTTGAAGTTCGCTTGAACACGGCGGCTGTTTTTACTGGTCTTTGGAGACGATCTTTCCCGTTTGGCAACCAAGGCGCTCAACCGCCGGGAAACCTTGATTCATTTCGTGAGCAGGCTCCGCCGCCGTTCCGCCGCAATGCAACCGCACTCGGGAATTTGTTCGCCCCAGCCTGTCAGTTCCCCGGGGCTTCAGAGGAGTTCGAGTGATGTTTATCAAGAAGGCCATTCTGGCGGTGCTGATGACGGCGGCGCTCGCCGGCTGCGAGACGCAAACCGAAGGCCAGCAGCGGGCCACCACCGGCGCATTGCTCGGCGGCGCCGGCGGCGCGCTGGTCGGCCAGGCAATCGGCGGCAACACGAAGAGCACGGTGATCGGCGCGGCGAGCGGCGCACTGCTCGGCGCCGTCGTCGGCTCAGCCACCACGCCGCAGCGCCGCGGCGATCAGCTCTGCCGCTACCAGGACCGCTATGGCCGCATCTACACCGCGCCCTGCGACGACCGCTATTACAACGGCAATTACTGATCGAAGTCTGATCGGCTGGAGACCGGCGCATTCAGCGCCGGCTCCTTCTTGTTGTCATTCTTTTGCACGGTTTGTGGGCTACGGAGATTTCGCGGGCGGGCAGGAGGAGGTCAAGAATGACAAGCCTTGCCGGCGCGCTGAAAAATCGCGGCAAACACGCCGTGAAGCGGCTGCTTCGATACGATGACCGCAACTGGCTGCGCATCCGACAGATCGAAGCTTTCACCACGTTCCTCGAAGCGGCCAACCGCGAGTCGCGCGACGTGATCGAGATCTCCCCGGGTTGGAACCGCTATTGGCGGGCGCTCTGCCCCAACTATCGCTCGGTCGATTTTCCCGATTTCGACATCTGCAAGGACCGCACCGAGGAGCAATATTCGATCGTCATCGCCGACCAGGTGCTGGAGCATGTGCAGCGCCCTATGGCGGCGGCCGCCCATATCCACGCCATGGTAAAGCCGGGCGGCTGGGCGATGGTGGCCACACTGTTCCTGTTCCGCGTGCATGCCCGCCCGCACGACTACAACCGTTGGACGCCCGCGGGCCTGAAGCAGTTGATGGTCGAGGGCGGCTTTGCCGAGGACGACGTGCAGGCCTTCGGCTGGGGCAACAAGGCCTGCGCCAGGGCGCATATCGGCGGGCCGGTGCGGGCTTATGGGGTGTGGCGAGATCTCAGCAACGACGAGGAATACCCGCTGATGGTTTGGGCTTTCGCTAAAAAGCGGGGTTAATCCCTGCTCCGAGCAGGACTTTCGAACGGCCGATCCGAGCCCAAAACGGCGGCTGTCCAACTGAGAAAGGAGTCGGCCCGAGCCGTGCGCAGCAGAACGCGTTCGGCTTCTTCCTTGAACTCGCTCCAGTGAGAAGTTTTCGACCTGCCTTCGGCGGAACCGACCAGCGAAATTGCCGTTCTCTCATGCCGATCAGGAGCGCTCAATGTTCAACCCATGGGTCGATCTCTCTCTTTCCATTCTGGAGGCGCAGCAAGTGATCTGGCTTCGAGGTATGCGAGTTGCCAGCGGCGGCAAAGCGGCTGAACGCGAAGCTAAGTTGATGATCAGTGAAAAAATCGAGGCTGCCGGCCGCGCAACTGTGATGCTCGCCATGGGCGCATCAGCAGACAAGCTCGCAAGTTACTACGGCGGGAAGATTAGGGCGAACAGAAAGCGGCTTTCACGGTCGCCTGGGTGACCTAGAAGCTTGCGATCCGGCACAATGCAGTTGACCAATTTGCCATCCGACTAGCCGCCTGTTCAGCCAAAGACTCGTAGGTTTTCGCGCGATCTGGCTGCCACGGTGTCCATGAGGTCAAACTCATCCACCATCCCGCTCTGGAAGAGATAGACCAGTTTGGCGGCGACGTTCTGAGCATCGTCCGAGTCCAGTCGATGCCCCTCCTGCTTGCAGAGGTGGTTCAGAACGCGCGTGAGCATTTCGAGGTCGGACGATTCGAGGATTTGGGTGTGCATCTCAGCGCCTCACGTTTGGACGAGAGTGCTATTCGCTCTCCCAGCGTCCGTGCGCCATGACAGAACCGGACGATGCACGATCTTTAGGCAGTCCAGGAGTGGTCCGCATTCACATTTGAGGTTGTTCGCAAGCAGCGGCCTTTTAGAGCGCGCGCGGGAACGTTTATTTAGGTGAAAAGTTGGGCTCAGAGACCTGGAGAACATCTCAGAGTATCCGCCTATGCCATTGTTCTTTTTCGATATTGACGATGGAAGCGAGTTGATGAGAGACGACTCGGGCGTTGAATGTTCATCCCTGGCAGAGGTGAGCAGCAGGGCGGTCGGCGTATTGCCAGACATCGCCCGTGAGGAACTGCCCAACGGCCGTACGCGGACCTGCTTTGTCAAGGTGCGCGACGATGCCGGGCGCTACATCTTCAGAGCATCCCTCAAGCTCGCCTCGGCGTGGATGGTCGAAGATGTGGGCGGCGAGCACCAGCCCGGTGAGGACCGCTGGGAGGCAGCACTCTCCCGCACCAAAACCCAACTTGGTGAGCTACGCCGAGAGTTTTCAGAAGACGGGTTTGCGTTGGAAATGGACGGGCTCGACAGCCTCTTTTCGGTGGCTGAGGGCGAAGTCGAACGGCTCCGCCGCAACAAATAAATTATGCGCGGCGCGCTATGTGCAGCGCGCTGAGAGACCGCTTAGATGGGCAGGCTCCCTGAAGGATCCAGCGCCTGGTGATGGAAAGCTCTCTCTAGGTCCTGCCGGTGGTTTCCCTCGCATTTTTTATGAGATGGTTGATCTGTTTCCGAAGGCCCATCCCCTCCAATTGCCGTATCTCGTACCCTTCGCTTTTAGGTTTGTAAGCACATCGCCAGGGGAAAACGTTTTAGCTTCATCACGTTTTTCCTTAGCCGTCAGCCGAAGGTAATGGAACGATGGACAAGGAAGCCATCTCCAGCCTGCACGGTGATAGCCCAGCGGCGATCACCGATCGCACCATGGCTGACCGCAAGGAACTGGTGGTGACTGATGCCACTCAGAAAGGCCAACCAATCGTGCTGGCGAACCGGGCGTTTCTGACCTCACGGGCTACCAAGCAAATGAGGTCCTCGGACGCAACTGCTGGTTTCTTCAAGGTCCCGCGACCTCCCCAGCGGCGATCGCCGAGATCCGAGCAGGATTGCAGGAGGAGCGTGAGATCAACGTCGAATTTGTCAACTATCGAAAAGATGGATCGGTTTTCTGGAATCAGCTGCACCTCAGTCCAATCCATGACGAGGATGGCCGCCTGGTTTACCATTTCGCGTCGCAAATTGACCGCACAGATTATCGCAGGATGGAGAGCCTGGACGCGTCGGAGCATCGCTTGCTCCTGGAGGTGGACCATCGAGCCAACAACGTGCTGCTCTGGTCGACAGCATCGTTCGCCTGACGCTATCTGACGACGCTGCCGTATATGCAGCATCGGTCCAGCGGCGCATACAGGCTTTGGCTCGAGCACATAGCTTGTTGTCGAAACGAGCCTGGCACCAGATTCCATTGCGGGAAACAATCTCGTCACAGCTCGAGCCGTGTGGAGCCTGACGTGCTCCCCGTTTTGTCCGCGCCTATAAGTTAGCCCTGTTCACGTTGTGGTCCGATCTGGACCGGGTTGCAAATTCGTTCGGTGTGAGCCCGTCGAGGCTCGTGTGGGGGCGGTTCACATTGT
>NZ_JAPYKO010000051.1:0-20467 GCF_037179585.1 Mesorhizobium argentiipisi (SeqCode)
GAGGTCAAACTCCTCCTCGAAGAATATCATCGCCTCTCACCATCGAAACCTTGACCCAGCACCGCAGTGGGTCAGGGGCTCATGGCAGCCGGATACGCACGACTGCGGTCTTCGCCGGATGGCTACATTGAGATGTGCTACAAGGCGCCGAAAACTTCGAGGGAGAGTCCGGGTGAGATGTCGACCGACCTTGTAAAAAACCAGATCGAAGAGTTCCTAAGGACTGCTAAGCCGGAGGTGATGTGCATCCGGGGCAATTGGGGCACCGGCAAGACCTACAACTGGCAGACTGCGATCAAGAGCCTGCGCGATGATCCAGAGGCAGTGAAGCTCAACCAGTACGCCTACGTTTCGCTCTTTGGTGTGAGTTCCGTCAACCAGATCAAGGCGGCGATCCTCCAGAATACGGTCACCCGCGACATGATCGGCGACCTGATCACTTCGGAGAGCATCAAGAGCACTTTGCAGAAAGGCGAGAGAGGCTTCAAGGCCGGGCTGATGAAGCTGTTGCCGATTGGCGGGGAGAGGATATTCGATGCCGTCGTTTCAGCCCTGTCGCTGCTGTCGAACAAGCAAATCATCTGCTTTGACGACCTAGAGCGAAAAGCTGCCGGCTTAAGTGCCGGCGACGTGCTTGGCTTCATGTCCTACCTTAAAGAGCAGCGCGAATGCAAAGTCGTCCTATTGTTGAATGACGAGGCATTGAAGGGCGAGGATAAGGATCAGTTCACGTCATACCTGGAAAAGGTTGTCGATATTAACTTGAGGTTTTCCCCCTCGGCCTGGGAAAGCGCCAAGATTGCTTTGGACGGAGTAGAAGGTGGCGAAGACCTAAAGGCACTCGTCGGCGAGCGCGCGATCAAGCTCGGCATCGACAATGTGCGGGTCATCCGAAAAATCTTCCGCCTGGTAGCACTGATCGCTCCCTTGCTAAAGGCGTACAAGCCAGGCGTTCTCAAAAGCGTAGTGAATTCGATAGTGCTGTTCGGCTGGTGTCATTACCAACCGGAACTGGCGCCTGCGATCGAGTTTGTGAGGAAGCGGGGCGCTTACGAAACTATAGCTGATTCAAACCAGAAGGCACCCAACCCCGTCGAAGCTGACTGGGTCAAAAAGTTGCATGACTATGGATATGGATACACCGACGATTTCGACCTCGTGCTGATGCAGGGGGTTGCAGACGGCTATTTCAAGCAGGAGAGTGTTGACGCTCATGCGGCCAAGCTGCACCAGCGGGAAGAAGCGAGCGAGGCACGCAGGGAACTGGACGCCGCCTGGGATAAATACCACTACTCCTTCCGTGATACCCAGGATGAGGTCTTGGACGGGCTTTATTCGTGCTTCATGAAGAATGTGAAGTTCTACAACCTCGGCACGGTAATAGGACTGGTCGACCTCTTCAGGGAACTGGGCGACGCCAGATCCGAAGAAATGTTCGAGCGCTTTGCCGAGATCCACAAGGACATTCCGGATATCTTCGACGTCAGCAGCATGTACCGGTTCGGGCAAGAGATACCTGACGACCTGAAGGAGCGTGTTGCGGAGCTACATAAAGGCGCGAAGCCAAAGTGGTCGGTAGATCAGCTTTTCCTGGAACTGGAGCGAAATGGCTTCCATTCCGAGATCGGCGATAGGCTGGCTGAAGTACCGGTCGATGAGTACGTCCGCGTGCTCACCACATATGAAGGGGAGGAATTGATGAGCATCCGCCGTGGGCTGACTGCTGACCTCAATGTCACCAACCCCGGCCGGGCCTCAGTTAAGGTCATGGAGCGCGCCGCCGAGGCACTGTCAATCATCGGCAAGGAAAACCCCTTCAACGCGAGGCGCACCAGAATGTGGAAACTCATCCAATGGGTTGACACCATCAAGACAGGCGCCATTCGCATTGACGGTCAGGAAGGTATCGAAGCAGCAGCGTCAGCCCAGTCAGAACACGCTCAAATCACGCAGCCCAATTCAGCCTAGCCCCCATGAGCACGAGCAGAGCGTCATTCTCAGGCGCGTATCTCTCTGAGGTGCTCTTACGAAGCCGCATAGTGGAGAAGGGCCGCCTTTTGCGGAATGCGGCCGATCAAACGGAGAATGGCATGCGACAGAAAAATCAATGGAATGACAAAGTTCCGGTGGCGCAAAGATATCGGGTCCAATCACTAGTCTTCTTGATCAGCGTGACTTCAACATGATTCCCAGCGAAGGTCACCGGGGCAGCACCAACGTCAATCTTGTAACTAAATGAAGTTCCATCTTTACGTTGTCCCTGTAGCAAAACTGACGGTCTGGCGGCACTACCCCCACAATCCGATCGGTTGAAAGTGAAAGAGACATCGATTGGTCCATCATAGACAAGTGACGTGTCTACCGGGTCGCCGACCGGACCTTCTACAAGCCAAACTCCGGCCAGCGTCATTACCTGGGATAGAACTTTCCTCGTAAACCCTGGGATTCGACGCTCGAAATCGGTACATGCCGAAAGGTTAATAGCTATAGTAGATAGATACCTTAGCAATCCGTTCGCGTCACGGGTGTATTTGACTGCAATCTTTGCCATTGTGACAGCGTCGGCCAAATCTAGCGCTTTAATATCTGCCTCGACGGTGGAACGTTTTTGGATTGGATACAGAAGATCCATAAGGGTTGCGTTAAGGTCTTCCCATACGAACATGAGAGATGAAGATGATGAAAAATCTCCTGCAGCGTAGGCCTTACGGAACAAATCTGAAAAGGCATCATGGGCTGCGATGAAATCCAGTCCGATCGGGCTGGCTTTGCACCCCTTTATAACGTAAGCACTGGGGTCCCAGCATTGCTTGGCTGCGGCCGGAAACGCGCAATCATAGTGGTCCGGCATATTCGCATGATCCCAATAATATTGAAACTGCGCACAATCGCCGAACGAAAGAGCAGGGCAGGACTGGGAAAAACGCGCAGACGCTGCCACTGCCGGCGAACAGCTCAACCATCCAACGGCGAAGACCCCCAAGGCTAACAGGAATATGCACCGGATCGTAAGTTGGTCGGGATACATGTCTGAGTAGCGCGTTCGCAACGGCCCCTCCACCGAGATACCAGCGTCAAGCGAATTGGAGCGGAGGATACACAAAAGTGGGTGACCGTACAAACGGAGACAGATGCCTTGCGCAATCTGCTACCTCGGGTATGATCAAACTATAAACAAGCATCTTGACGGGGAGCAGTCGAATGCCGCGTCCTCCAGTTAGATGTGGCCCCTCACGTCGAAGTGTTCTCACGTCCGGGATCGCCAGCGCAGTCGTAGCGATTCTACCAGGATTTGCGCATTCGCAGAATGTTGGGAGCCTTGCCCAGTACCGCTCCTTAATGCACTCAAACGTTTCTCTCCTGCAGGGAAAGATCGCGGCCGACCCACGGCGACAAACGTTTGAGCAGACTCGGGAAACGTTGGCGATTGAGCTTAAGATCCTGCATG
The DNA here is from genome assembly GCF_037179585.1 of Mesorhizobium argentiipisi (SeqCode). NCBI lineage: Bacteria > Pseudomonadati > Pseudomonadota > Alphaproteobacteria > Hyphomicrobiales > Phyllobacteriaceae > Mesorhizobium > Mesorhizobium argentiipisi (SeqCode). Next base: position 3,449 of record NZ_JAPYKO010000051.1, read on the forward strand.
ACGCCATGCAGTTCGGTGTTGACAACAACTGGAGTGTAATTCCACCGAATAGCGTTGCATACTTCCTCGATGCGTTTGCCAAGGCAGAAAGTGATCGTCTTGGACGTATTTCGGCATACTTCGAGCGGCTCGAACCGCTAAAAGAATCGATCCCGGACGGCGCGCTGGCAATGTATGCGACGGCCGCGCAATTCGACGCTGTACTGCTATTTAGGCAATGGATGGCTGTCGAGGCTGCATTCGTCCAGACACTAGCTTGGGTGTCGCCGGATCGCCGGGATGAATTGCTTGCCTATCCCGCTAACACTGACATGGCCGTTTTATCAGATCGCTTCCCTGAGGTGGCTCCAACTGAACAGGATGTCTCCAGTCTCAGTCCTCCAGCTATCCCGAGTACTGACGAGTGGTGGCCACGATGGGCGCTCGACGTATATGGGCGCGCCCTCCCAACGCCGATAATTCCGGACGACCCACTGAAGACACCAGACAAGGACAGAATTGTTCCCATTTATAAGGCGACCTTCGATGGCGATTTTGGCAATTGGGAAGGCAGTTTTCCAGTTCTTGATTGGCTTGAAAAGTTTTGGGACTTTATCGAAGGGCTCTTTAGCGCATAGTGCAAAGAACGCTTTCATCGTTGCCAGTTGCGTGATTGCGACCATTGGAGCAAACGAGAGGGCGTCAGCCGACGATAACCTGAAAACAATTTTCGTGGAACCAAGTTGCGCGGAGCACTTATACGATAAACCCATTCCTACATTTAGTGGGGCAACCGCCACAGGAAAGGCAAGAGATTCCTATTGCACCGAGAGCGATTATTCAGATACGTCTGTTAGTCAGTCTCCAACGTTCGTGGAACTTTCAAAGTTCGTCAATGATAAGCGATTCGACCATTTTATAGCTTACTACTTCATCTTTTCGGAACCTGACGTCGTAGACATAATATGTAGCAGAAACAAAGCCGCGCCGATAACCATGGATTTGACTGTTCAGCAGTCATCTTTCGAAGAGACAGATTCTGCCGAACCGCGAGGCATCTCGCCTACGGATAGCAATATTCAGCGATTGCAGCAGTGTATGGGAAACGCGTTGAAAGTGCGATGGGTCGGTTGCGCTTGGTTTGCGCCAAACGCGAAATGCCCTCGAAGCGAAATCGCCACCATGCACCTCAAGTTTTGGAAGTTTCAAGGCACTGGGTTATCTGATGTCGTCTACGTCTTCGGCTCGGGTAATATTGGTCAATCACTTTATGCCAACTTTGACAATTGGGCGTTCTACAGCACCAATGCAGGATCGGCTGTAGACAGGCAACTTGGGTGCCTGACCGACCCTATCGCGCAAACTGATCCCGTTACAGAGAATGGCGTGACGGACGCGTACTTTCGTTGCTTGAAGGCGAAGAACGTATATAGCGCTGATTACCCAGTCAGCTCATTTCTAATGCCCGCCACGCATCTCAATTTCTTGCTTTCGACGCTTACTAAGAAGCTTGCACCTTTCGATGACATCTATCTCACCACCCAGGACATCGGCGGCAAGCAAATTCATGACTTTTTGGTTGGTCTAGCGAACCAGGGCAAGCGCATTAACATCGTGCTCGATGATGACTTCCATTGGGCCCGGTATGGGATAAGTGTGGGTGTAGCGAGGGCCACAAAGGCGAAATGGGTCGAGGGCCTGGTTCACGATGGAGGGGGCCGAATTACTGTCCGCTATCTGGAAACCAATCATCATTCGTCTTTCAAGCCGTCTCTACACGACAAGCTATTGGCCGCGACGAATAGTCGGAATGAAAGCTTTGCGGTTGTATCGACGGCCAATTGGGATGACGGTTCGCTTAGGTCAAACCTAGAGACGGTGCACTTGGTAAATGCGTCGTCGTGGGCGTCGTTCTATCTGGTCGAATTGGAACGCCTGTGGGCCAAATCGTTCGCCGACGATGAGCTGCCCATTGTCGACGTTGCTCCAAAAGGGTAGTTTCCGAGGTAAAGTCCCTTCTGCATTGGTGTATTCGTCTATCGTTTGGACGGACGCCAGCCAGCTGCGACAGCTTCCGCTTCCGAGCAGAACCATCTTTCGCCTTTGGCTTGGTTGATGACGGTTGCGCTGTAATATTTTTGTCCCGGCACGTGATAAATTCGTTCGCCATCTGCCGAGATGTTGCCCTTGATGTTGCACGCGGCATTGCCGCTGCCGAGTGCAAACACATGGTTTGAAGGCGCTTGTACGTCATCGGTGTGCTGCGCTCGCCAGTCCCAAGGCGTCTGAAACGATCCTACCCACAGTCCAACCTTTGCCGCTTCAGCCTTCGCTTGTTGCGGGGCATACGCACCGTTGCTGTATTTTGGCCAATCTAGCGCTTGGCCGTGTTCGACCATCCACGCTGCTACGCTCGCGCCATCGGCGCGAATGCAATCGCCGACAAACCGCCCGTAGCGATCCCATGTAACGAACGTGCATTGGACTGGCTTAGAAGCAGCAAGGAAGCCATCCAAGGCTTCGGCGGATCGGCGGCCGCACGGGTACTCGAAGCCTTTGGCGTCGTCGCAGTACTGGCGGCTTTCGGGAGCGTCGATCCCGTTGAAGCGGACGCGTTGCCCATGCACGTCAATGGTGTCGCCGTCGATGACAGAGGCGACGCCGGTAAGCGCCACCGGCTTGGGCTTGATGATGTTCTGCAGATTGATTTCCGGCATCGATCCGCTGTTGTGCATGATGAACTGGGTGACCAAGGCAGAAGTCGCGGCGACGGCCACAAGGACTAGCCGGAGTGGTATGCTTGCCCACCGTCTGGCGCGTAAGCGCTTCGCGCCAGTGCGCCGCCGCCACTGGTCAGAACGGTTGTCGTACCGGGATTTGTCTATCCCGATCACATTGCGCCGCCTGGACGGCTTTCCGCCGAGCGTCCGCCACAGCGTGAGCCGTCCGCCGCTGTGCTATTATCGGTCGGGCAATTACCGGAGTAGCCGCCACCGCCAGCAGCAGGCGATTTGTAGCGCTGAATGACCGCGACGCTACGTTGCCCGTCACCTTCGATATGCGTGTTGTTGCTGTTCGGATTGAAAGGATCGACGGTTTGCAACAGCGCGTTGGTATTGTTGGCGTCGCCAGACGCGAGCGTCATCGTGTCATAGTTGTTCAAATAGTCGGCGGCACAGCCGGACGTTACGGCCGCAACCATCGCGACAAAGTACAAGCGCAAATACATTGGAAGCATCCCCAACCCCGCCTGCGATAATGCACTTTCCGCACTTTATTGTCGAATCCTTGTTGGTAAGGATGCAATGAGCAGCAAACATTCAAACAGACGCTGGCTCGATTAGTCGAGTGCCGAATGGAACGATCAACAATGCGATCAACGAACCGGGCGCGGGCAGGGGTAATCACAGGGGTAAATCCCACGTGGCCGACGGGACTTTGAATAGGGAAACGGGTCGTGCTATGTGCGGGCGGCAAGCGGGGGTTGATCAGATGGATTTCAGTTCGATTGAAAGCGTGCTTGGCCTTGCGTCGACCGCGCTAGGTGCCACAGGAAAGGCCGTCTCGACAGTAGAGGCTGTCAAGAAGTTGCTCGCCTCTGAAAAGAAGCCACAAAGCAGCGAGGCCCAGACCCTCCTCAACACGCTTGCTACCGAACTGACGGCTGCGAACATGATGAACGTGCAGCTTAGTGAAGCTATCAAAGCCCTCAGCCGTGAGTTGAAGAGGCAAGACGACTTCGAGAATGAAAAGGCCAGATACGAGCTTTTTCAGACAGCCCAGCACGACGTGGTTTTCAAGTTGAAGGACGATCGAGCGAACGGTCAGCCGAGCCATTTCATTTGCCCGGTGTGTCTCAATGCCGACAGGCTAATCAGCTTTATATCCGGTGAAGGCGACTTCAAGGTCTGCCAGAAGAGCCGTGACCACACATTTAGGTTTAAGAGCACAACATACACGCGAGCGGGGCGAGCAGCCACTGACTGGACTGTTTGACGATTGCGCCCCTTACTCAACCGACCCATCCGCCCGATCAAGGCCGGGAGACGTGTATATTCGTATCTCGCGCCCTTCAAATGCGGGCCGTATGTCGGCAATTCCCAAGGTTCGCGAGCTTTGGTTGATCTCTCGTTCGAAGTCAGCCTGGAATTGCTCGTCAACAGCCGCGCCCGATACCGCATAGCTGTCGACGATGCGAGGGTCACCGAGCTCAAAATGCCTTTGCTCGCCGTTCTGGTCCTCCCTGAGAACCGGCCGCTCGACAATAGCAAAGAAGGTCGCAGGACCGACTGTCACCTGCGCGGAGTACAGCAGCCGTTCCCCACCGAGTGGAACCCCCTCAACATCGGTGAATTCTAGAGTGCAGGACACTCCATAAGCGACAATTTCCCGAAAACGGCGCAACTCTGCCGACGCTGCCGCGATCTCAGCGATCGAAACACTTATGTCGTCCGCAACGAGCGAGTGAAGGAACGACAGCAGCGGATGGAGCTGGTTCCACCGACGTGGATCTCGAGCTTTTTCACCGCGCCCTCCAAACGCACGCCTGCCTTCGATCCATATTTGGATGTCCGTATCGCTGCTGGTAACACGGGCCAGCAATCGGACGTGGGTCACAAGCGCAGCCAGACTGCGACGCTGTTCGATTGTAATCTTGCTGTTAAATTGCACAGCGTTGTCATCCGTTGACCAAACTATCTCTAGAAATTCGGATGTGAAACGGGCGTACCCTCGCGGAAAACTCGTGTACGCTACCTTGCCCGGAATCGAAATTGCATCGTCCTCGCCTCTTGCCCTTATTTTGATCACACAGTCTTTCCACGTTGCTGGCGAGCTTTGAAGGGTTGCGGTACTGGCCATTAGATGACCGCGCTGGTCCGCCATTCCGAACCGCTTCGGGGTCATTTCGAAGTTTTGTATTTTTACCTCGCCAATGCCCAACAAAGCCTTGGCAAATTCATCTGCGTTGTCAGATTGGAAGCTAAATTTTATCGAGCCGTGGCCGTCCTCGTAGCCCACGGAATGGAAGGCATTGAGTTTCTGCCTTTGGTAATCGACGCCAGCCTTTGCGATTGTCTCTTCGATCCATCGAATCAGATCGCCTGTATGATCGTCGCTGTCTTCGAAGGAAATTGTCAGCGTCTTTTTGTGAAGTTTTTCGTTCGCTAGGTCTGCTGCCCGCACGGCTTTCAAGCTCTCTGAAATAAGCTCGATCCAGAAGTGCCGCGCATAAATCCTACGTTCACCCGAAGGCAATCTATAAAATAGGACGATGAACCACGGATGGCCTTGTTGCGCCATTCGACGCGCGTTCGACAAAGTGATTGATGTTCGGTGGTAGCGACCAATCGTCGATTTGATTTGCGCGTACGCAGAGCGACCCGCTGGTTGTGCATCCGCTGGCGCAAAGTTTGGGTCCGGGGGAAACTCAACTAGGTAATCCCAACCGGTTTCATCCTCACTGACCTTTTGCGGGTGCACGCCGGCATTCGCGCAGATAGTGGCGAACTCATATTCGCTGGCTCTGTCGACTCGGGGTTGCCGATCCATTGAATACACTCGCCAATTGAGCAGATCGGATATGGCAGCCGGATGGTGGTGCCGCCTGAGGGACTCGAACCCCCGACCAATAGTTTACAAAACTACTGCTCTACCATCTGAGCTAAGGCGGCACATTTACCCGTACGTATACCCCTGAAACGAGGCTTTGAAAAACATCGCGTCTTTTCTACGCCTTAACCGATTGATCCAGCGAATTACAAAACCGCTGCTCTACCAGCTGAGCTACAAGGGCACGGCGCTCCGGTAGCACATTTCGTGCGCCAGTAAAGACAAAACTCCGTTTTGGGTTGCTAATGGAGGGCGTGGCTTGGCCGGCATGCTGAAAAGCGCTGCGCCGCTTCCTACATCTAGTTCACGTGCAATCGCATCGAACGGGTGCCGCATGATCAGATTCGTCATCATCCTGCCGCTCATCGTCGTGACCTGGCTTCTGCTGGTGAAGGCCATCAGCGATCTGAAGAAGGCCAACATCGACTGGACCGGCGTCGCCACCTTTGTCGGCTTCATCGTGCTGGCCTTCTGGCTGAGGCACATCACGGGTATGGGATAGAGAATAGCGAGTAGCGAATAGGGGGTCCGGATCGTGAACTGTCCCTATTCGCTACTCCCTATCCGCTATTGGCAAAAAAATTTCGAACCTTTTCCCGGGCCGCAGCGACAGACGATCAAGAGGCGGATGGTTCGCCTCTCCAACGAAACAGGAGATCGTCATGTTCAAGCGCACCATCGTTTCCGGCCTCATCGCCACCACCGTCGCCGCCGGCTCGCTCGTCGGCACCGTCCAGCCTTCGGCCGCCCACGACCATCATCACCGCCGCGAGCTCGGCATCGGCATTGCCGCCGGTGTTGGCGGTTTCGTTCTCGGCAGCCTGCTTGCCCAGCAGCAGCCTCGCAGCGTCTATGTCGAAGACGACGGCTACGACTCAATCCACGTCCGCCGCTGCTACGCCCGCTACGCCAGCTACGACGAGCGCACCGACACCTATATGAGCTACGACGGCCCGCGCTATTGCAGGCTTTAGGAAGGAGCTAAATCAACGACTGGAAATGGGGCTGCGCGCAGCCCCTTTTTCTTGCGTTGGAGCGTTACGTATCCGCCTGACTGGCCCGATTTGAAGCGGACGATGTCCTGCCTCGACCAATTCAGGAATTGGACTTCAACCCTGGCAGCGCCAATCCCGCCGCCTTGCAGGCGGCGCTGACTGAAACGTCATTTATCGCAACGAGTTCGAAGCTGTTTCCGCCATCGGGATAGATCGTGCCGGTGAAAGCCTCGCTGCCGCCGGGAGAGCCCTTATCGTCGACATAGCCGCACACCACGATCTCGTGGCGGCCGTTCAAACTGCGTTCTCCGGCGAGCATCGTCCCGAATTTGGCAGCGAGAGGGTTCTTCAAATGCTGGCGCACGCTGGCGGTGATGATCTCCTCAAGAGCCAGCGAGATCGGAATGGGATCGACCAGCGGGTTGCTGCTGGGGCTGCCGATGGGCTCGACCGACGGTGCCGCCGCCACGCATCCACAAAGTGAGGCGGCGGATAAGAGGTAAACTGTTTTCCGCATCCGTGCCCTTTCGCATGCATCCCGACGCCCCGGCAAGACGGTCAAGTCCGGCGTCCAGCCTGGCTATGGTCGGTCGGTTCCTGCTGGGCAACCAACGATGTACAGCGATTTTGCGAGCGTTTAATCTGGCCTTCACGCCAATCGCGGGGAGGCTCGCTTGGACAATCAGGATCCCAAGGAAGAACGGGTCGAACCGGTTTTCCGCAACGGCACCATCACCATCGTCGGCATCCTGTTGGCGTTCTCGCTAGGCTTCATCACCCATTGGGCGGCCAACCCGATCCCATGGCAGACCTACCATCTGATTGCCGTCCTGCCGATCCTGGTCGGCATCGCGCTGCAGATGCGGGCGCTTGCCATTCTGCTCGACGTCAAATCCCTGAAGCGAAGCATTCATGACCGCGCCTGTCGGATATTCATCACCGGCCTCATCTTGGCGGCCTGTGGCGTCGGCCTGGCGATCCTGCTCGATTTCTTCGACATATCGGCAAAGAGCGCATTGCCAGGCGCGTCTTAGTTAGAGCAATTCCAGGAAAAGTGTGTGCGGTTTTCCGTCCGGAATTGCGTCAAAACAAGGAGATAGAGCGGTTCGGCGTTTCCGTGAAACGGTGAACCGCTCTAGTAGGCTTTCACGCCCCCGATCATCTTCGTCACCTCGACCGCGGCCTCGCGCACCAGCGGACCGATTTCGGCCAGCCGCTCGGGCGTGACCCGCACTGTCGGGCCGGACACCGAAACGCCGCCGATCGGCTCGCCATACTCGTTGAAGATGGCGGCGGCCACGCAGCGCATGCCGGGGTGGCGCTCTTCGTCGTCCACCGACCAGCCGCGATGCTTGATGGTGGCGAGATCGTGAGCCAGCGCCGAGATGTCGGAAAGCGTCTTGTCGGTGTAACGCTGCAGGCCTGCCTTGCGCAGAATAGCGGCGACCCGTTCGGGCTCGAGATGCGCCAGCACGGCCTTGCCGATGCCGGAAGCATGAAAGGGGCTGCGGGTGCCCGGCCGGAAGAAGGCGCGGATCGCCTGGTGTGTTTCGACCTGGCTGACGAAGACGACGCAATCGTCCTCGGCGACGCCGAGATTGGCCGTCTCGCCGGTCTTTTCCATCAATTCCTGCATCACGATGCGCGCGCGGTCGACCAGCTTGCGCCGACGCAGGAAAGCAGCGCCCATGCGGTAGGTCTCGACGCCGACGGACCAGAGCTGGTCGGTCGTATCGAACTCGACCATGCCGTGGTTCTCGAGCGTCGTCAGCATGCGATAGGCGGTGGAGGCGGCAATGCCGCTTTGCGCTGCGATTTCACTCAGCGACAAGCCGCTGGCCTCGGCGACGATCGCGAGGATCCGCAGCGCCCGGTCGAGCGACTGCACCGACGCTGCTTCGGACGGGCCGTTGAAGGCGCGCGGCCGGCCGCGCTGGCGTTTTTCCGTCGTATCCATAGGCGGCATTCTCGTCGATTTTGGCTCGGAGGCAATGAAAAAGTTTTTCAGTCGTTGCTGCGATGGATTTTCTGGAAAACGAAAAGTGAAGCAATATCAGCGCATAATAGCCGTTTTTTAGAAATGAAAAAATATTCTGAAAAAATTGAAAAATAGAAGGCGCGCTGTCATTGTCAAGCCAACCAACGAAATGGAGGCTTGTCATGGCCAGGATGCGCGCTGTCGACGCGGCGGTTCTCGTTCTCGAAAAGGAAGGTATCACCAATGCCTTCGGCGTGCCGGGCGCGGCGATCAACCCGCTCTATTCGGCCCTGAAGGCGCGCGGCACCATCCGCCATGTGCTGGCACGCCATGTCGAGGGCGCCTCGCACATGGCCGAAGGATACACGCGGGCCAAGGCCGGCAATATCGGGCTCTGCATCGGCACTTCCGGTCCGGCCGGCACCGACATGATCACCGGCCTCTATTCGGCCTCCGCGGATTCAATTCCGATCCTCTGCATCACCGGGCAGGCGCCCCGCGCGCGCCTCAACAAGGAGGATTTTCAGGCCGTCGACATCGCTTCGATCGCAGCACCTGTCGCCAAATGGGCGGTCACCGTCATGGAACCTTACCTTGTCCCGATGGCGCTGCAGAAGGCGTTTCACCTGATGCGCTCCTCGCGGCCCGGACCGGTGCTGATCGACCTGCCGCTCGACGTGCAGCTTGCCGAGATCGAGTTCGACATCGACGCTTACGAGCCGCTCGCCCCCTTCAAGCCGGCGATGACGCGCGCCCAGGCCGAGAAGGCGCTGGCGATGCTCAACGAGGCGGAAAAGCCGCTGATCGTCGCCGGCGGCGGCATCATCAATGCCGACGCTTCCGACCTTTTGATCGAATTCGCCGAAGTCACCGGCGTGCCGCTCATCCCGACTTTGATGGGCTGGGGCGCGATCCCCGACGACCATCGGCTGATGGCTGGGATGTGCGGCCTGCAGACATCGCACCGCTACGGCAATGCGACGATGCTTGCCGCCGATTTCGTCTTCGGCATCGGCAACCGCTGGGCCAACCGCCACACCGGCTCGGTCGACGTCTATACCAAGGGGAAAAAATTCATCCATGTCGACATCGAGCCGACGCAGATCGGCCGCGTCTTCGCACCGGATCTCGGCTTTGTCTCGGATGCGGGTGCCGCGCTGAAGATCCTGCTCGACGTCGCCACGGAATGGCGCACCGCCGGCAAGCTGCGTGACTGGTCGGGCTGGGCAAAAGAATGCCAGCAGCGCAAGAAGACGATGAAGCGCAAGACGCATTTCGAGCAGGTGCCGCTGAAGCCACAGCGCGTCTATGAGGAGATGAACAAGGCGTTTGCCCGCGACACCACCTATGTCACCACGATCGGCCTGTCGCAGATCGCCGGCGCGCAGTTCCTGCATGTCTACAAGCCGCGCAACTGGATCAATTGCGGCCAGGCCGGCCCGCTCGGCTGGACGCTGCCGGCCGCGCTCGGCGTGCGCGCCGCCGATCCGGATCGCGATATCGTGGCGCTCTCCGGGGACTACGACTTCCAGTTCATGATCGAGGAACTGGCCGTCGGCGCCCAGCACAAGCTGCCTTATATCCACGTCGTCGTGAACAACGCCTATCTCGGCCTCATCCGACAGGCGCAGCGCGGTTTTTCGATGGACTATGAGGTGAGCCTTGCCTTCGAGAACGTCAACCGTGCCGGCGATCCGGAGGCCGGCTATGGCGTCGACCATGTCGCGGTGGCCGAGGCGATGGGCTGCAAGGCGGTCCGCGTGAAGAAGCCCGAGGAATTCGCCGGTGCCTTCAAGGAGGCGCAGCGGCTGATGAAGGAGCACCAGGTTCCAGTGGTTCTCGAAGTCATCCTCGAGCGCGTCACCAACATTTCCATGGGCACGGAAATCGACAAGATCACCGAGTTCGAGGAGCTTGCCGAACGCAACGAGGATGCGCCGACGGCCATCATGATGTTGGACTAGGCGAGCCTGGGGCAGGCAGAAAAAGAAGGAGAAAAAGGAATGCCGCGTTTTTCAGCCAATCTTTCGATGCTCTTCGGCGAGCATGATTTTCTCGATCGTTTCGATGCCGCCGCCCGCGCGGGCTTCAAGGGCATCGAATATATCGGCCCGTATGACCATGCGCCGGACGTCGTCGCGGCGCGGCTGAAGAAGAACGGCCTGACGCAGGTTCTGTTCAACCTGCCGGCCGGCGACTGGGCGAAGGGCGAGCGCGGCATTGCCGTGCTGCCGGACCGCGTGCCGGAATTCAGGCAGGGCGTCGCCAAAGCGATCACCTATGCGCATGCGCTGGGCTGCGAACAGATCAACTGCCTGGCCGGTATCGCGCCGCAAGGCGCCGACCGGGCCGTGCTGGAAAACGTCTTTGCCGAGAATCTCGCTTTCGCGGCAGAGAAGCTGGAGCAGGCCGGCATCAGGCTCTTGATCGAGCCGATCAACACCCGCGACATCCCCGGCTTCTTCCTGAACTATTCCGACCAGGCTCTGGCGCTGATCGACCGCATCGGCTCGAAGAACCTGTTCCTGCAATACGACATCTATCACATGCAGATCATGGAGGGGGATCTCGCCCGTACCATCGAGGCGAACCTCGGCCGCATCGCGCATATCCAGCTTGCGGACAATCCCGGCCGTCACGAGCCGGGGACGGGCGAGATCAACTATCCCTTCATCTACGATCACATCGATCGCCTCGGCTATTCCGGCTGGATCGGCGCCGAATACAAGCCGAAGGCCGGCACCGAGGCCGGGCTCGGCTGGTTCCCCGAATTCGCCGGGCAGGGCAGCGCGGCGGCTTAAGAGCGTCCTTCTCCCCGTCTCTATATGGGGAGAAGGTGCCGGCAGGCGGATGAGGGGCAGCGCCGGCCTTCGATGAGTTAGAACAAGCTTTCAGGAGCAATCAATGGAAACCATCGGTTTCATCGGATTGGGCATCATGGGCGCGCCGATGGCGGGCCATCTTCTTGATGCCGGCTATGCGGTCGTCGCCAGCGACCATCGCTCCAAGCCGTCTGCTGACCTTGTCGCCAAAGGGCTGAAGACCGTTTCCGGCCACAACGCGGTGGCGAAGGCCGCCGACATCATCATCACCATGGTTCCGGATACGCCCCAGGTGGCCGACGTGCTGTTCGGCGAGAACGGCGTCGCCTCCGGCTTGACCAAGGGCAAGCTCGTCATCGACATGAGCTCGATTTCGCCGATCGCCACCAAGGAATTCGCCAAAAAAATCAACGAACTCGGCTGCGACTATCTCGACGCGCCGGTGTCGGGTGGCGAGGTCGGCGCCAAGGCGGCCTCGCTCACCATCATGGTCGGTGGCGAGGAAAAGGCCTTCGAGCGCGCGAGGCCGGTGTTCGAGACGATGGGCAAGAACATCACGCTGGTCGGACCGAACGGCGTCGGCCAGACCACTAAGGTCGCCAACCAGATCGTTGTGGCGCTCACCATCGAAGCCGTCGGCGAAGCGCTGGTCTTCGCCTCGAAGGCGGGCGCCGATCCGGCCAAGGTCAGGCAGGCGCTGATGGGCGGGCTCGCCGCCTCGCGCATCCTCGAAGTGCATGGCGAGCGCATGATCAAGCGCACCTTCGCGCCAGGCTTCCGCATCGAACTGCACCAGAAGGACCTCGATCTGGCGCTTGAAGGCGCCAAGGCGCTCGGCGTGTCGCTGCCCAACACCTCGACCACACAGCAGCTCTTCAATTCCTGCGCCGCCAATGGCGGAGCCAAGGAGGACCACTCGGCGCTGGTGAGAGCACTGGAGCGGATGGCTGGGCATGAAGTGGGATAGGGAGTGAGTAGGAATTAGAGAGTAGTCAGTAGGGAATTCGTGTCTACTCACTACTCACTTCTCGCTATGAATTTCCTCGCCGCATAAAGGCTCACCGCCGCCGCATTCGATACGTTCAGCGAGTGGATGGCGCCGGGCATGTCGAGGCGGGCCAGTGCCGTCACCGTCTCGCGGGTTTTCTGGCGCAGGCCCTTGCCTTCCGCGCCCAGCACCAGCGCGATTTTATCGCTGTCGAAGGTCTTTTCGAGCTCGACCGGTCCTTCCGAATCGAGCCCGATGGTCTGGAAGCCGGCGTCGTGCAGCTGCCCCAGCGCATCGGCGAGGTTCTTCACCTCGATCTGGTCGATATGTTCCAGCGCGCCGGAGGCGGATTTGGCCAGCACGCCCGATTCCTGCGGGCTGTGGCGGGCGGTGGTGATCAGCGCACCGGCGCCGAAAGCAACCGCGGAGCGCAGGATCGCACCGACATTGTGCGGGTCCGTCACCTGGTCAAGCACCAGCACGAGCTTTGTGTCGCCGAGCGCGTCGAGACGCTTCGGCTTGAGCGGCTCGGCCTCGATCAGCACGCCCTGATGCACGGCATCGGACCCGGTGATCCTGTCGATGTCCTTCGGCTCGACCAACTCGGCGTTGAAGGGCAGGGCGGCAAGCTCGCCGATCGAAAGCCGTTCGGCGGCGTTGCGCGTCACCAGCATCTTCCTGATCTTGCGACGGGGATTGTCGAGCGCGGCCCGCACCGTATGCAAGCCGTAAAGCCGCACCAGTCCGTCGCCGGGTGCTTCGCCCGGCGGCACCGGCTGGCGCGGCCGGAATGCCGGCGCGCCGCCTGCCTTCTGGTCGCGATGCGCGCGCCTCAGCTTGGCATAATGGGTGTCCTTGCGCGTGCCGGGCTTGTTGCTTTTATCGTCGCTCATGCCGGCCTCTATAGCCGTCCCGTCCGGCTAAGGATATGGGCTGGACAAATGAATGCCGAACATCCTCGAAAAACCCTGGCCGCGCCGGTTGACACCCACCGGCCTTGCCGCCATAAGGCGCTTCGCTGATTTCGGAGAAGATCTTACTCGGGCTCCGGATCGGCGCGAACGCCTCGTTGCATGGCTCCGGCGGCAGACTGGAGAGGTGCCCGAGTGGTTAAAGGGGACGGACTGTAAATCCGTTGGCTTAGCCTACGTTGGTTCGAATCCAACCCTCTCCACCACTGCCGGCCCGGAAGCCCTGAAACGAAAAGTCTCGGACCGAAATGCATGGCGCTTTTCGGGTGAATCCGGTACCTCAGTGCAAGGCGCGGGTATAGCTCAGTGGTAGAGCAGCAGCCTTCCAAGCTGAATATGCGGGTTCGATTCCCGCTACCCGCTCCAGCTAAGCCTCTAAAATTCCCGAAAGTTACTTCAGGGATCGCCGGGCGATGAGACCATATTATTCGATAAACACGGACGGAACCGCTAGCACCAACCTCCAGCTGTATGCGTTGCGGCAAGCTCGACGCTATTGGAATGAACTCGCCGCAAATTATTTGCAGGACAAGGAAGCTACCGAAAATCTAGTCGAACGATGCGTTTTCATTGTCGCTACCTTGGGTCTGAGCGTGTCTCAGTTGCTTGGTCAGAATGATCCAGCGCCGCTGGCCGGGAGGGTTGCCAGCCCAAAAGTAATCTGGAGGCGATTTGTAGTGCAGCATGGCGTGACGGACCTCAGCGCGGACGAATTCGACAAATTCATTGATATCTATGACGCCGGTCGACACTTCGGGGTATCACCTGACGGCGTCGGCCACTCCAGGCTAGAGTCGCTGGACTTCGAGGCTACTCATAGGTGGTACGAAACAGCACATCGTATATGGTTGGCGGTTATCAACGCACTACGCGCTGATCCTCACAATGTCATCGAACTAATCGACGTTGACGGTTTCAAAGCATAGCTGCAACCGGTTCGCACAAAAAACGCCGCGCGCCGTGGCGCGCAGCGTTTCCATTTTGCCCAGCCTGTTAGCTGTTGAAAGCGGAAGCGACCTGATGGTGCTGCGGGATCTGGCCGTTTGGCGTCAGTTTGTCGACGATGCCGGGTAGCGCCGTGGAGAGCTGCTGCAGCAACTCCTGCTCGTTCATGCCGGTGCGCTGCGCGATCTCGCGGATCACCGACGGCCCGAGCGCCGAGCCGAGATCACCCGGGTTGATTGGCTGGTTCTGGCCCGTGCCGACCCAGGAGTCGGCGACGTTGCCGTGGCCGGCATCCTTGAGCTTGTCGAGCAGGCCGCCGAGACCGCCGAGCAGGCCGCCATCGGCGGACGCGTCGGTTCCCGCAGTCGTTGGCGCCGGCGCTTGCGGCGCGGCCGCCTCTTCGCTTCTGCCGCTCAGCATCTTGCCGACCAAAAGCGCGCCGAGCGCGATCATCAGGGGTTTGGTGATGTTGCCGCCCGGAACGGCATTGTCGAAAAGGCCCATCGTGGATCTCCTTATCCAATCCAGCCAAGCCCGCCCGGCCCCACAATGGCGCAAACGGGCGGAATTTCAAGCTGTCTTGAGCTTTTGCCAATCATATGACCATGATGACGAGGCGGGGAAATTAGGAGGGAATTATGGGCATTATCAGTTGGATCATTCTCGGCCTTATCGCCGGGTTCATCGGCAGCAAGATCGTCAACAAGACCGGCCAGGGCATGATCATGGACATCGTGCTCGGCGTTGTCGGCGCCATCGTCGGCGGGCTGATCTTCAGCGCCTTCGGCTCGGCGGGTGTCACAGGTCTCAACATCTGGAGCCTGATCGTGGCCGTCATCGGCTCGGTCGTCGTGCTTTGGGCCTATCACCAGATTTCCGGCAAGCGCACGCTGTAGAAGGCCAGGGAACAGCCAGTAGGCTGCTGGAGGTCGACCCGGTCGGGTCGACCCAGGCTGGAGGCGCGCCGTCAGGCGACCATGGCCAGCCGGCGTTTTCTTTCGTCGAGCGAGACGATGGCGAGACCGCTGGCCATGACCAGCAGGATGCCGCAGACGGCGAGCGCGTTGGGAAACTGTCCGAACACCAGCAAGCCCGAAATGACCGCCCAGACGGTGAAGCAGTAATAGAAGGGCGCGACCGCGCTCGTCGGCCCGACCCGGTAGGCCATGAAGATGAAGAAATGGCCGAAGATCAGGAACAGGCCCGCTCCGGCGATCAGCAACAGATGACGTGCTTCCGGCATCACCCATTGCTCCGTCGCCAGATGCGCCGCACCTGAGCCGGCCAGCACCACCACGACCGCGGAGATGGCGACGATCATGCCCGGCACCTCGGCGGCCACCTTGCGGCCGGCTATATCGCGCACCGCCGCGAAGGCAGCGTTGCCGAGCGCCAGCAGCGCATAGACCGAAATGCCCTGCATGGTCGGCTGCGCGACCATGAGCGCCCCGACAAAGCCAAGGCCGATCAGCGCCATGCGCGTGGCGCCGATCTTTTCGCCGAACAGCATCGAGCAACCGACCAGCACGATGAGCGGTGTGACTTGCCCGAGCGCGGTGGAATCCGCGATCTGCATGTTCGCCAAGGCGACGACATAGCAGAGGATCGCCAGCAACTCGAACAGGTTGCGGCGCAGCACTTTGCGCTCGAAGAGCAGCGGGATCTGCCTGGCATAGCCAAGCATCAGAAGCAGCGGCACGCCCCACAGCGTCGCGGCAGCACCCCGCAGCAGGAGCACTTCATAAGGCGGCAGTCCGGTGGTCGCGAGCTTCATCATCGTGTCGTTGACGAGATAGGATCCCGTCGAGACGATCATGAACAGCGGACCACGGACATTGGATGGAATGAACTGCATCCGCCGACAAAATCAGAGCGGCGTCGCGGCGGCAATGGGCCAGGCCGGAGCCTTTGATTTTATGCACCGCAGTCCTATATCCGCGCCATATCCCCCTGAAATCGACCATTGGTTCGGGTCGAGCGGGAATCCGCTCAGCCACAAGGTACTTGTGTTTTTCGGCCGTTGTCGCTAATCGCCCCGCATTCGACTGAACTGAAGGTCAAGGCCGTCCAAGGAAAGAGACTATGGCAAAAGGTAAATTCGAGCGCACCAAGCCGCATGTGAACATTGGCACGATCGGCCACGTCGATCATGGCAAGACGTCGCTGACGGCGGCGATCACGAAGTATTTTGGCGAATACAAGCGCTATGACCAGATCGACGCGGCACCCGAAGAGAAGGCGCGCGGCATCACGATCTCGACGGCGCATGTCGAGTATGAGACGGCCAACCGTCACTATGCCCATGTCGACTGCCCCGGCCACGCCGACTATGTGAAGAACATGATCACCGGTGCCGCGCAGATGGACGGCGCGATCCTGGTCGTGTCGGCCGCCGACGGCCCGATGCCGCAGACCCGCGAGCACATCCTCTTGGCCCGCCAGGTCGGCGTGCCCTCGATCGTGGTGTTCCTGAACAAGGTCGACCAGGTCGACGACGCCGAGCTGCTCGAGCTGGTCGAGCTCGAGGTTCGCGAGCTCCTGTCGAAGAACGAGTTCCCCGGCGACGACATTCCGATCGTCAAGGGCTCGGCGCTGGCTGCGTTGGAAGACTCCAACAAGACCATCGGCGAGGACGCCATCCGCGAGCTGATGGCTCAGGTCGACGCCTATATCCCGACGCCGGTTCGTCCGCTGGACAAGCCGTTCCTGATGCCGATCGAGGACGTGTTCT
>NZ_JAPYKO010000052.1:0-20438 GCF_037179585.1 Mesorhizobium argentiipisi (SeqCode)
CGGGAATCGTGGTGATCTCGGCGCCGAGCTGCTCGGCGAGGCGCAGGTTCCTGGCCAGGCGGTCCTTGTCTTCCTCGGACATGCCGGCCAAACGCGGCGTGTCGATGTGAAGCGCCGTCCAGGGCGCGCGCAGCCGGTCGGCGAGCCTGCGTGCGTAGCGGATGCGGGCCGCTCCGCCAGGCTGCGAGTCGACGCAGACGAGAACCCGCTCGCCGGCTGCCCACGGCCCCGGAATGGCGTGCGACTGCATGTGGTTGAGCAGTTGCTCGTCGACGCGCTGGGCAGTCCGCCTCAGCGCCAGCTCTCGAAGCGCCGTCAGGTTGCCCGGCGAAAAATAATTCTCGATGGCGCGCTGCGCGGTGTTGGGGAAATAGACCTTGCCGTCCTGCAGCCGCTTGATGAGATCGTCAGGCGTGAGGTCGATGATCTCGACGTCGTCGGCCTCGTCGATGATGGAATCGGGAACCGTCTCGCGCACCCTGACGCGCGTGATCTGGGCGACGACATCGTTCAGGCTCTCGACATGCTGGATGTTCAGCGTGGTGTAGACGTCGATGCCTTGTGCCAGGATCTCCTGCACATCGAAATAGCGCTTGGGATGCCGGCTGCCTGGCGCGTTGGTGTGGGCAAGCTCGTCGACCAGAACGAGAGCGGGGCGCCGCTTCAGGATGGCGTCGATGTCCATCTCGTCCAGGGTCTGGCCGCGATAGTCGACCAGGCGGCGCGGGATCACCTCATAGCCGTCGACCAGGGCCTCGGTTTCCTTGCGGCCATGAGTCTCTACGATGCCGATCACGACATCGACGCCGTCGGCGCGGCGGGCGCGGCCCGCCATCAGCATCTCGTAGGTCTTGCCGACGCCCGGTGCTGCGCCGAGAAATATGCGCAGCCGGCCACGGCCCTCGCGCTCGGCATGCTCCAGCAGCGCGTCGGGGGAGGGGCGGTTCTCGGAGTCGGTCCGGTCGTCGGGCATCGCGTCCAATCATAATTGCGCTGGGGGGCGTGTCGATCCCCGGCGCGCGTGGATCACTTAAGCGCGTCAAGCGCCAGGTTCAGCGCCAGCACATTGACCGCCGGCTCGCCCAGGATGCCAAGCTCGCGCGCTTCGACATGGCCGTCGACCAGCGCCTTGACCTTGGCCTCGTCGACGCCGCGGGCCTTGGCGACGCGCGGCACCTGGAAGTAGGCGGCTTCGGGGCTGATGTCGGGATCGAGCCCACTGCCGGAGGTGGTGACGAGGTCCATCGGCACCGGCGCATTCGGGTTCTCGGCCTTCAGCTTCTCGGCGTCGCCCTTGATGCGTTCGATCAGCTTCGGATTGGTCGGGCCGAGATTCGAGCCGCTGGACGACGTCGCATTGTAGCCGTCGCCGGCGGCCGACGGCCGGCCGTGGAAATAGCGGTCGCCGGCAAAGGCCTGGCCGATCAGGCTGGAGCCGATGACCTTTCCATCCTTCTCGATCAGGCTGCCATTGGCCCGGCTCGGAAACAGCGCCTGGGCGATGCCGGTCATGCCGATCGGATAGATCAGGCCGGTCAGCACCGTGAAGAAGACGATCATGACAAAGGCGGGTCTGAGTTGCTTGAACATCGGGATAAATCCTTATGCGAGGCCGAAAGCCGTGACGATCAGGTCGATCGCCTTGATGCCGACGAAGGGCACGATGATGCCGCCGAGGCCGTAGACGAGCAGGTTGCGGGTGAGCAGCGAGCCGGCGCCGATGGCACGATATTTCACGCCTTTCAGCGACAGCGGGATCAGCGCGATGATGATCAGCGCGTTGAAGATGATGGCCGACAGGATGGCGCTCTGCGGCGTCGCCAGATGCATGATGTTGAGCGCCTGCAGCGGTCCGGTGGACTGGCCGGGCGCGACATAGAAGACCGCGAACATCGCCGGGATGATGGCGAAGTACTTGGCCACGTCGTTGGCGATCGAGAAGGTCGTCAGCGAGCCGCGCGTCATCAACAGCGCCTTGCCGATCTCGACGATCTCGATCAGCTTGGTCGGGTCGCTGTCGAGGTCGACCATATTGCCGGCCTCGCGCGCAGCGACCGTGCCGGTGTTCATGGCGACGCCGACATCGGCCTGGGCGAGCGCCGGCGCGTCGTTGGTGCCGTCCCCGCACATGGCGACCAGCTTGCCCTTGGCCTGCTCCTCGCGGATCAGCGACAGCTTGTTCTCAGGCGTCGCCTGGGCAAGGAAGTCGTCAACGCCGGCTTCAGCTGCGATCGCCGCCGCTGTGAGCGGATTGTCGCCGGTGATCATCACCGTGCGGATGCCCATCTTGCGCAGCTCGGCGAAACGCTCGGCTATGCCGCCCTTGACGATGTCCTTGAGGTGGACGACGCCGAGCAGGCGTCCGTCCCGCTCGACCGCCAGCGGCGTGCCGCCGGCCTTGGCGATCTCGTCGGCAACGGCCTGGAGATCGCGGATGGTGTCGCTTGTCGGGCGCGTGCCATGGGCGGCGACGGTCGCCTGGTTGACGTGATTGAGCACCGCATCGACGGCGCCCTTACGCACCGACGAGCCGTCGATGTCGACGCCGCTCATGCGGGTCTGCGCGGTGAAGGGCACGAAAGCCGCGTGCAGGGTCGCCATGTCGCGGGCGCGGATGCCGTATTTCTCCTTGGCCAGCACGACGATCGAGCGGCCTTCCGGCGTCTCGTCGGCGAGCGAGGCCAGCTGGGCGGCGTCGGCCAGCTCCTGTTCGGTGACACCCTTGACCGGACGGAACTCGGTCGCCTGGCGGTTGCCGAGCGTGATGGTGCCGGTCTTGTCGAGGAGCAGCGTGTCGACATCGCCTGCGGCCTCGACGGCGCGGCCGGACATGGCAAGCACGTTGAAGCGCACCAGGCGGTCCATGCCGGCGATGCCGATGGCCGACAGCAGCGCGCCGATCGTGGTCGGGATCAGCGTGACGAACAGGGCAACAAGGATCGTCACCGGGATATAGCCGCCCGAGTAGGAGGCGAAGCTCGGGATGGTCGCGGTCGCCAGCACGAAGATCAGCGTCATGCCGACCAGCAGGATGTTGAGCGCGATCTCGTTCGGCGTCTTCTGGCGCTCGGCGCCCTCGACCAGCGAGATCATGCGGTCGAGGAAGGTCTGGCCGGAGGCGGCGGAGATGCGCACACGGATCCAGTCGGAAAGCACCTGGGTGCCGCCGGTGACGGCGGAGCGGTCGCCGCCGGACTCGCGGATGACGGGCGCGGACTCGCCGGTGATCGCCGCTTCGTTGACGGAGGCCACGCCTTCGATCACCTCGCCGTCGGACGGGATGATGTCGCCGGCCTCGACCAGCACGACATCGCCGACCTTCAGGCTGGTGCCAGGCACCAGCTTGTACTTGGCGCGGTCGCCATTGGTGAGCAGCTTGGCCTGGGTCTCGGTGCGCGCCTTGCGCAGCGAGTCGGCCTGCGCCTTGCCGCGGCCTTCGGCGACGGCCTCGGCGAAATTGGCGAACAGCACGGTGAACCACAGCCAAATGATGATCTGCAGGGTGAAGCCAAGATCCCCGCCGCCGGAGATGAGATCGCGGATGAAAAGCACGGTGGTGAGCAACGAGACAATGGCGACGACGAACATCACCGGATTCCTGACCAGCGTGCGCGGATCAAGCTTGCGGAAGGCGCCGCCGATGGCGGGCACAAGGATGCGGGCATCGACAATGCTCGCGGATTTGGACTGGCTCATTTCGAGGCTCCAGTATCGGTTATGTTGGACGGCGCCGGGTGTTCGATCTTCGGGAAGAGGTGCGGAAGGCCGACGGCCAGCAGCCACAGCACGAACAGCACGGCCGCCATGCCGAGAAAGGTTGAAAGCGTCGGGAAAAGACGAGGTTTTTCGTCCCTTCCGTTGTCGGGCGCTCCGTCACCGGTGTGGTAACCGTCGTGCCGACGTATGTCGTTGAAGCGGGGCATGGTCATCTCAGAAGGTCTGTCCATGGATCATCGCCAGATGCTCGACGATCGGGCCGACGGCGAGCGACGGGAAGAAGGTGAGGCCGCCGACGATGACGATGACGCCGACCAGCAGGCCCACGAACAGCATGCTGTCGGTCGGGAAGGTGCCGGCCGAAGCGGGCACGATCTTCTTCGCCGCTAGCGAGCCGGCAATGGCCAGAGCCGGGATGATGACCAGGAAGCGGCCCATCAGCATGCCGATGGCGATGGTCAGGTTGTACCAAGGCGTATTGCCGGTGAGGCCGCCGAAGGCCGAGCCGTTGTTGGCGGCCGCCGAGGTATAGGCATAGAGCACCTCGGTGAAGCCGTGCGGGCCGCCATTGGCCATCGAGCCCACGGCGCTCGGCAGGACCACGGCGACGGCCGTGAAGATCAGCATGGCCAGCGGCAGGCACAGAATGGCGAGCATCGCCATCTTGACCTCCCTGGCCTCGATCTTCTTGCCGAGATATTCCGGCGTGCGGCCGACCATCAGGCCGGCAACGAAGACGGCGACGACGACGAACATCAGGATGCCGTAGAAACCGGCGCCGACGCCGCCGACGATGACTTCGCCGAGCTGCATGTTGATGAGCGGGATCATGCCGCCGAGCGCGGTGAAGCTATCGTGCATGGCGTTGACGGCGCCGCAGGAGGCAGCCGTGGTGATGACCGCGAACAGCGCCGAGGCGGCAATGCCGAAGCGTGTCTCCTTGCCTTCCATGTTGCCGCCGTCGATGCCGAGCGCATGCACCAGCGGGTTGCCCGCGGCCTCGGCCCAGTAGCAGACGATGACGCCGATTATGAACAGAACCCCCATCGAGGCGAGGATCGCCCAGCCCTGGCGCTGATTGCCGACCATGCGCCCGAAGACGTTGGTGAGGCCGGCGCCGAGCGCGAAGATCGTCAGCATCTGGATCATGTTCGAGATCGCGTCCGGATTCTCGAACGGATGCGCGGCATTGGCGTTGAAGAAGCCGCCGCCATTGGTGCCGAGCATCTTGATGGCGACCTGCGAGGCGACCGGTCCGAGCGCGATGGTCTGCTTGGCGCCTTCCAGCGTGGTGGCGTCGACATAAGGTCCAAGCGTCTGCGGAATGCCGAGCCAGACATAGACCAGCGTCAGCACGATGCACATCGGCAGGAGCAGGTAGAGCGTGCAGCGCGTCAGATCGACCCAGAAATTGCCGATCGACTTGCCCGAAGCACGAGCGAAGCCGCGGATCAGTGCGATAGCGATGGCGATGCCGGTGGCGGCCGAGACGAAATTCTGGACGGTGAGGCCCGCCATCTGCACGAGATAGGACATCGTGCTTTCGCCGCCGTAGTTCTGCCAGTTGGTGTTGGTGACGAAGCTCGCGGCGGTGTTGAAGGCGAGCTGCGGGTCGACCGCGCTCATGCCTGCCGGATTGTAGGGCAGCACGCCCTGCAGCCGCTGCAGCGCATAGAGAACGAGAAGGCCCACAAGGTTGAAGAGCAGCATGGCCGTCGCATAGACGGCCCAATGCTGTTCTTCCTTCTCGCTTGTCCCGGAGAGACGGTAGAGGCCGCGCTCGATCGGGACGAGCACGGGCGAGAGCAAGGTGCGGTCGCCGTTGAAGACGCGGTACATGTAGCCGCCGAGCGGCTTCACGAGCAAAAGCAGGATCCCGCAATAGATGAGGATCTGTATCCAGCCATTTATAGTCATGATGGGCTCTCCGCGTACCGTTCAGAAGCGCTCGGGGCGGATGAGCGCATAGGTAAGGTAGGCAAGCAGGAACAAGGTCACCGCGCCGCCGAAGATGTAGTCGAAAAGCATGGTACGGCCCCTTGCTCAGATTCTGTCGCAGGCTTTGACGTAGGCCAGGGACAGGGCGAAGAATAAAACCCCGATCCCGAGAACTATGAGGTCCATCGCAGGTGTTCCTTGTTTTCCACTTGTGTCCACAGCCCGCACAGTCGGGTTGAAAACTGCACGCGGACACTCGTCACCTTGGCGATGACGGCGTTTCACAGCATTTCTTCGAATGGAAATATGGACCCGATCGCCATAAAGGTTCGAGACGGGAGGGATGGGAAAGATATAGGAATTTTATAAAGCTTTCGATGCCACTTCCGCAGCAACGCGCTTAGACAGAGCTCTTTTCGGCGACGGGCTAGGAGGCGCTTCAGCAGTGGTGCCGCGGCTTAAAACGGACATGCGGACGCGAAAAGTTGCTGGCCTCCTTCCGGCCTCAAGGCGGTCGTTTGGGCGAGTGCCGCTAGACAACGCGCCTCTAAAGGCAAGCATTGATTTTGCTGAGACACGTTACCGCCGTTGCGAGATTCGGAGTCGAAGGCGACAAAGTAAGCTAGCTTAAATTCAGTTCCCGCAGCCACGTTCATCATAATTCTATAACCGTCCCGGGTCTAACCGGGGCGGTTTTTGCGTTTCTCGGCATGCAGTCCTGCGTTGGACCACAGGGCCGGTCACAAACCCAGTTGCGCACGAAAGTTCTGCTTCTCTTCCTTTTTCGATCCCACGAGAGAGCCGCCGACCGCCCGTTCTTGGGCGCTCTTCTGCCGAAGGTGGCAAGCGTGCACAGAGTTCCCGGATCCGCCGTCTTTTCGACTATGGAATCTTTATATCTTGGGCCTGCCGCACGAATGGAATCTTTATGCATATCGGCCTAGGTTTGGGTATGCGGCAACCCTGGCCAGGAGTGAAGGATGGCCGACGTCAATCCGAGGCTGCAACAGGACATTACATCGTCGCCGGGTGCCGATACGCTTTTCGGCTTGGCCGATGCTCCCGCCGCCGTACGCTATCTTGCTTCGTTAGCAATGACGGCCTTTGCTACAGTCGTGGCTGCCGGTGTCGACAGCCAGGTGGCAATCCCGAATATTTCGCTGATATTTGTGGTGCCTGTGGTCATAGGGGCCGTTGGCCTCGGTTTAGGCCCCACGCTCTTTTCGGCGATACTTGGTGCGCTCGCCTATAATTTTTTCCTCACCGAGCCTCGCTACACGCTGATCGTCGATGACCCGGCAAACGTCTGGGCGATTGGACTGCTTTTCGTCGTCGGACTTATCGTCAGTGGCGTGGCCTTTACCTCCCGGCGCCTCGCAATTGAAGCGGCGCTCCTGAGGAGGCAGGCAACGATGCTGCAAAACTATAGTCGCGACGTCGCGGGGGTCGACAATGCGAAGGCGATCGTCTCGATCACTTGCCACATGCTTGCAGCGCTCTTCCAGGTTCCTGTCGTCATTCTGGTTTTGGACGGCAAAGTGGTTTCCGTCGAGAAAGTCGGCAATTTAGAGCCCCAGGAAGCCGAGATTGAGGCGGCGCAATCGTCATTGGCCACAGGATTTGTCGTGAGAGCCGGAGTTTATCCGGCGTTGACCTCGCGCTTTGACTTCTGGCCCGTAAAAACAACGGCTGGGGGCCCGCGTGCGGCCATTGGGCTCGCATTCGACCCCGATGAACCTCCTGCGACGCCTTCGACGTTGGTCGATATCGTGGCTCGCTTCCTGACCCTGGCCCTTGATCGTCAACATTTCCGGCATGCTCGACCGTAAACATCCGGGAAGGCGAAAGTTAGCAAACGGGGTGATGACAATGACAACGAAACGTTTCCTCTAGCCAGAGGAGCAGGTTTATGAGCAATGCCGATGCAGGCGACGGCGGAGCTGCAGCAGCACAGTCCGCTGCGCATGATGTCCACTCCCAGCAGAGCGTGCGAATACTGGTTCTGGGCGCTCTCGGCGTCGTTTATGGCGATATCGGAACAAGTCCCCTCTACGCGTTTCGCGAAGCCCTGTTTGTTGCGGCATCGGACGGATCGGCGACACGTGAGGATGTGCTTGGCATTCTTTCGTTGATCATTTGGGCGCTGACCCTAATCGTAACCGTTAAATACGTCACATTTGTTCTTCGAGCGGACAACAAGGGCGAAGGCGGCACGCTCTCCCTGATGTCCCTGGCCGCCAGTAGTCTTCCGGCTCGCTCAGCTGCCATTTTGGTCTTAGGCGTGCTTGGCGCGGCGTTGTTTACGGGCGACTCTATGATCACGCCAGCGATCTCGGTGCTCGCTGCAGTGGAAGGTCTTGAGACCGTCACGCCAGCCCTTGAGCCATACGTCTTGCCAGTCACGCTTGTCATTCTTGCTGGGCTCTTCGCGGTCCAACGATTCGGGACCGGCGCCATTGGAGGCGTTTTCGGGCCGATTACATTCGCATGGTTTCTCGCGCTAGGGGTTTCCGGAGTAAGCCACATCGTCACCAATCCCGCAGTGTTGTGGGCCGTCAATCCCTACCACGCCGTCCACTATCTCGTGGCCAATCCAGCACTGGCGCTCGGTACAATCGGCGCTGTTTTTCTAGCTGTGACCGGCGCTGAGGCGCTTTACGTCGATCTTGGCCACTTTGGCCGCAGACCGATTGTGACGGCTTGGCTGTGGATCGTGTTCCCGTGCCTTCTGCTCAACTACATTGGTCAGGGCGCCTTTGTTTTGAACCGCACCGAATTGCCAGAGAATGTTTTCTTTGACATGCAACCTCGCTGGGCGCTGCTGCCGATGGTCGTCTTGGCCACCGCCGCGACGATCATCGCCAGTCAGGCTGTGATTTCCGGGGCCTTTTCGCTGGTGCGTCAAGCCGTTCAGCTGAACCTTCTGCCGCGATTCAGCATCCTACACACATCCGAGACGCAAGTTGGCCAAATCTATCTTCCGAGGGTCAATTTGTTGCTCGGCATCGGCGTCATGATGCTGGTGCTCGGGTTCCAGAAGTCGGGCAACCTCGCATCGGCCTACGGCATCTCCGTCACCGGTCAGATGGTGGTCACGGACCTGCTTCTCTTCAGCGTTATGCGCCGAATCTTGAACTGGTCAGTTACCGGCGCCCTTGCAGCGTCGGCACTCTTTCTGATCGTGGACTTGGTATTCCTCGGCTCGAACATCATTAAGGTGATCGAAGGAGGCTGGGTTACGCTGAGCATTGCGTTGGTGATGTGCCTCATTATCTGGACTTGGGTGCGCGGCGGCCGGTACCTGTTCGACAAGACGCGCCGCAATGAGATCCCGCTCGATTTCCTTGCCGGTAATCTGTTGAAGAAGAAGCCCTATCTGGTTTCGGGCACGGCGGTGTTCCTGACCAGCGATCCGCTGAGTGCGCCGACCGCGCTCATGCACAGTCTCAAGCACTACAAGGTGTTGCATGAGCAGAACGTCATCCTTTCGGTGGTGACGGCGCCACAGCCGGTAGTGGCCGACAGCGAGCGGGTGAAGATGGAAACGGTCAACGAGCTGTTCATGCGAGTGACGCTGACTTTCGGCTATATGGAGCAGCCGAATATCCCGCGTGCGCTCGCGATCTGCCGTAAGCAGGGCTGGAAGTTCGACATCATGTCGACATCCTTCTTCCTGTCGCGACGCTCGCTCAAAGCCTCGCCCAATTCCGGCATGCCGGTGTGGCAGGACAAGCTGTTCATCGGGCTGGCGCGGACAGCAGCCGATGCGACGGAGTATTTCCAGATACCGACCGGACGAGTCGTCGAGATCGGCACCCAGGTGGTGATCTGACCCGATTGGGTTTCTCCCGTCGAATGTCGTTTCTGGGCTCTTGAAGGCGCATACTCGCCGTGCAGGAGCCGTTAAGCCAGTGGGACAGAAAAGCCAAATCCTTTCCCCGCAACCAATTTTATCATAAATCAATAACCGTCCCGATCTGATCAATCGGGGCGGTTTTTTGCATTCTTAAGCCCGTCGGAAAGGCCGAAAATGGGCCCGCCCGGTGGCGTTTGACGGCTTAGTGATGAACGCCACTGGCCGGTGTTATGAAGGCGTTGCGGACCTATTGCTGTCAAAAGTCGAAATCGCATCGGCCGAATGATCATTGTCCAGAACGCATCTCCCATTTAGGGGCGGAGAACGGTCGACGCTCTCAAGCGCGGGCGCCCACGTTCTGGCCGGCGACGACGGGACTGAACGCCCCCGGCCGCTGGTTAGCGAATGATAACGGCAGATTTCGCCAATACGTCAGCACAAGTCAGATGCCGGCCTCTTCCCGCCGCTTGAAATCTTGATCGCTCAGCTGGCCGACTATCTTGTCCGCTTCGCGGCCGTTGATGCCGACCATAATCTTGTGATCGCACTCGGCGGGCTCGCCGGTGAAGACATCGAAAACGGTCCAACTGTCGGGATGGTCCATACGAAGCGCGTAGCGGTTTGCCATGTTCCGCGTCCTTTCGTTTCGCCCGCCACCGACGATATTGGCCTATTCAGTTCTGCAGAATGGAAAACACTGCCACCAGGATAACGACTATCCAAAGCACGACCCCCAGCTTCAAAATCAGGCTTCCGTGCGACGAGAAACCCTCCCGCATGCTGGCCGCCACGTTCTTCACGCTCCTGGCTCTGGTCCGCGTCGCCGCAACGGCGACCGGCGGCTTGACCCCAAACCTGCCGAACACCGGAAGCAGTGTCGGTTCACGCACGGAGTCCTCCTGCTGACCTTAAGGCCTCAGTATCCCATTCCGCCCATGCCGCCGCCGCCGGGTGAAGGTGCGGCATCCCTGGCTGGAATGTCAGTGATCACGGCTTCGGCGGTGATCAAAAGCGCGGCGATCGAGCCGGCATCCTGCAATGCCGTGCGCACCACCTTGGCCGGGTCGACGATGCCGGCCTTGATCATGTCGACATAGACCTCGTTTTGGGCATCGAAGCCCTGATTGTGATCCTTGCTGTCCGAGAGCTTGCCGACGACGATCGAGCCTTCGACGCCGGAATTCTCGGCGATCTGGCGGAGCGGCGCCTCGAGTGCCCTGAGCACGATCGAAATTCCTGCCGTCACATCGGCATTGGCGCCGGTCAGGCCGCTGAGCGCCGACCTGGCGCGCAGCAGCGCCACGCCGCCGCCAGGCACGATGCCTTCTTCGACGGCGGCGCGCGTGGCGTTCAGCGCGTCGTCGATACGGTCCTTCTTTTCCTTGACTTCCGATTCGGTGGCGCCGCCGACGCGGATGACCGCAACGCCGCCGGCAAGCTTCGCCAGCCGCTCCTGCAGCTTTTCCTTGTCATAATCGGAAGTCGTCTCCTCGATCTGCCCCCTGATCTGGGCGATGCGGACCTGAATGGTGGCCTTGGTGCCGGCGCCATCGACGATCGTTGTCGTGTCCTTCTCGATCAGCACGCGCTTTGCGCGGCCGAGCATTTCGATGGTGACGTTCTCCAGCTTGATGCCGAGATCCTCCGAAATCATCTGGCCGGCGGTTAGCACGGCGATGTCTTCCAGCATCGCCTTGCGGCGATCGCCGAAGCCCGGCGCCTTGACGGCCGCGACCTTGAGGCCGCCGCGGAGCTTGTTGACGACCAGCGTTGCCAGCGCTTCGCCCTCGACGTCCTCGGAGATGATCAGCAGCGGCCTACCGCTTTGCACGACGGCTTCGAGGATCGGCAGCAGCGCCTGCAGATTGCCGAGTTTCTTTTCGTGGATGAGGACATAAGGGTCCTCCAGTTCTGCGCGCATCTTGTCGGCGTTGGTGACGAAATAGGGCGAGAGGTAGCCGCGGTCGAACTGCATGCCCTCGACGACGTCGAGTTCGGTGTCTGCGGTCTTGGCTTCCTCGACTGTGATGACGCCGTCATTGCCGACCTTGTCCATCGCCTTGGCGATCATGGCGCCGACGGTGGCGTCGCCATTGGCGGCGATGGTGCCGACCTGCGCGATCTCGGCCGACGACTTGACCTTCTTGGCCCGCGCCTTGATTTCCCCGACGACGGCGGCGACCGCCTGGTCGATGCCGCGTTTCAAATCCATCGGGTTCATGCCGGCGGCCACCAGCTTGGCGCCTTCACGCAGGATCGAAGCAGCCAGCACCGTGGCGGTGGTGGTGCCGTCACCGGCAAGGTCGTTGGTCTTCGAGGCCACTTCGCGCACCATCTGCGCGCCCATGTTCTCGAACTTGTCGGTCAGTTCGATCTCCTTGGCCACCGTCACGCCGTCCTTGGTGATGCGCGGCGCGCCATAGGCCTTGTCGATGATGACGTTGCGGCCCTTGGGGCCGAGCGTCACTTTGACAGCGTTGTTGAGGAGCTCGACGCCGCGCAGGATGCGGTCTCGGGCATCGGTGGAGAATTTGATTTCCTTGGCTGACATGACTTTTCATCCCGTTTGAAAATTGAAGTGGGCGGTTTGCCGTGAAGCCAGCCGGTCAGGCGGCCTTCTTGGAAGCCGCGGTTTTTTCGACATCCATCCCGCTCTTGTCGATGACGCCCATGATGTCGGCCTCCTTCATGATCAGAAGGTCCTCGCCGTCGATCTTGATCTCGGTGCCCGACCATTTGCCGAACAGGATGAAGTCGCCGGCTTTCACATCGGGCACGATCAGCGCGCCGCTTTCGTCGCGAGCGCCGGGGCCGACGGCGATAACTTCGCCTTCCTGCGGTTTTTCCTTGGCATTGTCGGGAATGATGATGCCGCCCTTGGATTTGGTGGCGCCTTCGGCGCGGCGAATGACGACTCGGTCGTGGAGTGGCCGGAATTTCATGGGGAACTTCTTTCTGGGGCCGGCATAGGCGGCCGCTACCCATGATATAGGCGCGTTGGCACTCGATAGATAGGAGTGCCAGAATTAATTCTTGCGAATGCTCAAGAAATCGAATGAAATAATTCGACGTGTGCAAAAACTCATTCGCATTGGTGGAAAACTTTCCGTCAACTTGAATTTCGCGGATGCGGATTTGTTATTTCAATGGACAAACAAAAAGGCGCCGCGACCTTGTTTGGAACTCAATTGAGGCGCATACGTAGAACTCGTTTATTTGGTCGAGTTGGCTTTGTGTCAGAGCCCCGCCATTCACCACCGAATTCTCGAAAAACGAGGGCATGCGTCGGTCCGGCGCACATTTCGTTCCAATCGAACCCTGGAATGAAGCCGACGCTGACCACGGATGTACTGGCAGCGTCGGGCATCGTCCCAGCGGTTCGAGTGGGAATGATACGGAAACGCGCGAGCGTTCCGCGGAAAGCCGCAATTCATGATCAGCCGCACCACACCATCAGTCGTTCGCTTCAGGTCGGCGTTTTCGCTGCCTGGCTTTGATGGGCCGCAACCACCCGGCGAGTATCGTGTCGAGCATGACGAGGAAGCCCTCGAAGGGGCTTCCCTGATCGCATGGCGCCGCGTCGCCACTTTCATTTACCTGCCGGCGATCTCCGTCAGCGGAGCCACGCAGCAGATGGTGCCGATCGAACCGGCATCGCTTGAAGCCGCACTGGAGCAGGACCAGAGCCAATGATGAGAACCACGACCCTGATGCAACGCAACGCACGCCCGGTCCGCCGCGAAGCCGCAACGTATCTCTTTGCCGTCGGACAGGCTGTCCGGCTGAAGGGCGGCTTCGGCACCTTTCCAAAGACCACGGAAATTAACCGCATCATAGCCACGCTGCCGCCAAGGTGAGATGCGCCGCAATACCGCATCGCAGTGACGGCGAACCCTCATGAACGGGTGGCAGCAGGACGTCTCGAACAGATCGAAACTTCATCCAGTGACACTATGACCCTCATCGAAAGGACGTCCGAACATGTCAAAGGGACAGAAACGCTCGAGCAAGGAGATCAGAAAGCCGAAGCAGGAAAAGGTGCTGCCCAAGCCTGAAAGCGCGTTCGGCACCCAGACCAGACTTGCCGCCAACATCAGTGCCCCGCGCAGCAAGGGCAAGAACTAACGCGGCGAGACGGGCGATGAAGATCCTGATCGAGTTCTATCGCACCCGGGAAGCGGACGATGCGCACGCCGTGATCGGCCGCGAGATCGTGGAAGCGGCGGACCTCGACGACGCGATCGAAATCGCTAGGCTTTTGGCCAAGACCCTAAACATGCCGCAGCGGCCGGACGGCTTGAAGATCGCCGACGTGGCTGGCGCAACGCTCTATTCCTGCGTTCTCGCCACGCAAGCGATTAATGAGGAAGGGCCAACATCATGAATGCCCACAACACTGAAACCGATCGGCAGCGCTGTGCCGCCGCGCTTCGGATCTGGGAAAATGAAGGTGGTGCGTCAGGACGCCACTTCACAAATCGTCAATATGGCTGCCGCGTTGAAGCGGATCGGTCCTGGACCGTCTATCATGTCTTCTCCGGAATTCCGGCACATGAGGACGGCGTTGCCCTGACCGGCCTCAGCAGGTCGGATGCGACGCGCGCCATGTTGTCCCTCAACCTGCGCACCGCCGAGCGTCGCAAGGCGCGGGTTGCGGCGCCAGCAATTGTCTGCACGGCGCAGGAGCGGGCCAATCATGACGCGTCTCCTTTCCCAACCCCAGCCGCAGCTTCGATGAAGCGCGCAATGCCGTATGTGGCGCGCTGCGCCATCGCCTTGGCAGTCCATAAATCCTGCTTCGCTGATTCGACCGCGATGCGGGGCGGTCGAGAATTAGGCCTCCCAAGGCCATTTTGCGCATTCGTTCCGAACCTGAGTACGGCTAAGGCCCAGGTCTGCAAGCTGATGGTCTTCGAGCTCGGCCAATTGTTCGCGTTGGCAGTGAAGTTGGATCCAGCGCGATACCGTCACCATCGCTCGTGTAACATTGCTGGCGATGTGACGGACGTGTGTTGGCAGTGACGATGAAGGCCTCCGCGCTTCAGTCAGCGGGTGGTTGAACATTTCTCATCCTTTCGCGGCATCCATGTTGACCTGTGGCGCTGAAATGCTCCAATCTCCCGGCGCGCGCAAAGCATGGTTTCTCGTGCTAGTCCCAATTTTTCTCATGAAGGGTGCGAAATTGGCTCGCCGGCTGCCATCGCTCAATTCCCTCAAAGCCTTCGAGGCGGCGGCGCGCCATGAGAGTTTCACCAGGGCGGCAGAAGAACTGTCAGTGACGCAGGGCGCGGTGAGCCATCAAGTGAAGGCGCTCGAGCTCGAATTGGGCATCAGGCTGTTCGATCGCGAACGTCAAAAGCTGAGCATTACACGGGCCGGACGCTCCTATCTGGAGGTGGTGCGCGATGCCTTCGACAGCATAGCTCTCGGCACGCAACGCATTCAGCATCTATCGCGGGCCGGAGCGCTGACGGTCAGCACGTCGCCCGACTTCGCGGCCAAATGGTTGGTCAACCGCCTCGGGAGGTTTGCCGAGATGCATCCAGCCATCGATCTCAGGATTTCCGCAACCATGCATCACGTCGACTTCGCCAGAGAGGATGTCGATCTTGCGGTGCGGCATGGCGATGGCAACTGGCCGGGGCATGACGTTGTCCGCCTGTGCTCAGAGGAACTGTTCGCGGTCTGCAGTCCCAAACTGCACCAGCGGATGCGCGAGCCCTCCGATGTGCTGAAATTTCCGTTGCTGCATCTTGACGACCGAAAGGACTGGTCGGAATGGCTTGAGGCTGCTGGCGTAGTCCATGCCGAACTCTCCCACGGACCAATCTTGAACCGCGCCAGCATGGTCATAGACGCCGCCGTCGACGGCCAGGGCGTCGCACTCGCCCGCACGACACTTGCGGCGTGGGACCTGATCAACGGGCGCCTCGTCAGGCCGTTCGCTACGGCTCTGCGATTGTCCAAGACCTACTGGATCTTGTGTCCCAAGGCGGCGTCGATGCTGCCCAAAATCACGACCTTCCGCGACTGGCTGTTGGCCGAGGCCGCTGATGACGTTCGCCGCCTCAAGACGCTCGTTCCTTAGGGAGTACTTCCAAAATCGCGAACGCCTGGCAGGGGAGTGTCGCCCGATCTCCCTGGCCATTCCTCCGACCGAGCGCGACATCACAGCTTCGCGATTTCGGACACCGTTCGCACCATCCGGCATTAACGCCGTTCGAACCGCCGACGGACGCTCTAAGCCCGGGATTGACGCACCACTGCCGCCGATCGATGCTCCCAGGCCGGCATTGACGTTACCTTTAATTGTGCCGAGGGAGGAGGAGAGTGGTGCTCCGGCGAGCGATCATGCAAGGCCCTCTCCTTCCCCTGGGAGCCAGTGTTCGGAGCGCACTGGCGAGTTTGCCCCCGGCGTGGCAGGCCACCTTGCATCCGCCGCGCGTTGCGCGAATTTGCAGCGGCGTCTACTGTCGATGACGTGAAGGGCGACGCCGCCGGGTGATTGGAGCAATCGTCCTAGCCGCGAAGGCGCGCCAGACAACGGCCCTAAGCGGGGCGCCTGTAGGGGGTAGTCGGATCCTCTTCGGGAGGTCTGACTATATCCGCGATGTTCCCGAACGAGAGGACCGTATCAGGCTCGTCCGCCTCCACCTGCTTGTATTCATATACAAGGTCCGCGACACTGTATGAGCCAATGTCTTGGCATATGTAATCCAAGAATTCCGGCTTCGAGAAAAATAGCTCACGGCCTCTGTCGGACTGCCGATCTTTAACCTTCTGCCGTTTGGCGAAGAAACCGATCATCTTCTCCCCGATCGGTGCGCATGCATAATAGAGCATCGAGTCGAATCCATCGGGAAACGCTTCGGGCTGAGAATGTTCTATTTTGACCGATCTGTCGGATGCCACGCTTTCCAGAATATGCAATTCGGGGAACGAAGCGGCGACGTCGTTAACGGAAATTTCGAATAGCGGCCGCCCCGACCTTTCTGTGATGGTTTTTACTGCCTGAACTATTTCGCCAAATCGTTGAGCATCGAAGGTTGAGACGCCGCTCGGATAGGCTGCGCCGGAATATATGATCTCACCTCGCCTCAGGATGTCGATCTTCATCCGCCCGGAAGCAATCATAGAGCACATCAGCGAGTACCGCTCGAGGTGAGGGAAGCTGTATCTCTTCGAGTTCTCCAAGGATATTTTGCACTCGAATGTTCCTCCGCCTTCGGGGTTGGAGTTGCAGACGATCTCCATGGGCGGAGCCGATATCCTGGCAAAGCGTTTTAGGCCTTCGGGTGCCGGAATGCTCGCAGTATAGACCCGGCCTTTAAGGCGCAGCGCCCGCCCGGATTTCCCTACCAGTCTGAGCTCGCATTCTCCGGAAGGCAATGGATCGATGAAAATCTTTCCGTTGTTCAGATCGACAGTCGGTGAACTGTCAGCAATACCAAATCGCATCGGAGTGACGGTAAAGCGCGAAAGCTCCAATCCTTGACCAAGCCCGAGGAAATTCTCCGCTACCTCCGATTCTGAACGGATCTTGACCGTTATCTTCGCTTGCGCGACGCCATCTTCGAAGCCGATACTCTTGTAGAGTTTCGTTTTTTCTTCGGCGTATCGCGCTCCCAAGGCGTCGATTTTCCCTTTCATCCACGCGGCGATCTCGCGCGGTTCTGGGATACGATCCTCTTCCTGAAACTTGATGGCACACGACCTTCGGTGCATCGGGACTCCGCCCCGGCGTGCCAATCGCGAGGCCTTCAAGCCTTGCCCCATCAGGTCCGCCCAAAAGTGTCGGCCATAGACCTTTGGATCGCAACCGCTAGCTGTTTTGACAAACAGAAATACGAACCAAGGATCGGTCGACCTAGCGGCCTTCAGCATGTTCGAAACCTTGATCGGCGCCACGAGCTTCCGAGCGGTCGTCGACTTCACCTGGACGTATGCCACCTTATGAGGGGGGCGAGTGTCCTCTGGGCCAGCGTGCGGCTCGTCGTCAAACTCGACAAAATAGTCCCAGCCGTTCTCGTCCGCCTCTGTCGGATGACATAACGCACCAAAGTTGCAGGAGTATGCAAACCCTGTCTCAGCGACGCGAGGCAGTCGGTTCTTGGTCATCTCAAGGGTTGTCCCTGCAGCGTATCTAGACGTCGTGTTTAACCCTGCCTCAAAGGGATATCAGAAACGATCACCTTTGACGGAGCGTCTGCCACTCCGTTTGCGACTAACACATCGACGATCGCCTCTTGCATCTCGAAAGGGAAGTTCGTCGGGCCAATGATAACCCGATCGACCAACTCGGGGATGGTGATACCGACCAGCCCCTCCTCTGGCACATCGGCCAACGGGATTTTCTGCACGATTTGCGGCACGCCGCGGATGACCTCGACGGCTGACTTAATGCGCTCAGATTTTTTGAAGGCGGGATTATAGACCACTCGCCATTCGCGTTCCTCGTGGAAACCGGGGTGCTTGGTGCACACGGTTGCAGCGCGGAAGGCGTCAAAGAGGTTGTTGAGGACGTACGTCTTACCCCATCTTTTCAACAGGTCTGCATTCGCCATCAGCCCGGTGGAAAGCCGCTCGAATTCGCGCTGGAACTGCTTTGGCGACAGGTAAGCGACCGGGCTGGTGTAAGCATTTAATGCATCCGTAGGGGTCAGGAACGGGGTGCCTTTGATGACCACGGCGACGCCAGTCGCGCCCCCGTAAGCGCGCCACATAGACAGCCGGCCAATGCCATCTTCCGATTCTAGATGTTCGGAAATGCAGGTTAGATAAGTGCTGTTGAGAAAGTGCGGATACCACCCGTCGAAAAGTTTTTCGAGATCATCAGGAAGGCCGGAAAATTCTCTTCCAGAAAGCTTTTGAGCTTTTGGCCGACCTCCCCTTTGTAAGCCTCGATGAGCAGCTCTTTGCCATAGTCTATTTCGCGAAAATCGTTCATCGCGGACGCCTTGCGCATCCAGACTTCGCCGTTTTCGAGCATCTTCATTGCCGCCTCGGCCGATGAATAATGGACGAACCGGATCTGGTTTTGGAAGGCGGCGATCGTCTTCTCGAAGGTGTAGGGATAAAAAAGCTGGGCGGCCTTAACTTGGTCGGGCGAGAGACCAGCAACCAACGGCACGCTTGCAAGGGCAAGATCATTCGATTCGGACGTCATTCCTGAAGCTCTTTCCATGCACGATCGAGACCGCTGGGTGACTTTAGATCGTAGTTGCTGCGCAGCCGGTCCGCGAGCTTCAGTGCTTCTAGCCCGCGTTCCTTTGCAGCTGCGTGGTAGTCGAAGGGTTTTGCTCCCACACATGGGAGTAGTTGGCGAGAGATTCGGAAACCTTTATGATGTTGGTAAAGGACAGGACAGCGTTGGCGAGCTCCGGCTCAAGCGCCTTCCAATCGATGTCGTTCGGGAATTCGGGAGCAGGCGGCAATGAGCCGCCACTGATATTTTGGTGCTGCTGAAACTCACCTTGGCCCATGATGAATTCGTGCCAGCAATCGACGGCGTAGCGCTCCAGTTCCGCGGCGCAGCGCATCGCGCCATAGCGCGCGACCTTCCTGGTGTTCCACCAGGTCTTGACCAGATCCACCAGCCAGGAAGCCGCGGCCGACAAAAGGCCGGTGGCAATGATAGCCGTTATGATATCCTTCGATGTCCAGATGCTGGTGTCGACCGGCGTCGCCGTCATGCTCACTTCCCTAGGCGCCTTGATCCCTTTGGCCCGGGCCAGGCTTTCACGCTGCCGCAGCCTGCGGACGGCTGTACTTTCCTCTATTGCAATCAGAAAACGTTGGCGGCGATTTGAAAAGCTGTGCCAAGGAAAACTAACAATAGGCCTCCTTGGCCATATTTGTCATAGCGCGCTTCAAGTTCTACCTCAGCCTCGTCGATCTGCTCAAGGATGATATGTGACGCGCCGCCCGTCCGAACTTTAAAAGGCATTCCATATCGAAAGAGAATGATCACGCCTGCGAATGAGAGTACCAGTCCGATAATGTTGAGAACTGCCGCCATGAAGTTCCTGCTCCGTGGTCGAGTTACGCAATGCCATGACAATTTTGGGTAACCACAGCTCAAGCTGCCACAGCAACGCGTAGCAGTCGAGCCGCCCGTTGGCATCGGTGGCCAGACATCGCGGGCGCATTTCGAGTTGCGCAAGACATGCAAGCATGAAGTTGTTCGCTTCACGCCCGGTCAGGCGCCGAATTAAGGGATTGGGCTAGCTCGACGCGGGGCGAAAACGCAACGTCTTACTGCTGTCAAAAGGATGCCGATCTGCATGCATGCCGATGGCTCGCTCTACTTGGCCGCTATTCCAAGCTCGCAAAAACCGAATCTGGCAATGCTGTGGGGGCAGTATTGCCAGGGTGCACGATCTCGTCGTCCAAATGGTGGCAACGCAGCGAACTGTGTCGCCGCTTCATGGCAGTCCCGGCGTCGGCCCCGTCACAGCACTTTCGTTCATGACGGCGATCGACGATCCGTCGCGCTTCCGCCGCTCACGCGACGTTGCGGCCTACTTCGGCCTGACCTCGCGGCGCTGGCAGTCGGGCACCTCGATCGACGTCCAGGGTCGCATATCGAAAGCCGGCGACGCTGACGTGCGCCGGTCGCTTTACGAGGCGGCGTCGGGGCTGATGACGCGCTTCAAGGGCACGGACAAGGTCAAGCACTGGGGCCAGGCGATCGCCAAACGCTCGTGCCACCGCAAGGCCTGTGTCGCCGTGGCGCGCAAGCTGGCGGTGATCATGCACGCCATGTGGAGTGACGGAACGTTCTATGTCGGCGATTCCGCGGCGAGCCGAAGCGATGCCGCCCGTCGCGCTCATATCAAGGATCGCAGGCTGCTGGGAGCGCATCGATGAACGGTGCAACGGAAGTTGAAGCGCATGGCGTCGGCACGCTGACGGGCGCCATCTAACA
>NZ_JAPYKO010000053.1:0-20129 GCF_037179585.1 Mesorhizobium argentiipisi (SeqCode)
CCGACTTCATCCCCCACACCATCCGCTCGCTACGACGAGCCGATGGTCGCAAATCAAAGCATCAGGGGGGTCAAAATTGGACGCCGATTCCCCGGCTTATGGGGTCAATTTTGCACGCCGATTCACAGCTGACGGCGGAATTTCAACGGCGGCAATAGAAGAGCCCGCACCGAGGGGAGCGATGCGGGCTATGGTTCCCCGGTCTGAGCGGATGCACGGATTTAGAGCGCGGCAGGATTGCGAGACTTGGCTACTCGCTTTTTCTGTCTATTCCCCTCCGCCGAGCGATCAGGCGGTTTCCGGCGCCCGCCATGGATGTGGACTTATGTGCATTCCTTGCACGGAGGTCGTCTTAGTACCGTCCCAGGGTGAAGGCATTTGCGATTTTGTGCTGCGCTTTCGAAACCGTGCTTGAAAGTGTGGCTTCCACGCATCTCCCGAACAATATCCACGGCTTCGAACTTGTCGGCGTTGACAATCGATGGAGTTCGGTAGCAACGCTGTCTGCACCCAGGTGAAGACGCCTCATGGCGTACATTCGACCTGAGCAGGCAACAAAGGGGCTATTCCGTGAAACAGATTCTTCTTGCTACCGCTCTCGTCCTAGCCACCAGCACCGCCTATGCGGCTGACGTATTGCAGGAGGCACCGGTTGCTGCTTCTTATGACTGGACCGGCGCATATATCGGCGTGAACGCTGGCGGCGGTTTCGGCACGTTCAGTCTTGATCCTGCCGGCGGCGGCCCTGGTGGTTTCGACCTCAGCTCGAGTGGCTTCCTGGGCGGCATTCAGGCCGGTTACAACTGGCAGGTTGGCCAATTCGTCTACGGCGTGGAAGCCGATATCCAGGCTGCCAACATTAAGGGCGAGCTATCGTTCGGCGGTCCCGGTCTCGAGACAAAGGTTGACTGGTTCGGCACGCTGCGTGCTCGCATTGGCTATACGCCCGTCGATCGCTTCCTGGTCTATGGCACTGGCGGCTTGGCCTACGGTCACGAAAAGGTCTCTGTCCCCGGGGCCGACTTTTCCAAGACCAGGGTCGGCTGGACCGTTGGTGCGGGCGCTGAATACGCCATCACCAACAATTGGTCGTTCAAGTCCGAGTATCTTTACACCGACCTGGGTAAAGCAACGTTCGACACCCTCGGTGCTGACGTCAAAGTCCCCTTCCACACCGTTCGCGTCGGTCTGAACTACAAGTTCTGATTTATCGGCGGACCTAACATAAAGCCCCGGCAGATTTGTCCGGGGCTTTTTGTCTGCGCGGTAATCTCAAGCAGCGAGCGGCATACTTTAGCGCGCGCTTGACTAGGGCTCTGGTCAGCCAGGTCACTTACCGCGATAGGGTTATCGGTTGCTTCCTCGGCCGGTGCATGCGCCGCCATCCACGTGTCAACGAAGTTGATCCCGCGGGTGCTCATCAGTGGAACAGGACAGCCGACAGCACGGCCATGCCGATCGACACCGGCACGGCCACCAGCAAACAAGCTTCGACGATCACGGTTTCTTTGTCACTAAACATGGAAAGGCAATGCCTTTCCGCGGCTTAGGTTCCGAAGCCCGTCAGGCGCACCTATTTTCGGCGCCTCGCTTCTGTTCCGCTTGGCGTTTATCGATCGCGACCTGCAGCCGGATGGCGGCGGCAAGCAGAATATTGACCGGAATCGTGTCGGATGCGGCTTCTGGTTTCTGCATTCCGCCTATAACAAATGTTAGTGGCGGGCGGTTCCCTCGAAGCCGCGGGACGGTTAACAGCTCAAAAGAGACCCCGCACCGACGGGGGGCGAATAACCATTCATGCCGGCGGGCTCTACGGAACATTTTAATCCAGGAACCGACCGGCGCCGCCTACGTCCCCGCTTGTCGAGACAACAAAAAACCCGCCGGCCGAAGCCGACGGGCCTTCATGTTCAATCGGAATAAGCTTAGTCAGAGGACCGGCGGCGGGGCCGATGGCCCGGCGACGATGGCCGAAAGCTTTGCCTTGCGGACAAGGACAGGCTTCTCGTAGGTCTTCTTCATAAAAACACCCCCTAGGTGGATCAAACGCCGTGAAACTGCCTGTGCTACCAACGGTTGTCAAGCAGCTGGGGGCGAGCAACAAAGTCGTCCGCGGAGAGTTTGTATGCTGTTCAACAAGGCAGAGCAGCATGCCCATCTATTATTTCCACGTCGACAACGGAACATTCAATCCTGACCATGAAGGCTCCGATCTCCCGGACTTAGATGCCGCGCGACTGGAAGCCGTGCGCGCGGCTGGCGAGACGATCAACGACAGCAAGCAGTCGTTCTGGGAGCACAGGACGCCCTGGATCATGAACGTGACAGATGACCAGGACCGGCTCTTGTTTACTCTCCAATTTGCCGCAAAGGTGCCATCGGGAGAGGCACTTTACATCCCCCGCCAACGCTAAACAAAAAACCCGCCGGCCGAAGCCAGCGGGTGAATGGTTGGCTATGGTCTTCGACCCCGCCAAGGGGACGAAGTTCTACCATGCGCGCATTGGGCCGCGGGTGCTTTTACAAATGTTAAGGGCCGGGCATCAGCGTGATCGCTTGTCCAGTTCCGACCCCGTTTGACATGTCTCAGTTCGGGACCAGAGTGCTGGCATCGACCTTGCACCGGACAAGGTGCCGGTACCCTCTCCCGGGCCGGTAGCTCGCCGGGTTTCGAGGTTGTGGGTCGGGGCCTCGCCCGGCGGCTCAAGCGTCCGTGATCTGGACACAAAGATGCGGTCGGCGCATTCTCACGGCGGGGAGAGAGGGCTTGGACAGGTCTCGTCACGACAATCGGTCTGACCAGTGGCGCAAGCGTGCCCGAGCACGACGCTTGCGTGTTCTGCGATGGGCAAGCGTGCCGAGACGGCTGATCTTCGTCACTGTCGCCGCGGCCGGCGCGCTGGCTGCTCTGATGGCCACGCAGCACGCCGACAGCCTGCACGAGTTCAGTCTGCAGAGCTTGATCGCGCCGAAGCACCCGGAGCCGATCAGCGGCGTCGCATCCATCATCGACGGGGACACGATCGAAGTTCACGGGCAGCGGATCCGCTTCAACGGCATCGACGCGCCGGAGAGCAGGCAATACTGCGACGACGCCAGGGGGGTCGAATATCCATGCGGCCGGCGATCGGCTGAAGCGCTGGATAGTTTCCTGGCCGCCTCGAGGCCGGTGCAATGCACCTTCGTGACCTGGGATCGCTATCATCGCTTCGTCGGCGACCGCCGGCGCGCCGACGGCGCCAGCGTGGCGGCGTGGATGGTCGAGCATGGCCAGGCACTCGATTGGCCGCGATACAGCAACGGTGCCTATGCGGCGCAGCAGGCGAAAGCGGAAGCGGCGAAGGTCGGTCTATGGGTCGGGAAATTTGAGGCGCCATGGGATTGGCGCGCGTCTCATGCCGACGGCGCGGCGCCGGCGAGCCGGCCGCTCGGCATCATCAGCCGCAAGCTGGTCGCGCAGAGCGGCTATTCATGCGAGCCGCGGCGGACGTGCAAGCAGATCAGTTCCTGCGACGAGGCCCAATGGTATCTGCAGAACTGCTCATGGGGCGGCAAGCTGGATCGAGACAGCGACGGTGTGGCGTGCGAGACGCTTTGCTGAAACTATGCAGCTATTGCACCCAAGAATCGGAAGGCACAATATCTAGATTGCCGCTTGACACGACACAAAAAGTGAGTCCGCAAGAGCTGAATCGGTCAAATCTTAACTTGACATTAACGCGAACTCACCGACATTAGGAGGCGAAAAGTCGCCCTGCCTGGCCGAATTGTCACCGGATGGTGTGCGTGCTTGACGATCGTCAAGATAGGCAGGCAGGGCGCAACCCCTCACCTAAAATCCCAAACATCTTCGATTTTCCCCTTTAGCATTTGGCGCCACCGTCCCGCATCGTCGCGGTTATTTCGGTAGGAACGCGCGATGGCACCGGTGCACATGTCAGCGAGTTGGACAAGACGATCGCTCCTTGAATCGGAAAACCGCACCGAGTTGATCGCCCCTCTTTCGGTATGCCGTCGCAGATAACCAGAGAGCTCCTGTTTGAACAGGCGTTCGCCAGAGCCATCGATGACTATTTTGGCGTCCTTCAATAGGCCGTTGTCAAACTTGAGCATTGATTTGACGAAGAAGCTATAAAACGCCTCCTTGTTTGACCGGAGATACCCGCTCTGGATGCGGTCCTTCTGGACCACAATAGCTCTGACGCAGAAATCAAACGGTGACATGGCGTCGAAGAACGCATCTCTGATTTCCGGGCGGCTTTTGCTGAATTTAAACTCCGGAAAGACCTTATGCTGCTTCGCGGCTGCTTCAATGGCAGCTTGTACTTCCAACGCCACAGCCCGTTGACTGAATGCTACCATAGCCACCACAAAGGCAGGCGAGGACCCCTTCGAAACCTTGAAGCCGGGATCTCCCGACTCATCAACGAAGACCAACATGGGCCGTAGATGAGCGAACAGATTTTGCCCAATCAAGCAAAAAACCCGTTTTCCCACCAACCAAAACTGGGACACGACCGCCCAACATTGCCCCGTCGGACCGTCTCATGCCGCTCGGGATTGCCGATAGGCTGTCCCGTCGGGTAACCCTGGTTTCTTGCTGGTTCTGTGGGACGGCTATGTGGGACGATCGCCAATTTAACCTCTAACGTCAGCAACTGGTTGATTTCATTGGCACACCGACGAGATTCGAACTTGTGACCTCTGCTTTCGCAGGGGGCGGCGCGCGCGCCCATGGCTAGGCTTAGTTGCCGAGCCATCCTTGAAGCGTCTACCGACCGCCCGATTCATCGTCCGGATTTACTAGGTCGACGTGGCTAACACCCAGGGCCTGGGCGACTTTGTATAGTGTCTCGACACTCGGGTTTCGCTGCCCGCGTTCCAAGCCGCTGATGTACTGCTGGCTGATATCGGCTCGATCGGCGACCTGCTCCTGCGTCAAACCGGCGGCTGCGCGCAGCCGCGCGAAGTTCCTGCCGACCAGTTTGCGCATATCCATGCGCCAATCAATCGACGGTTTCGGAGTGTGAGTTTATCAACTATAATATGTAAATGGACGTCTGGGGCGGAACTGGATCGGGTTGGCCAAGACAAACGCATTGCCGGGATCGAACTCGGAGGGTGGTGGCAATTATGACAAAAAGCAGAGAAGAACTGGCCCGCTGGATCGAAGCAGAACTGCTGACTGCAGACAGTGATCGACGACAGTATTTGGAAGAGATCGCACGATTGGTAAGCAAGGGCGTTCATCGTCGACGCCATATGTCTTGGGGTGAAGGTGACCTTGATTTCAGCGAAACGTCGTCGGATTGAAAGTGACCTCCTATGGGCGATTGGATCGATCAAAACACCTTCATTTCTGACGACGGAAAGGTCGTAAGGAACGGTTTCTATCGTGATCGCGGAGGGGTCCTTCGCACCTATTTCGGCCCCAAACCGTTGAACCCACCCCCGTCGCGACCGCCGCTTGGCAGCACACCCTCTCAGCTCACCCTTCCGCCACACCAAGTCCTATCAACGGGTGATTTCGGAAAAAGCAACCATGGACGCCCGACGATCGCGGGGTTCTTGGCCTTGGTGGTCATCGGCCTCCTGTTTTGGGGCGGGCTTGCCGTCTTGAGGTCGGTTGCGAGGGAAGATAGGCCTCAAAGGACGGACGGCCCGTCTCAGAAGTTCGACGCCACGATTAAGCCAGACGCGATATCGGTAATCCGTCGCCCCTAAACAAAACCTTTTCAGCGGCGACAAGCGGCGGCTTATCATCAGCACCACCTCCTGCCGGGAACGGGCCTGCCAAGCGCGTGGTCCGTTGGGCCTTGGTCCAGTGGACCGGTCCGGAACTGAGGTCAGGCCTGGTCCACAAAATCGGCATGTACTTTGGACCGGATCAGTGTACAGCCACCGCCCTATTGGACCGGAGAGATCGATGCTGATCGGCTATGCACGCACCTCTACTTACGAACAGAACGCCGGGCTAGCCGCCCAGGTTAGAGATCTTAAAGGACTGGGTTGCGAAAGAATCTTTGAAGAGCA
This sequence comes from Mesorhizobium argentiipisi (SeqCode), assembly GCF_037179585.1. Lineage (NCBI taxonomy): Bacteria > Pseudomonadati > Pseudomonadota > Alphaproteobacteria > Hyphomicrobiales > Phyllobacteriaceae > Mesorhizobium > Mesorhizobium argentiipisi (SeqCode). The sequence continues at coordinate 6,034 of NZ_JAPYKO010000053.1, forward strand.
TGCATCGGCGCTTAGCGAACGGCCGGCCCTGGACGCAGCAATCGAATACGCTCGGGAAGGCGACACAGTTGTCGTAATGAAGTTGGATCGTCTCGCTCGGTCCGTGAAACACATGTGGGAAGTTCTCGATCGGCTCCGTGGGAAATCAGTCGCAGTTAGGATCGAAAATATGGGCATCGACACCAGCACTCCAACTGGAAAGCTGATGCTTAACATCCTAGGCGGTGTCGCCGAGTTCGAACGAGAAATGATGCTTGAACGTCAAAGGGAAGGGATCCAAAAGGCCAAGCTCGAAGGTCGCTATAAAGGCCGGTCGCCAACAGCCAGGGCGAAAACGGCCGAAATTCTTGCACTGCGCGCACAAGGCCATTCGATGGCTTCTATCGCCGGCGTCTTAGGAATAGGGAAGGCGTCAGTCGTCCGAGCCCTTAAGAACCCGCACACGGGGACAGCGCCCGGAACTATATAGAAGACAACGACTCCCGGTGTCCCCTACCCTGTTAGTCCCGGGCGTGTCCCCAAAGCCGCAGGGGTGCGTTGCCCGCCGTGCTCGTCCTGGCTGGCAACCTAGTCGTCAAGATCGTCTATAAAATGTCCCCAACCGTGAATCCGGTAGAGTTCATCCCAAGCCCTGATCCTGTCGCGACGCTCGACCAAGGATATCGCCCGGCTCAATAGCTCCGGGTTGAGGGAGTAGTACCGAATCTTCTGGCCATCTCGCTTCTCTGTTCTGGACGGCGCCAACTCTTGGCCCACCAACGCCAAAACGTGATTGAGTTGCTGAATTGGATTCTTGTCAACGTCGGTACGGATTTCTACTCCTAGTTGCATTTCAAAGATCGCCTTTTGGCGAATGGCCAATCCGGCAAAGTCAACAAGATCAGCCTTTCGGACTTCTACATCTAGTCGAAATCCATCATCGCCGAAAATCGGGGTTGAGCTGAGAAGCTCCGCCAAGGCAATAGGCTTCCTCCGTGGTTCTGGCAGAAACCTGTCCCGCTCGCCAAGCGGTGGATGCGGGACAGGCGGCCGCAAGGTCGACTCCGACATCAATTTCTCATATAGCCGCATTCTTTCTCGTGTTCTGCCCCGGTCATCTGAAGCAATCAGCTCTTCAGTCACCGCCTGTCTGTAGAAAAGCTCGAGCCTTGTCCTCTCAAGCGACCAGCCTTCCTCTCGGCTGATCGATTCCCCCAGCTTCATAGCTTGGATAAGGCGATCGAATTCCCGTCTGTTAACGGCAGGAGCAGCCGCGACCTGCTCCGCAAATTCAGCGTCAAGAAGAGCAATCCCGGTCTCCTGGACCGACTTCCCTATCGCAGCCTGGCCATCATCCTTCACAACGTGAAGAATGCGAAACCCCTGATCTTGCTTGTGGCGAATGAAGTTTGCCCTCAGCTTGTTCATCGACGCCCGCCTCTGACTTACGCTCAACGCGGCCATCTCCAAGAGAAGGTCTCGCCGATATATCGGTGCTCCGTCCGTCTCATGCCCAACTAATCGGGCGCCGTATTGTCCTCCAGTAAGAATCCCTTCTTTGATTACATCTAGGCTCGTTTCGTAAGAATATCTCTGCCGGGATATCCATACTTTGACAAGGCGAGGATGTCTAACGCGGCTAAGTTGCTGATCAAAATCGAGATGGCTGTTGACGTTAGGGTGGCAAAGTCCAAAGACGACATCCACCTTTTCCTCATTGTTGGCAAAGGTGATATCGACGCCCGTTCCCATGGTCGGTGACGCTAATATCACGTCGTACTTGTCGAACTCGCTAACCGGATTCTCGATAAACTCCTTAACTTCTTTCTTACTGCTCGTGGCAGAGGTGACTAACAAAGTCCTGATGCCTTTAAACTCTTCCGTAATTGCCTTCTCCAAGGCCTCTATTGTCCTTTTGGAATTCGAAACGACAACAGTCTTCTTTTTGTCATTGAGTGCGTTTTTCAAATCGCCGACAAGGTGTCTGTCCGAATCATACAACTCCAATACCTTCCCTTCGCCGGGTCGCGTCTCGTTGATGATAACTCGACTTTGGTAGTCGGCAGCCGGGCGTACGGCTCCAACGAAAAACTGTTCAAGGGTGTTTTCTGGCGGCGCGTCTCTAAATTCGTCAAATGCCGGGACGGGCGCCCAGGGATCACGGCCATCGACCCCAAATTTCGCCTGCGTCAACGTGAAGAAGGTCAGCCAGCCCAAATCAGCGTCAAGTGCGATGACATGCTCGGCCCGCCGAAGTAGGTTGCCGAAGTGGACAAATAGCTCTTCTCGATTTCGACCGGCATCAGCACTGATTGTGTCGGAAAGGAAATGGGCCAGCACCTGCTCGCTTTCGTCGATGATCACGATTTTGTATTTTCTGTTCGACGGCACCATTTTGATCTTATCGACACTTACCGCGAAGCGGTCGAGGCGCCAGTCGTCGTCCCCCTTCCAGTTCCGGTTGCAGTCAAGGTACGTTGTCAGGCCGAGCCGACTGGCGCTCTGCCGGCTAAGCAGTCTCCGATGTCCGACAAGCAGAACTTTGTCGCGCCATCCACCCGTCAACCTTACCAATCCAGTGGTCTTGCCTTGGCCCTTTGGAGCTTTGACGTAGGTCATCGGATTGGCGAGACGATCCGGGGTCGTAACTGTTGTCCCGATCGTCACCAGGGTGTTCTGGAACGGCGATGCGGTTTCCCCGTTCGCTGCAGCTTTGGCCATAGTCTCAAAATCCGTAAAGTCGAACTCCTCGGCGTCGGAAGGCCAGTAAGTCAAATTGCAGGTGCTGCAATGGATTCCCAGTTGTGCTCGACCGCTGCTCACGACGAACGCGCTAGGGTTCGTGTCGTTGTGGAATGGGCAGTATACCCGAGTGCCCCGCGTGAGATGGGAAAACGGAATGGTCCTTCCATCCTCGATTCGAATGATGGCATGGGGCGAAACGGCGAGCTGCGAGCGGTAGCTAACCCCCGTTTCCGCGCCAGCCGGGCGGCTCGCGTTTTGCCTTTTCAGTTCGTCGACGACTTCGGCGCTGATAACTTTGCCAATAGGATGGACGATGGCGCCCCGGTTGCCAAAGTAGAGGCGGCACGGGTCTGTTGCTGACAAGTCGCCGCCGATCCGCAGGGCGAGTGAGCGGGTTACTGCTCGCAACTCTTCGGCGTCCACAACCGTTCTCGGCAAGATGAACACGACACGGAAACGATGCGCGTCAGGGCGATGGCTTGGGGTCGTATAAACAAAAGCAGCATGGTCACGCACCAAGGGCAATTCCAGCGCTTGCTCGACAGTCATCCCATGGTCGACGTCAACCGAGACAACGTCGGCAGCATGGAAGTTCTCCGATTTCCGGCGGCGTCCATTCAATTGAGAGCAATAGGCTACGCCTGCCGAAATCTGTGCGACGAACTCCGAGACGGTGAGTTCAACGTCATTCCACCCAAGGGCAAACAGCAGCTCATTGCCCCTAACGTTCTTGTCGATCAAGTCGGGGTTGATGGCGACCTTGAGGCGCCTGGCTTCGAAGCTAGGCTCAAGAATGGGGGTGACCAGATCGGAGGCTTGTTCGGTCGGCGCGTGAGGGCGTTCTGGTACGTCGGGTTCGTTTGCCATTGGAAACCTGTCAGGGGTTTGACGCCGGTCAGGTATGGATGAAAAAATATTCGTCAATAGTGATTTTTTCGTCATGATAAAGTCGGTCGCGCTCAGAATGTTATTCGAAATATGCCTTTCCGGATTATGATAAAGGTTAACATATCGGAAGCAAGATTTTTGTCTGTTACCATGAAACGAGGTGCGTCGCCTAGCTCCTTTACTTACATCCATGCCGACTTGCTGATTTGACCAAGAGCTTGTATCCTGTTCGAAGTATTATAGCCGTATGTCGACCACCGCTTGGGAGGCATGTCATTTCTGATGCGCAGGCTGTAGGGGGACGCCTTCAACGGAGAAAAATGAATGTGGGTCTGCTTCAACGATGGTTTTGTTTCAGCGGTTCAGGACCGAGAGCGCCCTCGGACCCTGGTGGTCAGAGCTCGGAACAAAAGGCATTTGGGGGATATCTTTCCCGACTACGAAGTGGTGATCTCGCCAGATGCCGACTACGCCTGCCGGCTCTTCATCCACAAGACCGAGTTTGCCGAGATTCTGGCCGATCGAGTTGCAGGGATCGACTACGACAACTTCAAGGCAAGCGTCAAAGACCGGCGGCTGCACCGTCTCTATGCCGACTTTTGGTATCTTCACGCGGAGTATCAGCGCGAGATCAGCAAGCCTGGCATTCGGTAACGCAGCTAAGCCGCCAAGACTTTATCTGTCCGCCGGTGGTGCAGCGAGCCGGCTCTCAGACCGGGGTTCAAGCCATCGATAGAGCTGGCTTGAACCAGCGGCGGGGTCGGTCTTGTCAGGCTGAACAACCCGCTGCATACCATCCCGAAACATGACCTCGAACTGGCGCGGCGAGGAGCCACCGATCTTGGCCCTTTGGAAGTCGCCTTGCCCCCCAGTTGGGAACAACATCAGGTTGTCCGGCTCGGTCGCCCGTATCCCCAGTGCAGCTACGTTTACGTGATCGACGAGCGCCTTCAGTCGGGCGGCCACCTTGGCGCGAAGTCGATAAGTGTCGTCTTCGGCAGAAGACCGAAGCTGAGCAACCAAATCTTGGATCTCGTTGCCGCTCTCATGGAAGCGAGCGACGTTCGACTCGAAAAGGCGACGCTCCGCCACCAGCGAGGCACGCTCAGCCGACGCGGCCTCGATCTCACGTTGGTACCTGGCGAACTCCTTCTTGATGAAGTCAGAAGTCGTGTCCTGATCCATCAGCAGCCGGAATGTCCGACCGCGCTCCTCCTCCAGCCGAGCCAGCCGACCCTCCAGCACCTGGATAGCTTGATCCAACCTGGCTCGGTTGGCCGTATCGGCGTCACCGTGCATGAGGGGCTGAAGGTCGATCTCCTCGACGAACGTCAGGAACGACGCCTCGAAGTCCCCGTACCTCCAGGCGTTGGTGACGCAGCCGAGCTTGCGCTGAGCGCTGTCGCACATCAGATACGTGCCGCCGCTCTTGGGCGACAAGCCTTTGTTGACGAAATGCATGCGGGAACCGCAGTACGCACACCTTGCCAACCCTGAGAACAGGTTGCTCACGAACTTGCCCTTGCGCCCGGCACCGCCCACCCTCCGCTGCGCGCGAGCGGCCTGCACCCTCAGGAAGAGTTGTTCGTCCACGACGGCAGGGAAATAGTCCTTTATTGGCTCGCCAATCGGCACCCGGCGGCCGCCGCTCTTCGTGTGCGGCTGGTACTCTCCGATAACAGCGCGGTTGGTGAGGATCTTGCTGACATACGACATCTGCCAGCCCCTCGACCGACCGAAAGGCGGAACGCCCGCCTGGTTCAACCGCCTGGCGATCGAAAAGGAGCCGAGGCCCGCTGCTGCGTCTTGGAACATGGATCTGACGATGACGGTCCGCTCTTCGTTGAGGACGAAAGACTTCCTGTCCGCCGACAGGTCGAGCCACGACGGCGAGATGGCCGTCAGCTTGCTGTCGTTCACGGTGCGACGCTTGTTCGTCCAGGCCTCGGCAAGCCGACGGCTCTTGGTCTGAGATTCCTCGTGGGCTCGGCTCATAATCGCCAGCGACACGACCAGTTGGCTAAAGTCCGTCTTCTCCGATGTGTAGACCTGGTCGTCGGCAAGCGTAACGATCTTGATCCCGGCCTTAATGATATCTGTGAAGAGCGAGAGCGACGTGAATACGTCCTGTCGGCTCAGACGATCGAGCGATTCGAGAAGCAGGTAGGAGCCGGCAGGCACCTCACCCTTCCTGACTATCTGCAAGAAGCGCCCGAGGCTGGAATCGATCGACAAGTTCGCGCCCCTGAAGGCGGAGACGCCGATGTCCTCAAGCCGGAACTCCTCGACGAGTTCGAGCCCGTGCTTCTCGGCATACCGCTCGGACAGCTCCAGCTGCCGCCGGCGGCTATCGCCGTGGAGCTGAGTGTCGGTCGACATGCGGATGTACGAGTACGCCCGGATGGGCTGGGGCTTAGATTTGGTCATTTTGAGGGCTCTACAGGGAGACGAGCTGACCGTCAATTAATTGCCCACAATATCCTTATGATCGGCCCGCCGGGCGCGGGCAAGTCGATGCTGGCGCAGCGCCTGCCTTCGATCCTGCCGCCGCTGGCGCCCAAGGAGCTCCTGGAAGTCTCGATGATCGCCTCCGTCGCAGGGGAGCTCGGCGAAGGCAAGCTGACCGACCGGCGGCCTTTCCGCGCGCCGCATCACTCCGCCTCGATGGCGGCGATGGTCGGCGGCGGATTGCGCGCGCGTCCGGGCGAGGCTTCGCTCGCCCATCACGGCGTGCTGTTCCTCGACGAACTGCCGGAATTTTCCCCACAGACGCTGGATGCGCTGCGCCAGCCGCTGGAAACCGGCGACTGCATGATCGCGCGCGCCAACCACCGCGTCACCTATCCGGCGCGCATCCAGCTGGTGGCGGCGATGAACCCGTGCCGCTGCGGCATGTCGGGCGAGCCCGGCTATCGCTGCCTGCGCGGCGACCGCTGCCGCACCGAATATCAGGCGCGCATTTCCGGCCCGCTGCTCGACCGCATCGACCTCAGGATCGAGGTGCCGGCGGTGTCGGCAAGCGACTTGATCCGGCCGGACAAGGCCGAGACGAGCGCGGCGGTGGCGCAGCGCGTGGCGCGTGCGCGCGCCATGCAGCGCGAGCGGCTGGAGAAGCTCGGCGCCGGCGCCACCACCAACGCGCACTGTCCGCCGTCGATCATCGAGGAGATCGCCAAGCCTGACACGGCCGGCCTGACGCTGCTCAAGGACGCCAGCGAAAAGCTCGGCTTTTCGGCGCGGGCCTATCACCGCGTGCTCAAAGTGGCCCGCACGCTGGCCGACCTCGACGCCAGCGAGACCGTCGGCCGCATCCATCTCGCCGAAGCGATTTCCTATCGGATGAGCGCGCAGCGGATGGCGCAGGCGGCGTGACCGCAAGCCTGCCGGGCTTTCATCCCTCTTCAATCTTGCGCCGGGATCAGCTTCTGCAGCGTCGGTGCCAGGATCATGGCGAAGCTCGATCCATCGCCATAGGCCCGCGCGGAAATCATCGCCCCGTGCACCGTCGCCATGAAGGCCTCCGCTTCGACGCGCGGCGCGGCGGCGATCGTCAATGTGCCCTGCGCGGCGCCGCGCTCGATGACGCCGGTGAGCCACCCCGAGAGAAATTGAAAATAGGCCCGGACCTCCGCGGCCACCTCAGGCGGAAGGGCCGGAAGCTCGCTGGCAAGCAGCGCGCAGACGCAGATCGGCCTGCTCGCGTCCTCGATGCACTGCGCCCAGAAGCCGGCATAGGTGCGCAGCAACTGAGGCGGCGCAGGCACATTGCGCTCGAGCTCCGTCATGCCCGTCACGGCATCCTCAAGGTAGCGCTTGACCAGGGTTTGCACCAGGTCGACCTTGCTCGGGAAATGATGATGGATGCTGGCTTTGCGGAGACCGACCACGTCGGCGATATCGGCGTAGCTGAACCCATTATAGCCGCCGGCGACGATGAAGCGTCGCGCGGCGGCCAATATGTCATCGGCGGTGTTCGAGGACTTATCCATAGACATGCCTAACCTCCGGCGGAGGAAATCTCAACGCACGGCCTGCGGCGACTTGCGAAGGATATCGCTGACCGAAAGCCACACCGCGGACACCAGGAAGTAGAAGGCGCCGAAGGCGGCATAGGGCGCGACATTGGCGATGCCGATGGCCTCAGCGCCGCCCGCCATCTTGACGAAGAAGAGGCCGGCCAGCGCCGACTGGGCGCCGCTGAGGATCATCGCCCACTGGGCGCCATTGGTCTTCCAGCGGCGCAGCGCGGTGACGAGCTGAAACGCGCCGGAGACGACCGCCCAGACACCATAGACTGCAAGCACCGCGTTCATGCTGCGGCCAAGCGCGATGGCGACCGCAATCGCGGTGACGATGCTGACGACGAAATTGAGCAACTGCGACTGGTTGCGGCCGAGGCCGCCGCTACGCTGCGCGTCAACATAGTTGGCGAGCGCGTCCCATAGGGGATAAGCGACCAGCATGACCGCGGCGAGCGGCGGAACCGACTTCGCGGCGGTGAAGGCTACCGCGACCCAGGCCGCCGATACGGCAAACCGCAGATAGTAATAGCTTTTGAGCCAGTCGCTCGACGACTGGGCGCGGTTCATTTGTTCGGACATGACGATTCCTTTCATAACCTAACTACCAACTAGTAGGTAGATCGAAAATCATCAATGCCTTGCGGGCCGGTCGCCGATCACTTCGATATCTCGTTTACGTGATCGGCGACCGCTTGCGCCGCGCTACCGCTCGTGCCCCTTCAGCTCCAGCCGCCGCTTATGCAGCACCGGCTCCGTATAGCCGTTGGGCTGGACCGTCCCCTTGAACACTAGGTCGCAGGCTGCCTGGAAGGCGATGGAGTTATCGAAGTCCGGCGCCATCGGGCGGTAGAGCGGGTCGCCGACATTCTGGCGGTCGACGATCGCCGCCATGCGCTGCAGCGAATCCCTGACCTGGATTTCCGAGCACACCTTGTGGCGCAGCCAGTTGGCGATGTGCTGCGAGGAGATGCGCAGTGTCGCGCGGTCTTCCATCAGGCCGACATCGTTGATATCGGGCACTTTCGAGCAGCCGACGCCCTGGTCGATCCAGCGCACGACGTAACCCAGGATGCCCTGCGCATTGTTGTCGAGCTCGCGCTGGATCTCGTCCGGCGTCCAGTTCGGCCGCCTTGCTACCGGCACCGACAGGATGTCGTCGAGCTTCGCCTTCGGCCGGCTCTTCAGCGCCGCCTGCACGGCGTGCACGTCGACCTTGTGATAGTGCGTGGCATGCAGCGTGGCGGCCGTCGGCGACGGCACCCAGGCGGTGTTGGCACCGGCCTTAGGGTGCGCGATCTTCTCAACCAGCATCGCCGCCATCAGATCCGGCATCGCCCACATGCCCTTGCCGATCTGGGCATGGCCGGCGAGCCCGCATTCCAGCCCCGTATCGACATTCCAGGCCTCATAGGCGGAAATCCAGGCGGCCTGCTTCATGTCGCCCTTGCGGATCATCGGGCCGGCTTCCATCGAGGTGTGGATCTCGTCGCCGGTACGGTCGAGGAAGCCCGTGTTGATGAACACCACGCGCTCTCTTGCGGCGCGGATCGCTTCCTTGAGGTTAACGGTGGTGCGCCGCTCCTCGTCCATGATGCCCATCTTGATGGTGTTCCTGGCCATGCCGAGCAGCGCCTCGACACGGTCGAAGATCTCGACGGCGAAGGCGACTTCTTCCGGCCCGTGCATCTTCGGCTTCACCACATACATCGAGCCCGCGCGGGAATTCATCCGCCGCCCGTTCGGGCCGACATCGTGCAGCGCGATCAGCGCCGTGATCGCCGCATCCATGATGCCCTCCGGCACCTCGTTGCCGTCGCGGTCGAGGATCGCCGCATTGGTCATCAGGTGGCCGACATTGCGCACCAGCATCAGCGAGCGGCCGGGCAAGGTGATCGTGCCGCCGCCGCGCGAGCTGTAGGTGCGGTCCGGGTTGAGCTTGCGGACAAAGGTCTTGCCGCCCTTGGTAATCTCTTCCGCCAGATCTCCCTTCATCAGGCCGAGCCAGTTGCGATAGACCACGACCTTGTCCTGCGCATCCACGGCGGCGACCGAATCCTCGCAGTCCTGGATGGTCGTGAGTGCCGATTCCAGGATGACGTCGGCAATGCCGGCGGCATCGGTCCTGCCGATCTGGTTGGCGCGGTCGATTGTAATCTCGATATGCAACCCGTTCTTCACAAGCAGCACGGCTTCCGGATTGGCGGCGTCGCCGCGATAGCCAACGAACTGCCTTGGGTCGGCCAGCGTGGTGGCGCCAGCGCCTTCGCCCGCTTTAAGCGCGCCATTCGCCACCGAGAGCCCATTGACGCCGGCCCATTTGCCTGTGGTCAGCGGCACCGACTGGTCGAGGAAATCCCTCGCCCAGGCGATCACCTTGGCGCCGCGCGCCCGATTGAAACCCTTGCCCTTCTCGGCGCCGCCGGTCTCGGGAATGGCGTCGGTGCCGTAGAGCGCATCATAGAGCGAACCCCAGCGCGCATTGGCGGCGTTGAGCGCATAGCGCGCATTCATCACCGGCACGACGAGCTGCGGCCCGGCAACGACGGCGATCTCGGGGTCGACATGTTCCGTGCTGACGCTGAAGGCCGGCCCTTCCGGCACCAGATAGCCGATCTCCTTGAGGAAATTCTTGTAGGCCTCCATGTCGATCGGCGCGCCATTTTCGCGATACCAGAAGTCGAGCTTTTCCTGCATGGCGTCGCGCTTGGCGAGCAGCGCGCGGTTCTTCGGCGCGAGGTCGTGGACGATCGCCGAAAAGCCGGTCCAGAATTTTTCCGGGTCGATGCCGGTGCCGGGCGTGGCCTCCTCGGCGACGAAGTCATGGAGCTCCCGGGCAATCTGCAACCCGGCGATCTCGATGCGGTCGGTCATCTGCACGTCTCCAGATAGGTGGCTTGCCGGGCGTTTGGCATGTTTGGGGTTACGGGGTCAATTCAGCTTAGGGTGTAAGGCGGACCTCGGCGGCGAGCGAATCTCCCCCCTTGAGGGGGAGATGGCCGGCAGGCCAGAGGGGGTCGTCTCACGTAGATCGTCGGCACCGCAACATGTTGGCGCCTCACGCGAAGCGACCCCCTCTGTCGCCTTCGGCGACATCTCCCCCTCAAGGGGGGAGATTACGCTACACCGCAATCCGCGGCCGTCCTGACGCCACCGCGACCACATGCGCCTCGATGAACATGCGCTGGCCCTCGATGGTCGAGACCTTGAAGTCGGTGGCGATTTCGATCTCGGCGCTGTCGGTGCCGGCGTCTTGCGCGCGCTTGGCCGCGATCGCGCGCACATCGGCTTCGGCCGCTTCGATCGCCTTTTCCTCCTCGGTGAAATCGCGCACCGTCTGGCCCGAGGCCAGCCTAAACAGCCCTTCCTTGGGCTGGCTGACGCGGGCCTCGGCCGAGACGCGCACCTGGCCGACGACGGCGCCGAGGGCATTGGCGACATCGGTGTCTTCCGGCACGATGCAGCCATTGCCGATCAGCGGCGGCAGGCCGGCATAATGCAGCGGCGCCGAGGCGCCGAGGCCGATGACCGGGCGGTCGAGCGCAACGGTGAAGCGGGCGATGCCGGGATGCGCGTCGACCGCGCGCTGCACCAGCGCATGCGCAACGGTAGCGGCACCGTCCAGCCCGTCCTCGGCGAAGGCGGTTTCCAAAATGTATTCGGCTGACCAGCGGGTCAGGGTGACGAGCACGCGCTGTGAAATCTCCTCAGGCGTCGCCGCGATCGTCTGGCCGCGGCCGTCGCGGCGGCGGGAGAACAGCTCGGCCCCGAGCCGGGCCGTGGCGGCGTCCCAGTTGGCCTGCTTGCCGAGCACATGGGCGGCGTCGGACGGCGTGAAGCCTGAGATATGCACCAGCCCGCGCGCGACCAGCCGGTTCAGCGTGGCGTTCTGCGCATTCGAAGCGAGCAGCCTGTCGAGCGCCAGCGGCGTGGCGCCGATCGTCTCGTAGAGCTTCGCTTCGGGCGCAGTGAGACCGGCGGCGAGCCGGTCCGGCACGCCGGTGCGCAGGGCAAAGCGGGCGTCCATGCGGCCGGGATTCGGCGCGCGGAGTTGTCTTTCCAGTTCGACAGTCACGGCCTCGCCATGCACCAGGCCCGCCAGCGCCAGCGGCACCAGGCGGCGCGGCCCAAGCAGGATTTTCGGGTCGAGGGCGCCGTCTTCGAGCGTCACTTCGGAGTCGCCGCCAAGGCCGAAGGTGCGCATGGCGACGGCTTCGACCATGGTGCGGAAGCCGCCGACGGTGGCGCCTTCGGGATCGAGGCGCGGCCGGCCACCATCGAGCACGGCGACATCGGTGGTGGTGCCGCCGATATCCGAGACCATGGCGTCGTCCAGCCCGGTCATGTGGCGGGCACCGACAAGGCTGGCGGCCGGGCCGGACAGAATCGTCTCGATCGGCCGCTGGCGGGCAAACGCCGCCGACACCAGCGCGCCGTCGCCGCGCACCACCATCAGCGGCGCTGCGATGCCGCGCTTGGCGAGAAACCCTTCGGTCGCCGCGACCAGCCGGTCGATCATCGAGATCAGCCTTGCGTTGAGTAAGGTGGTGAGCGCCCGGCGCGGGCCGCCGAGCTTGGCCGAAAGCTCATGGCTGGCGGTGACCGGCAGGCCTGTGATGTCGCGAATTAAGTTCCGGGCGCTTAGCTCATGCGCCGGGTTGCGGGTGGCGAAATAGGCGCAGACGGCAAAGCCCGACACCGAACGCCCAAGCTCCGGCAGCGCCGCCTCGAGGCCGGAAAGGTCGAGTTTTGCCGCATTGCCGTGCACGTCATGGCCGCCGGGGCAGAACACCACCGGGTCGGTGCCAAGCGCCGTCTTCAACCCATCGCGGGCAAGGTCGGCTTCGGAAAAGCCGATCATCACCAGCGCCACGCGCCCGCCCTGGCCCTCGACCAGCGCGTTGGTGGCCAAGGTCGTCGACATCGAAACCAGTTTTATCGAGGCAGGATCGGTCTTGGATTTTTCCAGCACCGCGTCGACCGCGCCGGAAATGCCGACGGCGAGGTCATGGCGCGTGGTCAGCGCCTTCGCCTTGGCCAGCACCTTGCCCTTGGGCCCTTCCTCCGACCACAGCACCGCATCGGTGTAGGTGCCGCCGGTGTCGATGCCGAGGAAGAGGGGGTGGGGCTTGGCGGTCATTTTGCAGGCAGTCCGGGGCGAGGGCTTGTTGCGAAGCCCTTAGCCGATACCGGCCGGCGGATAAAGGCGGGAGAGGTAGGCCAGGTAATCTCCCCCTCGAGGGGGGAGATTACCCGCGCCTATTTCGCCGTGACGGTGCCCGTCATCGAGCTGTGGATCGCACAATGGAACGGATGCGCGCCGGCGGCCGATATCTTGACCTTGGCGCGCTTGCCTTTGGCGAGTTGGCCGGTATCGAAGGAACCGTCATCCGCCGTGGCGGTGTGCGTCTTGGAATCGGCGTTGGTGAAAGTCACGGTGTCACCGACGGCGACACTGATCTTGGCCGGGTGGAATTTCATGTCCTTGATCTGCACCGCGTGGTTTGCCGCGAAGGCAGGCATTGCGAAGGCAAGCAAGGCAAGGGTGAGCATGGTGCGCATGGTGGAGTCCTCCTGAGAGTCCCCACCTTAAACTAACGCCGGCGCAGCATTTGTCATGCCACGAAGCCCACTCTTTTATGGCTCCCGTCACAAAACGGCTTGTTGGCCGAATGCCCGCAGCGGCAGAGGAAAACTTTTGTGGTGCGGGCGATGGTATGCCCGGTGCCGGTGACGATCTCCGCATTGCCTTCGATCTTGAGCGGGCCGTTGACGGTGGGGGTGACCGTCAGCGGGCCGTCCCGCGCCTCCAGCACCTGCGCCTCCTTCAGCGGCGGCTCGCCGGTGGCGGTGAAGCCGGCCTTGATGTGGCTGTTGTCGCAGAACGGCTTGTTCTGCGACAGACCGCAGCGGCAGAGCGTGGCCCGGAAGAGGGTCTCCTCGCCGAGCACGATCTCGGCATGCACCGCCAGCGGCCCGTTCTCGCGCAGCCGCACGGTGTTGACCAGCGGCGGCCTCTCCTGCGGCGCGCCATCCTTGCGGGTGTAGGTGATGGCGCCCGACGGACAGTTTTCCGCCAGCGCCACGACCCGCTCGACGCTCGCCGCGTCAGGGTGGATCCACTCGCCCGGCGCGTTGGGCACAAAGACATGCGGGTTGCCGAGCACGCAATTGCGCGAATGGATGCAACGCTTGCCGCTGAAAGAAACGTCGATCTTTTCGCTTTCGACCGTGCCTGCCATAGGGCTCTCCTCCTGGTGGGTTGAGGCAAGGCTAGGGCGGGGGCGAGAGGGGCGTCAAGCTGGCCGGGAGAACAGACGCCGAATCTCCCCCATCGAGGCATAGGCGCTAAGATAGGGTATTGCGGCGCGGAATCGGTTGTGATTCTACGCTGGGGATGACACACGAATCGCTTGTTGATGATGGCTGGGCCGAGACAGTTAAGCTTCTCGGCGGCGAAGAGTT
>NZ_JAPYKO010000054.1:0-18697 GCF_037179585.1 Mesorhizobium argentiipisi (SeqCode)
CACTTGCCGCCCGCTCAGGCTCCAAGAAACTGGCTATCATCGCCGTCGCAAGGAAGCTCCTCGTCGTCCTCAACGCCATCATGCGCGACAAAACCGCATTCGCATGAACACAGTTGCCATTCCGTGATCGACGCCGTACGGCGCAACGGTGCAGCTTTCTGTATACGTTGCATCGCCTTAGCGTCACGGAATGGATTCTAGGGTCTGCGCGCGTCGCTTCGCTCCTTGCTCCGCCCTAGAATGACGACCTCAAACGCGTTCCGGCTAATCAGCAAGGTCATCATCCCGCGCTAATTGGCCCGTCGTAACGGGCGCGCGGCCTGATCGGCCTGTTGCTGGTCACCTGTTCGACCGCATGCGCCGTCCAGCCGACGCTGCGGCCGAGCGCGAACAGGCGGAACGGTGCATCGGCCGGCAGGCTGAGGCTGCGCGTCATCGCGGCCAGCGCAAAATCGATGTTCGGATGCAGCCCGGTCATGGCGAACACGGCGTCGCGAAGATGTACGATCCCGTCATCGATCTCCAGATCGGGCAGCAGTGCTTGCGCGCGCGGATCGCCTTCCGGATAGAGCGGGTGGCCGAAGCTTGGCAGCGGCCGGTCATGGGCGAGCCAGCGGGCAATTGCCTCGTCCGGACCCAGCCGCTCGGCATCCTCGACAAGCGTGATCGCCGCCGCGCCGGCGCCGCCATGGCGCGGGCCGGTGAGCGTCGCAAGGCCTGCGAGCAGGCAGGCGGCGACCGGCGCGCCGGTGGAGGCCGCGACGCGGGCGGCGAAGGTCGAGGCATTGAGCTCGTGATCGGCCAAAAGCACCAGCGCCTTGCGGATGAGATCGGCGCCGGGGGCTTCCACCGACCAGCCCTGCGCCAGCCTGATATGCACGGGTTCGTGGCCCGGCGACGCGCCGAGCGCGGTTGCCAGCGCGCTGGTCGCGGCGGCGCCGTCCTGCTGCAGCATGGCCGGCCTGCGTCCGAGCGAGGACCAGCCTTCGGCGGCGAGCGCCGAGAGCCTGGCGAAGGCGGTAGGCGTGCCGCTTTGCCGGGCGGCCGAAGAGGTCAGCGAGGCGAACGATACCGGACGGTCGGAGGCCCACAGCAGTCCGGCGGTCTCCTCGAGTGTCGCAGTAGCCGAAAGCTCCACCGCATCCTTGCCGCGATAGATAAGACGGCCATGCAGCACCGTGGAGATTGACGTGGGAATCGCCGGCTCGCCCCAGGCGATGGCGCTTTCGGCGATCGCCTGCGGGCTCCTTCCGCGGTCGCGGCGCGTGGCGAGCGCGGCGATGTCGTCGGCGCGGTATTGGCTGCGGCGCGGGTCTGCGCCGTCCGGCTTCATGCCGATGCGACCGCGGCTGACATAGGCATAAAGCGTCTGCGGACGGACGTTGAGCCGCTCCAGCGCCTCATCCCGCGTCAGCCATTCCGTCATTTGCCCGCCTTACATTGATTATCTTGATCAAGATTGATGTATTATTGCGCAGCATTAATTGTCATGCACAAAAGGTCAAGGAGACGATCATGGCAAATGGGCTCGATGATGTTGTGGCGGCCGACACAGTGCTTTCCGACGTCGATGGCGCGGGCGGGCACCTCACCATCCGCGGCCATTCGCTGATGGAACTCGCCGGCCGCTGGCGTTACGCGCAAGTGGTGCGGCTGCTGTTCGACGGCTTCTTCGACGACCTTCCGAGCGATACCGAACTGGAGAAGGCGATCGGCAACGCTCGGGTGGAAGTGTTTGACCGCGTGCAGCCGATGGTTGCCCAGCTTGCGCCGCTCGACATCTACAGCGGGATGCGGGCCGGCATGGCCGTCTTGCCGGATGGCGATGGACTTGCCGATGCGCTCAGGCTGATCGCGGCGCAGGCGGTGCTGACGCCAGCGCTGCTGCGCCTTGGCCGGGGCGAGACGCCGGTCGCTCCCGACGAAAACGCCGATCATGCCGGCGATATGCTGCGGATGCTCTCCGGCACCGCTTCGCCGGCGCTTGCCAAGGCGCTCGACAGCTATCTGGTGACGGTCTGCGACCACGGGCTCAACGCCTCGACTTTCGCGACGCGCGTGGTGGCCTCGACCCAGGCCGGGCTGACGTCAGCGATCTTGGCCGGGCTCGGCGCACTGAAAGGGCCACTGCATGGCGGTGCGCCCGGGCCGGTGATCGAGATGCTGGACGCCATCGAGGCCAGTGGCGACGCCACTGCCTGGCTGCGTAAAGAGATCGCGCATGGCGAGCGCATCATGGGTTTCGGCCATCGCATCTACCGCGTGCGCGACCCGCGCGCCGACGCGCTGAAGGCGGTCGTGCGGCAACTCGGCTCGCGCAGCGAAACCGGTAGCCGGCTGGCCTTCGCGGAGACTGTAGAGCAGGCGGCGCTTGAGGTGCTCAGGATCGCCAAGCCGCAGCGCTCGATCCAGACCAATGTCGAGTTCTATACCGCGCTTCTCCTGGAAGCGGTCGGCTTCCCGAAAGAGGCATTCTCCAACGTCTTTGCCGCCGGTCGCGTTGCCGGTTGGATCGCGCACGCCCGCGAGCAGCAGGCGACCGGACGGCTCATCCGGCCGCAGTCGCGCTATGTCGGGCCAGTGCCCGACCTGGTGGCTTGAGAGGTTCGGTTCCTCGCCCCCGCAAAGCGGGGGAGAGGTGGCCCGGCGAAGCCGGGACGGAGAGGGGGACGCCAGCCGTGAAGCAACGTCCCTTTCGCGCGAAGTGCCGGGCGACCCCTCAATAGGCAACGGTAGTTCCCGGGAGGAAAAAACTTCCGCCGGCCGCGAAGGCCCCTCTCCGGCCCGGCTTCGCCGGGCCACCTCTCCCCACTTCGTGGGGCGAGGAAAATCCCACGATCACGCTTGTGTGTTCGTGTTCTTGCCTTGGTCCGCCCTTATATGCTGCACTGCAACATAGGCTGACTGCGCCGCCCCGTGCGAATGACACGGCGGTAGGCCGGCGCATCGAGACAAGGAACGCCATGGCGAAGAACGGCAAGGCGGAGGAAAAGAAGAAGATCAACATCGCGTTGCAGGGCGGCGGCTCGCATGGCGCCTTTTCCTGGGGCGTGCTCGACCGGCTGCTGGAGGATGGGCGGCTGGAGATCGCGGCGGTGTCCGGCACCAGCGCGGGCGCCATGAACGCGGTGGCGCTGGCCGACGGATTTGTCCGGGGCGGCGTCGAAGGCGCGCGCAAGAAGCTCGACGATTTCTGGCGGGCGGTGGCGTCGAAGGGGCGTTTCAGTCCGGTGCAGCGCATGCCGTGGGACGTGGTCTGGGGCAACTGGTCGATCGAGAACACGCCCGGCTATTTCTTCTTCGACACGATGTCGCGGGTCTTTTCGCCCTATGTCGCCAATCCGCTTGGCCTCAACCCGCTGCGCGATGTGGTGGCGAAGGAGATCGACTTCGACAATGTGCGCGCCTGCAAGTCGATGGAGCTGTTCATCTCGGCGACCAATGTCGAAACCGGGCAGCTGCGCGTCTTCTCCGACGGCGAGATCGACCTCGACACGGTGATGGCCTCGGCCTGCCTGCCGCAATTGTTCCGCGCCGTCGAGATCAAGGGCGTGCCCTATTGGGATGGCGGCTATGGCGGTAATCCGGCGCTCTATCCATTCTTCAAGACGGCGGCGACCGAGGACGTGCTCCTGGTGCAGATCAATCCGGTCGTGCGCGAAGGCACGCCGAAAAGCGCCAACGAGATCCAGAACCGCATCGACGAGATTACCTTCAACGCCGGGCTGCTGCGTGAATTCCGCTCGATCGCCTTCGTCAAGGAACTGATCGCGGCCGGACGCCTGCCGCACGGCGAATATCGCGACATCCGCATGCACCGCATCGATGCCGACGAGGCCTTCAAGGACCTCACTGCGTCGTCCAAGGTCAATGCCGAATGGGCCTTCATCGCCTATCTGCGCGACCTCGGCCGCAGCGCCGCCAGCGACTGGCTGGAAGAGAATTACGACGCCGTCGGCCAGCACGCCACGCTCGATCTTTCAGGCGAGCTCGACGACGGCTTCAAGCCGCTGCGCGGCCCGGCACCCGGGCGTCGCGTCAAGGAGTTCCTGGCAGCGCACATTAAGCCAGAATCCGCGCGCCGCCGCGCCTGATGTCTTCCATACCTGTCAGCAAGTCCGCTCCGGCTGTCAGCAACTTCCCCAGCAGAACCGGGCAATGCTGGATTCGGTTGTCGGGGCGATGTAGCTTACCTGAACGTAAACGGGAGGTCGCGATGCTGCAGACCGGACAGAACGCTCTCGGGGTCAGGTTTGAAGCGCAGTGCAGGGCCTTCGAGAAGGAGCCGTTCCCGACGCTGGACGTGCGCAAGGATCGGCTGAAGCGCCTGCTGGCGCTCACCGAAAAGCACGAGGCCGAGATCTGCGCTGCGATCGACAGCGATTTCTCCGCCCGCTCGGCTGAGGAGACGCGGCTTGCCGAATTGTTCGTCGTGCGCGCCGGCATCAGGCACGCGCTGTCGCATCTCGGCGCCTGGATGCGCGAGCGCCGCGTCGCCACCAGCCTGCCCTTCCTGCCTGGACGCAATCGCCTCTTGCCGCAGCCGCTCGGCGTCGTCGGCATCGTCTCGCCCTGGAACTACCCATTCCAGCTCGCCGTCGCGCCGGCGACCGCGGCGCTCGCTGCCGGCAACCACGTTATGATCAAGCCGTCGGAGCTGACGCCGAAATTTTCGGACCTGCTCGCCAGCCTGGTCGAAAAATATTTCGCCACCGACGAGGTCAGCGTGATGGTCGGCGACGCGGAGGTCGGCAAGGCATTCGTGTCGCTGCCTTTCGACCATCTCCTGTTCACCGGCTCGACCGCCGTTGGCCGCCAGGTGGCACTGGCAGCCGCCGCCAACCTGACGCCGGTGACGCTCGAGCTCGGCGGCAAGTCGCCGGCGATCTTCGATCCGTCCTGCGACCTCGACGCGGCGGTTGCCAGCGTCGCCTATGGCAAGCTGCTCAATGCCGGCCAGACCTGCGTTGCGCCGGACTATCTGATGGTTCCGCGAGGGCAGAGCGCTGCGATCGCGGCGAAGGTCGCGGTCGCAATGGCCAAGCTCTATCCGCGCCTTGGCGACAATCCCGACTATACGGCGATCGTCAGCGAGCGGCATCACCGGCGGCTGGGCGACATGGTCGCGGAGGCGCGCGACAGCGGCGCAGACATCATCGAGATCAACCCGGCCAACGAGAAGCTCGGCGTCAGCGACCGCAAGATGGCGCCGGTGCTGGTGCGCAATGTCGGCGAGACTCTGCGGCTGATGCGCGAGGAGATTTTCGGGCCGGTCCTGCCGATCGTCGAATACGGGACGATCGACGAGGCCATCGAGCATGTGAACCGGGGCGAGCGTCCGCTGGCGCTCTACTGGTTCGGCAGCGACGGCGCCAACCGCCGAAGGGTGATGCGCGAGACGGTGGCCGGCGGCGTCACGATCAACGACTGCATGCTGCATCTGGTGCAGGAGCGGCAGCCCTTCGGCGGCGTCGGCGAGAGCGGCACCGGCGCCTATCACGGCGAATGGGGGTTCCGCACCTTCAGCAAGGAAAAGCCGATCTTCATCCAGTCGAAGCTCAGCGCAGGGGGCTTGCTGCGCCCGCCTTATGGCAGGACATTCGAGCGGATCGTCCGGTTGCTGAAGCTCATCACTTGACAGCTTCAACCCGAACCATAGCGCGGCGTGACTGCGCTCCAACGGGGCGGTTGCCGCCGCCCGTGGAAGATTTTTCGCATCATGCTGACGGCTGCTGCCAGTAACCTTGGGGAAACCTGTCGGTGCGCCCGCAAAAGCGCCAGCCGGCTTGCAGAAAAGCCCGTCTTTGTCGAGGCACAGCGTTCCACGCCGCAATGTTCCTGCAACTTTTCCGACTATATTGCGCCGCAACTTTCAGGTAGAAGCGCGCGTCTGCCGATCACGGCAAATTGAACTAGGCCCCGCGCACACCCATATCGGCCGCGCCCGGGTCGAAAGCGCCGACCTCGCCAGGTCCTGCAACGGAAAAACGACGATGCCGAGAATCAGGTTTCACAAGCTTGCAGCCATTGCCGTGCTCATCGGATTCGCGGCCTGGATGGGAACGGGCGAGTTTTCGTCCGTCGGTAGCGCCGCCGACAAGTCGGTTACCACCGACAAGTCGGTCACCACCGACAAACGGGCCGACGCCGGCAAGCCGGAGGCCGCCAAGCCGAACAAGGCCGAGGCCGAGCCGAAAGCCGCGCCTCGCACCGTCGCGGTGGTTACGCCGCCGCGCAAGACGTATGCGCGAGCCATCCGCATCTCCGGGCTGACCGAAGCCGACAAGCGCGCTGTGCTGGCGACGCGCGTCGCCGGCGTCATCGAAAAGCTGCCGGTCAAGCAGGGCGACCACGTCAAGACCGGCGACCTGGTGCTGATGCTCGCGGCCGAGGAGAAGATCTCCAATGTCGACAACGCCAAGCAGCTCTTGGTGCAGCGCAAGGCCGAGCTCGACGCCGCCGAGCGCCTGGCCAAGACCGGCAATCTGCCGAAGCTGCAGCTCGACACCGCCCGCTCCAACCTGACGCTCGCGCAATCGCAGCTCGACACCGCCCAGGCCGAACTCGACCGCAACGAGGTAAAGGCGCCGTTCGACGGTGTCATCGACCGCATTCCGGTGGAGCTCGGCAGCTCGGTGATGCAGGGCGGCGAGGTGGCGACAGTCCTGAAGCTCGATCCGGTCATTGCCCGCGGCGAGATCAGCGAGCGCGACCTGCGCTACCTCAAGATCGGCAACCAGGCCGATGTGCGCCTGGTCAACGATCAGAAGGTCACCGGCACGGTTCGCTACATCAGCCGCGATGCCTCGGCGCAGACCCGTACCTTCCGCGTCGAAGTGGCGATCCCCAACGCCGACGGTTCCATCCCCGCGGGTATGTCGGCCGAGATCACGCTCAGCGCCGAGCCGACCAATGCGGTCATGCTGCCGCGCTCGGTGGTGACGCTGGGCGACAAAGGCGACCTCGGCATCCGCGCCGTCGGCAAAGACGACAAGGTGACGTTCTTCCCGATCGACCTGGTCGACGACACGCCGCACGGCCTGGTGCTGGGCGGCATTCCGGAAGATGCGCGCATCATCGTCGCCGGCCAGGAGCTGGTGAAAGAGGGCGACCTGGTGAAGCCCGTCGAGGCCGATCAGGCGACCATCAACAAGCTGATTGGCGAAGCCACCGCCGGCACGCAGTAAAGCAGGACGCGTCCGTCGCCGGACCAATCCGGCGATGGCGGTCCGCAGCCCGAAGCACAACAGGCCGAAGTCATGGATATCGTCAGACTCGCCATCAACAATGCCCGCCTCACGATTTCGGCGCTGCTGTTCCTGCTCGTCGCGGGCTGGGTCGCCTATCAGTCGACGCCGAAGGAAGCGGAGCCCGACGTTCCGATTCCGATGATGTATGTCAGCCTGATCTATCAGGGCATTTCGCCGGAGGATTCCGAGCGCCTGCTGCTGAGGCCGATGGAAAGCAAGCTCAAGAGCCTGAAGGGGCTCAAGGAGATGCGTTCGGCCGCCTTCCAGGGCGGCGGTTATGTGCTGGTCGAATTCCAGCCGCAGACGGATCTCGCGACAGCGCTGCAGGATACGCGAAGCAAGGTGCAGGACGCCAAGGCCGACCTGCCGCAGGCCGCCGAGGAGCCGACGGTCAACGAGGTCAACGTCTCGGAATTCCCAGTTCTCGTCGTCACGCTTTCCGGCGATGTGCCGGAGCGCGTCCTGACATCGGCCGCGCGCGAGCTGCGCGACCGCATCGAGGAAGTGCCCGGCGTGCTCGAAGGCTCGCTGCAGGGCGCGCGCGACGACCTGGTCGAGGTGGTCGTCGACCCGGTAAAGCTCTCCTCTTACGGACTACAACTCGACCAGGTGATCCAAGGCGTCGCTTCCTCCAACAGCCTGGTGGCGGCCGGCAATCTCGAAGGCTCGGAAGGCAAATACGCGGTCAAGGTGCCGTCGCTGATCGAGAGGCCCGAGGATGTCGCCAACCTGCCGGTGGTCGCCACGCCGAACGCCGTGGTCCAAGCCAAGGACATCGCGACCATACGCTCGACCTTCAAGGACGCCGAGACAGTGACGCGCCTCGACGGCAGGCCGGCAATCGCCATCGAAGTGAAGAAGCGCATCGGCGCCAATCTGATCGACACGCTGACCCATGTCAGGGAAGTGTCGGACAATTTCATCAAGACGATGCCCGAGGGCATGCACGTCACCTACACGCAGGACAAGTCGGTCTTCGTCAACCAGCTGCTGGGCGACTTGCAGAACCACGTGATGATCGCCGTCATCCTGGTGTTCATCGTCATCCTCTACGCGCTGTCGGGGCGGGCTTCGCTGCTTATCGGCCTTGCCATCCCATCCTCCTTCCTGATGGGCATCCTGCTGCTCGCCATGATGGGCTACACGATCAACATGATCGTGCTGTTCAGCCTCATCCTGGCAGTCGGCATGCTGGTGGACGACGCCATCATCGTCACCGAATTCGCGGAACGGCGCATGAGCGAGGGCATGCCGAAAGCGGACGCCTTCGCCTTGGCCGCCAAGCGCATGGCGGGACCGGTCATCGCGGCGACGATGACGCGCATCGCCGCCTTCTCGCCGCTGCTCTTCTGGCCCGGCATCATCGGCGACTTCATGAAGTACATGCCGATCACGCTGATCGTGACGTTGTCGGCCTCGATGCTCTATGCGCTGGTCTTCGCGCCGACTTTGGGCGCAATCTTCGCCAAGGCGCCGGAGCATCACGAGGAAGACAACCGCGACGGCTGGTACATGGCTGTGGTCAAGCAGGCGGTGCGCTTCCCGATCACCGTGATCCTGCTCACCGTCGGCCTTCTGGTCGGCGTCGGCTTCGCCTATTCGAAATATGGCGCCGGCGTCGAGTTCTTCCCCAGCGTCGAGCCGGATTACGGCCTGCTTTATGTCCATGCCCGCGGCAATCTTTCGCTGGCAGAAATGGACGCCGCGACTAAGACGGCGGAAAACCGCCTGCTCGGCTGGCCCGGCGTGAAGTCGGTTTATACGCGCGTCGGCAAGACGCAAGGCGGCGGCCAGGACATTCCCGAAGACGTGGTCGGCGTCATCCAGTACGAGTTCGTCGACTGGCGCGAGCGCAAATCCGCCAACCGGATTCTCGACGATCTGCGTGGCGTGATGGCCGGCATCCCCGGCGTCGACGTCGAGGTGCGCGTGCCGGAGGCCGGCCCGCCCACCGGCAAGCCGATCCAGATCAGGCTGTCGGCCGCCGATCCGGCCGGGCTCGACGACAAGGCGCGCGCGGTCGCAGCGCGCATCGCCAAGATCCCCGACGTCATCGACATTTCGGACGGCCTGCCGCCCCCGGGCGTCGACTGGGCGATCGAGGTCGACCGCGCCAAGGCTGCGCAATACGGCATCAGCCCGACTTCGGTCGGCACGGTGGTGCAACTGGTGACCAACGGCCTCAAGCTGTCGGAGTACCGACCGGCCGGCGCCGACGACGCGGTGGACATCCGGCTGCGCTTGCCGGAAGACCGCCGCACGCTCTCGACGCTCGACGAGTTGCGCGTGCAGACTTCGCAAGGGTCGGTGCCGATCTCGAACTTCGTTGTGCGCAAGCCCGAGCCCACCGTCGGTATCCTCAACCGCATCGACGGCGCGCGCACCGTGGTCGTGCAGGCCAATGTCAGCGCCGGCGCGCAGGTGGCGGCCGTGCAGGCGGAAGTCACCAAGGCGGTCGCCGACATGGATCTCGGCAGCGGCATCCGCTGGAAGCTCGCCGGCTCCAACGAGGACAGCGCGGAAGCCAGCGCCTTCCTCGGCAAGGCCTTCGGCGCGGCGATTTTCCTGATCTTCCTGGTGCTGCTCGCGCAGTTCAACAAGTTCACCAGCGTGTGGCTCGTCCTGTCCTGCGTGGTCATGGCGACGATCGGCGTGTTCCTCGGATTGCTGTTGACGGGCGAGGCCTTCGGCATCGTCATGTCGGGCATCGGCGTCATCGCGCTTGCCGGCGTGGTGGTGAACAACAACATCGTGCTCATCGACACTTACGACCGGTTGCGCGAGGAAGGCTGGGACAAGATCGACGCGGTGCTGCAGACCTGCCGCGAGCGCGCTCGTCCGGTGGTGCTGACGGCGGTCTCGGCCATCCTCGGCGTGCTGCCGATCGCCTTCGGGCTAGGGCTCGAAATCTTCCATCACGAGACCACGATCAACGCGCCGTCGACGCAATGGTGGATTTCGCTGTCCTCGGCGATTGTCTTCGGCCTGTCCTTCGCCACGTTGCTGACGCTGGTGGTGACGCCGTCGATGCTGATGGTGTTCACCCGCGCCAAGGTGAAACCCGGCCAGCGGCGCAATTGGCTCAGCCGCCTGTTCCGGCGCGGCAAGGGCAAGATCGCGACCGACGAGCCGCCCAATGACGTGGGCGCGGAGCCGGCGGAGGCCTTCCCGAAAGCCGCGGAATAGAGCGTTTCACAACCCCAAGGACAAAAGCCGCCCGGGAACAACCGGGCGGCTTTTTGCATTGTTCCCTCGTAGTTCAACCAGACGGCGAGGGTTTTCATGACGATCGGCACAATTCTCGTAATAATCCTGATCCTGATTTTGATCGGCGCCGTGCCGGCATGGCCGCATTCCCGCTCCTGGGGTTACGGCCCGTCCGGCATTGTCGGCGTCATCCTGGTGGTGCTGCTGATCCTTTTGTTGATGGGCAGGATCTGATCCAAACGAGTTACGGCCGGGCTTGAGCCCGGCCGGTTCATTTCTGATCTGTCTTGATCAGCCAGTGAGGCGCGACGGCTCCACGGCGATGCCGATATCCCGCAGGGCCTCCTTCACCGCTTGGTCGAGCGGCGTGTGCGGGATTTCGCCGATGACCTGTTCCAGCCGCGTCGAGACCAGCCGGTGCGCCTCGAAACGCAGATAGGACATCGAGACGATCTCGCGCCACATGGCCACGAACGGGCTGCCGGCGCGCAGCACCCACCAGGGCATGAAGGACAGCTTCAGCTTGCGGCCAAGCGCCTTCTCGGCCGCGGCCTTCATGTCGAGGTCGGTGAACGGCGTGACCGGGGAAGTTGATGGCTTCGAAGAAGCCGAGCTTGTCGAGGTTCTTCGCCAGGCCGACGAAGCCGACGGCGAAGTCCGGCAGATAGGCCCATTCTGCACGAGGTCAGCCGGGCCGGGCGCGGTGTAGACGCCCTTCTCCATCTTGGCGGCGACGACGAGGTCGAACCAGGAGCCTGAGCCGGTGCCGCCGAAGAAATCGCCCGCACGCAGGATAGTGTGCGCGCGCGGCCGGCTTCGGCCTCGCTGCGGAAGGAGCTGAAAAGCTACTCCGCCGGCACCGGCTCGGGGGCGAATTCGGCCCGGTGAGCGAGGCCGGCCATCAAGAGGACGACGACCAACAATCCGGAAAGCGCGATTAAGATCGGGCCGAAGCTCGAATGCTCGGCGACGATGCCGATCGCCGACGGCGCCACCAATATGCCGGAATAGCCCATGGTGGTGACGACGCTCATGCCGGTGCCCGACGACATGCCTTCCTGGTTGCCGCCGGCCGAAAAGATGATCGGCACCATATTGGCGATGCCGAAGCCGCAGAAAGCGAAGGCGG
Organism: Mesorhizobium argentiipisi (SeqCode); assembly: GCF_037179585.1. NCBI lineage: Bacteria > Pseudomonadati > Pseudomonadota > Alphaproteobacteria > Hyphomicrobiales > Phyllobacteriaceae > Mesorhizobium > Mesorhizobium argentiipisi (SeqCode). Next base: position 11,587 of record NZ_JAPYKO010000054.1, read on the forward strand.
CGATGGCGAGGTAAGGCGAGGACGACAGCCCGGCGACCAGCATGCCGGCCGCGGCGACCAGCGCCGAGCCGCGCAGCGTCGCCACCGCGCCGAAGCGGTTGCGCACTCCGTCGCCCAGGAAACGCATCAGCGCCATGACGCCGGAGAAGGCGGCATAGGCCAGGCCGGCGACCGCGAGATCGGCGCCCAGCTCCTGGTGCAGGAAGAGTGCTGCCCAGTCGAGCACCGCGCCCTCCGAGATCATGGTTAGGAGCGCCATCAGCCCGACCAGATAGACGGCCGTGTGCCGCGGCAGCGTGAATTTCTGGTGCTCGACCGCCTGCGGCCGGTCCTCAGCGATGAGATAGCGAATGGCAAAGGCGATCACGGCAAAGGCGATCACCGTCACCGCGACGGCATGGGGAAGATAGCCGTAGTTCTGGATCGAATAGCCGCCGAGCGCGCCGCCGGCGAAGCCGCCCAGGCTCCAGAAGCCGTGCGACGACGACATGATCGCCCGGGAGAGTTTTCTTTCGACCACCACCGCATTCGAGTTCATCGCGACATCCATGCCGCCGATGGAGCCGCCGAAGATGAGCATGGCGATGGCCGCCAGGGGAACGTTGGGCGCGAGCGCCACGATCAGCAGGCCGAAGCTGCCGCAGACGCCGAACCAACGCGTCACGCTGCGCGAACCATGCCTGGAAATGAGATGGCCGCACCAGGTCATGGCGATGACCGCGCCGACGCCGAACAGGAGGATCAGCAGGCCGAGGGTGAATCGGGTGATTCTCGAGCCGGGTGAGGAACACCGGGATCTGCGACGCCTAGCTGCCGGTCAAGAAACCATTGGCGAGGAAAATGCCGGCGACGGCCCAGCGGCCGCGCGTCCCGGCCTGCATCGTGGTTTGCACGCTCATGGTCTGAAATCCGCCATGCGAAGGGTTCGCGCGGCAAATTAGATCGATTCAATTTGTAGTCAAGAAAGCCTTGGGGAAAGTGCTTGGACCAAGAAGCGCGACCCGAGGGGCGGCGTTGTTCATGGCGGGCTGCTGCTTTGGCGATCAGCCGAGACGCCTCTCCCGTCATCCACGGGCGGAGCAAGGAGCGAAGCGACGCGCGCAGACCCGAGGATCCTGTGTGTTGGTTCTGGTGTATGGTTGAAGTGGGAAGGAGGCCGAGTGGATCCTGGTCGTCCTTTCGGACAGGCCGTGGCATGGCCCGGTCCCTTCCCACCGATGAACCATCAACCTGAACAGTTGCACGGGGCTGTTCCAAGCAGACCCCGCACCACAGGAAGAGGCGTGGACATGATAGCCCAGAACTATGTCGGCTGCGACATCTCCAAGCAGTGGCTGGACTTTTTTGATGAGACAAGCGGTCGTCTTCGGCGCGTCGACAACCAGGCCGATGCGATCGCGGCCTATGTGGCGGGCCTTGATCTCAGCCGGGACTTCGTCGTCATGGAGGCGACGGGCGTCCATGACCGGCTGCTGCGCCATGCGCTGGCCAAGGCCGGCGTGCCGTTCTCGCGGCACAACCCGGCGCACACCCACCACTATGCCAAGTCGACCAGACGGCGCGCCAAGACCGATCCTCTCGACGCCAGGATGCTGAGCGACTATGGCCGTCGCTACCAGCCTGAGGCCGAGCCGGCGCCACGCGAAGAAGGTGAGCGGCTTCAGTCGCTTGCCGGCCACCGCGATCAACTGGTCGCGATGCGGGCAACGCTGAAGAAGCAACTCGCCGAGGCTTTCGAGGCGATCGTCATCACCAGCCTCAAAGACCTGATCGCCGACCTCGACACGCGCATCAAGGCGTTCGAAAGCCAGATTGCCGAAGTCATTCGTCAAAACCAGGACGCGGCTCGCGACCATGCGCTGATGGTCTCCGTTCCCGGCGTCTCCAAGGTCGGCGCGCTCTCGCTGCTGGCGCTCCTGCCCGAGCTCGGCCAGCGCTCACCCAAGGCGATCGCCGCGCTGGTCGGCCTTGCCCCGTTCGACAACAAAAGCGGCAAGCTCAACCGCAGGAGCCAGATCCAGGGCGGGCGATCACGCGTGCGCCGCGCCCTCTACATGGCAGCCCTCACTGCCATTCGAACCTGTGAACGCTTCAAGACCTTCTACACCGCACTTGCTGCCCGGTCGGGCTCCAAGAAGCTCGCTATCATCGCCGTCGCAAGGAAGCTCCTCGTCGTCCTCAACGCCATCATTCGCGATAAAACCGCATTCGTGTGAACACAGTTGCCATTCCGTGACTTAGGAGCGCCGCTACGATGCGGAAAGTCCTCCGGGGTCACGCCGTTACGATTGTTCTGGACTGCAGCATTCTTCGGCAGGCGTCGCGGAATGGATTCTAGGGTCTGCGCCGCGTCGCTTCGCTCCTTGCTCCGCCCTAGAATGACGAAATCGCGAAGGCGCTCGACATCCTAATGATCCTTCGGTCGCTTCGCCTCGAACTCGGCTTTCTTGGCATCCGACGCCTCGGTCTGGTTGAGCGCCTGCCATTCGGCATAGGGCATGCCGTAGATGATCTCGCGCGCAGCGTCCTTCGACAGCGTCACGCCCTCCGCGTCGGCGGCTTCGCGATACCAGTTTGACAGGCAGTTGCGGCAGAAGCCGGCGAGGTTCATCAAATCGATGTTCTGGACGTCGCCGCGTTGGCGCAGATGCGTCACCAGCCGGCGGAAAGCGGCTGCCTCGAAATCGCGTTTCTGGTCGTCGCTGAGTTCGGTCATTGGGGAACTCCCGGCCTATCGGTCTCGTCACACAGGTCCGGTGCGCGAACCGAACATCTTTACCCGATGTATATCGGGGCGCCGGTCGATGGCGTCAACGATCGGCGCCAAGCGTTCGGCCCAGGCCAGGGCGCCGGCGCGGTCGGCGATCAGGTCCTGGCGGATCTCGATCAGCGCATGCGCATAGCCGTTGACGATGGCGTGGCGGAACATGGTGTCGCCGCGCAGCGCCCCGTCATAGGGCTCGTTGTCGCCGACGACGAGGGATTTGTCCTCGGCCAGCATGTCGATCAGCGGCCGCGCTACGCGATCATCGCGGTCCCACAGCACGCCGACATGCCAGGGGCGGACAAAACCCTGCATCGCCGGCGTGAAGGAATGCACGGAGAAGATGAACGGCGCCTTGCCCGAGGCGTGCGCCACGGAGGCGATCATGGCGCCGACGGCGTCGTGGTAGGGTCGGTAGAAGCGGTCGAGCCGCCGCTCGCGTTCCTCTCGAGCAATCGGATAGTTTCCCGGCACCACGGTGCCGTCATAGAGCTGACGGATCATGGTCGGGTCGTCCTCGCCCCGATTGGGGTCGATCAACAGCCGCGAGAAACCGGCCAGCACGGCGGGCGCGTCGAGCGCTGCGGCGAGTTCGCGCGTCACCGTCTCGACGCCGATGTCATAGGCGATGTGACGATCGAATTCCGACGCCGGCAAACCGAGACTGCCATACTCCTCCGGCAGATCGCGGCGGGCGTGATCGGCCAGAAGCACGACGCCTTTCTTGCGGTCGCCCTCGACAATGTCGAATGGCGTGAAAACTGTGGATCGGGTCATCGGCTGAAAAGGGGATGGCGGCTGCGATGTGGTATCGTCATTCCACGAAGAGGACGCCGGCGCAATGCCGTTGTTTGGCCAAGGTTTCCGCAAAAAATCCCCGATCGCGGGAGAAGTTGCCCGACGGGCCATTCTAAATCGATTGGAATCAACAAAACGGCGCGTTGACATGCGACCGGAGTTTGCTGAAAAGGGGCTTCGAGAGATGCAAATGTGGTTCGCAAGGGGATCTGCGATGGGTTTTGCCGGCCGGTTGCGCAAGCCCCTGGCCGTGCCGTTGCTGATCATCGGCACGGGATTTTTCGCGATAGCCGCGACCTCGCCGGCCCGGGCCGACTTCCGCGTTTGCAACGCGACACAAAATCTGGTGGGCGTCGGCATTGGCTATCGCGCCAAGGCCGGCTGGATCACCGAAGGCTGGTGGCACATCGAAGGATCGACCTGCAAGACGCTGATCGAGGGTCCGCTGTCATCAAGGTTTTACTATCTTTATGCAGAAGACGCCGAACGCGGCGGGCGCTGGGACGGCCCGATCAACATGTGCGTCGCCGAAAAAGAGTTCAAGATCGCCGGCGTGAATGATTGCGTCGCCCGGGGCTTCCAGCGCGCCGGATTTCAGGAATATGACACGGGCGAGCAGGCCAGCTGGATGGTCCAGCTGACCGACGAGCCCGCAACGGGAGGCGCGCCAGCAGCGGCCCCCGCTCCGGGAACAAACAGTCAATGAGACGTAACCGCAAGGTCAAGATCCTCGCTACCATCGGTCCGGCTTCTTCCTCCGAAGAGATGCTGAAGAAGCTTTTCGAAGCGGGCGCCGATGTCTTCCGCATCAATATGAGCCATACCGACCACGAGCTGATGCGCACGCTGGTCGGGCGTATCCGTGCGGTCGAGGCGGCCGTCGGCCGGCCGATTGGCATCCTCGCCGACCTGCAAGGGCCAAAGCTCAGGGTCGGCAAATTCGCCAACGTCAAGGAAGCGCTGACTGTCGGCCAGACTTTTACGCTCGATGACAATCCCGAAGCCGGCACGTCGAAGCGGGTGTATCTGCCGCATCCCGAAATCCTGAGCTCGGTCGAGGCCGGTCACCGACTTTTGATCGACGACGGCAAGCTGGAGCTGAAGGCACAGAAGAGCGATGGCAAGTCGATCACCTGCACGGTCGTCGCCGGCTCTGGAATCTCCGACAAGAAGGGCGTCAGCCTGCCCGACACCGACCTGCCGGTCGGCGCGCTGACCGAGAAGGACAGGGCCGACCTCGACGCGGTGCTCGCCGCCGGCGTCGACTGGGTTGCGCTGTCCTTCGTGCAGCGGCCGGAGGACCTGGCCGAGGCCCGCAAGATCGCGCGCGGCCGCGCGCTGATCATGGCCAAGATCGAGAAGCCGCAGGCGGTGGCGCGGCTCGCCGAGATCATCGAGCTCTCCGACGCGCTGATGGTCGCTCGCGGCGATCTCGGCGTCGAGATGCCGCTCGAAGCCGTGCCGGGCATCCAGAAGCAGATCACCCGCGCCGCGCGCCGTGCCGGCAAGCCGGTGGTGATCGCCACGCAGATGCTGGAATCGATGATCACCGCGCCTGTGCCGACCCGCGCCGAGGTCTCCGACGTCTCCATCGCCGTCTTCGAAGGCGCGGACGCGATCATGCTTTCGGCCGAATCCGCGGCCGGCGCCTATCCGGTCGAGGCGGTCGCCATGATGAACCGCATCGCCACCAAGGTCGAAACCGACCCGACCTATGCCGGCATCATCAACGCGCAGCGCTCGGAACCCGAGGCCACCGGGGCCGACGCCATTTCGCTGGCCGCGCGCGAGATCGCCGAGACGCTGAAACTGTCGGCGATCATCTCCTACACCGCGTCGGGCACCACCGGTCTGCGCGCCGCGCGTGAGCGCCCGCAGGTGCCGATCGTGGCGCTGTCGCCGATCCTCAACACGGCGCGCCGACTGTCGCTGCTGTGGGGCACGCATTGCGTCGTCTCGGAGGACGCCATCGACCTCGACGACATGGTCGACCGGGCCTGCCGCATCGCGCTGGAGGAAGGTTTCGGCAAGCCGGGCGACCGCGTCATCATCACCGCCGGCGTGCCGCTCCGGACGCCGGGCTCGACCAATATGCTGCGCATTGCGTATGTGGGGTCGGAAACGCATTAGGGCGTGTTGATATTCGGGTGAGGCCGGCCTGCAAATGCCGGCTTCCTGCGCTTCCGGCCTTCGCCGGCCGAAGCATGCATTTAGGAGAGTGACGTAGCAGTTAAGGCTACGGCCGGCGTAGGCCGGTTCTCGGAACCCGCATTTTCGACTCGGCCTGACCGGAATCTCAACACGCCCTTGGCGCTTGAACTTTCGAGTTCAGCCCGGCGCGAGTTCTGCGTCTGGCACTCGGAGCTCAGGACATCTACCGGCGCCTTGCGCATCGTCGGCGATCCGGCCTTCCACGGTCTTGGCCATCGCCTGCAGGTCGATCGGCGCGCCAGCCATTTTCGCTATGGCGCCGACCACGAGATCGGGCGCGATCCAGTCCGGCTTGTGGCCGAGATTGCGGACCCAGACCAATTCGGCGCCGGGAATGTCGCGCTCCAGGCCGACAGAATGGATCGTGGCATAGACCACCTTGTCGCGATCGCCCGATATGACGACGGTCGGCGCCTTGATCTCGCGATAAGCAGGCGCGGCGGCGCGGACATAGTCGTAGAGCTGGGCGACATCGCGGGCGTTGGCGCGAAAGGCAGACGGCCGCAGCACCAGCGGGATCGAGGCGTCGTCGATATAGCCCTGCGGCACCTTGTTGGGCGAGAAAACGCAAGCGGTAGCGTCGCCAATCCGCAGCATACCCGCCGGATAAGCGAGCGTTTCGGAGAAGAGCCAGCCGATCACCGGCGCGGCGGTGAGCTTGTAGTACCAGGCGGTCGCGCCGCCCGGCCAGGGATGCGTGGCGGGTGCAAGGAAAACGAGGCCGCGGGTCTTCTCGGGATGCTGGCGGGCGAAGGCCGTGGTGATCGCGCCGCCGAAGGAATGGGCGACGACGACTGCCTTTTCTATGCCGATGCGGTCCATCAGCGCGGCGATCGTGTCCGCCTGCTTCGCCAATGTCTCATTGTCGCCGCGCTCCGACGAGCCGAGACCCGGGCGGTCGAAGAACAGCATCTCGGCGCGGCCCTCGAGCAGCGGCTTCAGCGGCAGCATCTGGTCCTTGAGATTGGCGCTGGCGCCGTGGATGAAGACGACCGGCGGCAGGTCGGCGCCGGCCGGCGCCGGGATATGGACGTAGTGGATGCGCGCGCCGTTGATCTCGGCCAACGCGCCGTCCGGCGGATTGCGGCGCTCGATCGACCAGACGCCGGCGCGGGTGAAGCCGGCCAGGGCGAAGATGAGCGCGATGAGGAAGAGGAAGGCGGCGCAGATGAGGTTCATGCGGGGAGATACGGGGGTGGGGGCAATTAGTTTCTCATGTTCCCTGTCAAGGTTGAAGGCAAGAAGGCTCACCTGCTTGGCAGGTTTGCGAAGCAGTCGGATCGGCCGAAGCTGCACAGGGCTGGGGGTGGAGCTCAGAGACGACGGTTGATCAGACTC
>NZ_JAPYKO010000055.1:0-18074 GCF_037179585.1 Mesorhizobium argentiipisi (SeqCode)
TACACCGCACTTGCCGCCCGCTCAGGCTCCAAGAAACTGGCTATCATCGCCGTCGCAAGGAAGCTCCTGGTCGTCCTCAACGCCATCATTCGCGACAAAACCGCATTCGCATGAACACAGTTGCCATTCCGTGACTTCGAGGCGCCGCTACGGTCCAGAATTCTGCTCCGCTGCGCTATACGGCCGAGGTCACGGAATGGATTCCAGGGTCTCCGCGCCGCCACTTCGCGGCTGCTCCGCCCTGGTATGACGAGGTTGTTAGGTCTCGGCCACTCTGGAGGTCACGACATCAACCTAATGGCGGCCGTCTCCGCCATCGCGTCGGCCAGGCTCATGCCCCATTGCTTTCGGCAATAGTCGCGGAAATCGAAGCAGGGCAGGCCGGGGCAGACTTCGAACTCGATGAGGTGCACGGTATCGTCGGCCTCGACCCTGAAGTCGACGGAAAAGACGTCCCGCAGGCCAAGAGCGCTTATCAGCTTTTGCACGATGGCGCGGATTTTCCGATCCGCCTCCGGCTGACTGGCGCCCACGGCCTCAAGTTCCGGCTCGGCATAGGTTCCCGCATCCTTCGCCGCCTGACCGGTGTCGCCATAAAGCGCCATCGAGTCGGCCATGGTCTGGAAATCGCCGCCGGAATCGACGAACACGATGCCGAGTGCTTCAGTGCCCGTTTCCGGTTTGAGCCCAAGGAAGCTCGCCCGCACGTTGCGGCCGGCGACATAGGGCTGGACGACGACATCGTCGCGGTAATGCGAAAAAACGCGCCGGCTAAGCTCCAGCGCATGGCCGAGATCGCTGACGCGCGAATCCGGCCAGATGCCGATCTTGGCGCCGAGCCGGTTGGGTTTCACGAACCAGCCTTTGGGCGAGGCCGGCGGCTCGACCAGCCATGCGCCATTGCGCGCCAGGCCGGCCTGTGGCGCCGGCAGGCCGAGCGCCGCGAGCACGGCGCCGGAACGCAGCTTGTCCTGGCAGAGCGCGAATAGCGAATCGTCGGCGCCGATGGTGCGCAGCCCGTTCAGCCGCGCAAGCGCCGGCGCCACGCCGCCCCGAAAATAAGCAATGCCGTCGGTCAGCGTCCAGACCAGCGTCATTGCCGGATCGGCTTTCGCCAGGATCGGCGCCGCGTCGTCGAGCTCGACAGGCTCGAAGGCGAGGCCGCGCTTCTTGCAAGCCTCGGCGAGCCGGCCGAACTCGGGCTTAAGGTCGGTCGACTGCGCCAGATAGGACGAGATTTCCAGGGCACGATCCGCCGGGTAGCCGTCGGCGGATAGGCGGTCGAGGCAGGCCTTTTCCGGTTCGTAGACGAGGATGAGGGTCGGCTTGTCCTGCGGCATGGAACGGTCTGCCTTGGTCAAAATCAGGGCGCTACCATCGCACGGCCGCGGCAATCGGCTTGCGGGAAACCGACCGGCGCGGGCGGTTGCGTGACAGCGTTCAGGCGATCAGCACGCGCGGCTCGAAGCGGCCTTTGACCGGAATGTCGAGCAGGAAGGTCATGCCGGCCTGCGGATCGAGAGCGCGCTGCTTCTCGTCCTTGCCTTTCCAGGCGGAGGTCACCGCCAGCCGGTCCGCTTTTGCACCAACAAAGGCCGGACAGGAGGCCTGCGTCACCGGCATGGCTATCTCGCGCAGCAGCGTGCCGTCCGGCGCATAGGCCTTCACCGCCTTGCCGCCCCAGACGGCGTTCCAGAGAACCCCGTCGCGGTCGACGACCGAGCCGTCGACATAGCCTTTCGAGGAGCGATGATCGACGAACACCTTCGGCTCGCCCCCGGGCAGGCCGGTCGCCGGATCGCAGGCGACGCGCATCAGAAGCCCGGTCGCTGTATCGGTGTAATAGGCGATCGTCCCATCCTCGCAAAAGCAGATCGAGTTCGAGACGGTGATGTCGGAAAACAGCCGGCGCAATTCGCCCTTGAAGAACCAGTAGATCGAGCCGGCGCCCTTCTCCTCGCCCTTGCCCATCGTGCCGGTCCAGAAAGCGCCGCAAGGATGGACGCGGGAATCGTTGGAGCGCGTCAGCGGATTGTCGGCCTCGATCGGCGTGTGCAGCGTCAGTCTGCCGGTCCTGACGTCCCTGACCTGCAGGCCGACCTCGGTGGCGATCAGCTGGCGCTCGTCGTCGATGACGGCGATGGCGCTGGCCATGACGCCCAGGTCATGCACCTTCAGCGCGCCGGCGAGCGGCTTTTCCAGAAGCTTGCCGTTGACGATGTCGAACCAGAACAGCGTGTCGGTGGCGGGATCGTAGCTCGGGCCTTCGCCGAGCTCGCAGATATGGTCGGAAAAAACCGAAACGCCATTCATCACGCCACTCCGAAAGCTTCGTCCCAGGCGGCGACCGCGGCGCGGGCGCGCTGCGCCACCTCTTCGACGCTGGCGCCCGGTCTGTAGAGGCTGGACCCAAGCCCGAAGACGCTGACGCCGACCGCCTTGTAGCCGGCAAAATCCTTGTCGGAAACGCCACCGACTGCGCCGATCAAGGTGGCGGGCGGCAGGACGGCGCGAATGGCCGCGATGCCGCTCGATCCAAGCACGCTCGCCGGGAAGAATTTCAGCGCCGAGGCGCCGAGCCGGATCGCTTGGAAGACTTCGGTCGGCGTGAATACGCCAGGCATCGTCACCATGGAGTAATGCATGGCGCGGCCCATGACCTCGGCGTCGATGTTGGGGCTGACCAGCAACTTGCCGCCGGCCTTGTGCAAGGCGTCGACATCTGCCGCCGTCAGCACAGTGCCGGCGCCGATCAGCGCGCTTTGCGGCAGCGCCTTGACCAGATCGGCGATGGAGACGAACGGCTCCGGCGAATTGAGCGGCACTTCGATGGCCTCGATGCCGGCGTCGTGGATGGCCCGGCCGATCGCCACCGCCTCGGAAGGCCTCAGCCCGCGCAGGATGGCGACAAGCCCGCGCTTGAGCTTCGGGAAGGGTGCGGTCTGGCTCATGAAGCGCCTCCAATCATGCCGTTCTCGCGCGCGGCCTCGACAAGGCCGGCACGCACCGCTTCATCGGCGTCCACGCTGCGGAAAGCAAGGCCGGCAAAACCGAGCGCCGCGCCATAAAGCGTGGCCAGCGCGCCCGAGGCGATGAGCACCACCGGCGCTTCGCTGGCGCCGTAGCGGCGCCTCGCCGAGGCGATCTCGCCGCCGATCAGCAGCCCGGACAGGCATGCCGCCGCGTCGGCGGGCTGCAGATCCTGCAGAAGCCCGGCGGCGCGGATGGCAAACAGTTTCGAGGTGACGTCGCCACCTTCGCCCAAGGCCCGCTCGCACCATTGCCGGAAGAACGGGCTGTCCGCGGCGACCGGAGCGGGATGCTCGCCCAGCGAATGCTTCAGGATCGAGTGCGTGGCCAGCACGGAAAACAATTCGCCGGTCGGCCAGGTGCCGAAACCTTCGACCGCGCCGTCCGCGACCGCTACCCATTTGGAATGCGTGCCGGGCATGCAGACGAGGTCGCGTCCTTTTGCCGGCAAACCGGCGCCGGCAAGCTGGGTCTCCTCGCCGCGCATGACATCCGGCGCGTCGGCCAGGCGCTGCGCGAGGCCCGGCACGATGCGGATATCGCGGCGCGAGCCCTCGACGCGGGCGGCGCCGCGCAAAATGGCGCCGATCGGCGCCGGCACGGTGACGTAGGGCGCCTCGATCCAGCCTTGCCGCGAGCCGGCCATGCCGCAGATGATGACCGGCAACGTATCCGGCGCGCCCATGGCGGCAAGGTGGCCTTCCAGCATCTTGGCAAAACCCTTTTCGCGGGCGGTGATCAGCCCGTCGTCGCCGCGCCGCTCGGCAAGCACCTTGCCCGTGCCGTCGAGCAGCCAGGCCCTGAGCCTGGTCGTGCCCCAGTCGAGCGCCGCGACCGCGGGTGCCGGGCTCACAGGAAGCCTCCATCGACGATCAGCATCTGTGCGGTCAGCATGCGCGAGGCGTCCGACGCCAGGAACAGCACCGTGCCCACCATGTCGTCGGGCTGCATGACATCCTTGATGCATTGCTTGGCGACATGGGCGGCAAGCGCCTCGTCGGTGACCCAGAGCTTGCGCTGCCGTTCGGTGATGACCCAGCCTGGCGCCACCGCGTTGACGCGGATGCGGTCCTGCCCAAGCTTGCCGGCAAGGCCCTTGGTGAGGCCGAGTATGCCCGCCTTGGCCGCGGTGTAGGCCGGCATATCGGGGTGATTGATCAGATAGGAGGTGGAGGTGAAGTTGATGATCGCCCCGCCGCCGGCGCGCTTCATGCCGGGTGCCACCGCTTGGGCGGTGAAGAAATGCGGGCGCAGGTTGATGGCGAGATTGTTGTCCCAGAATTCGACGGTGACGTCTTCCACCGCGTGACGCTCATCGAGCGCGGCATTGTTGACCAGCGTCGTGACGTCGCCATGCGCCTCAGCCACCTTGGCAACGGCCGCGCGCAGCGCCTCGATGTCGCGCAGGTCGGCCTTGAGATAGAGCGGGCGGCGGCCGAGCTCCTTCTCCAATCGGTCGGCAAGGGCCATGCTTGGCTTGTCAGCGATGTCGATGAAAGCGACCTTGGCGCCCTGCCGCACAAAACCTTCGGTCAGCGCCGCGCCGATGCCGGAGCCGCCGCCGGTGATCAGCACCGAGGCGCCGTCGAGGTCGGCGAAACGCGCCGATGGCATCATGATCTGTTCTCCCTTTGGCCGGCGCGCATCCTAGCCACGCCGGGCCGGGGGGCAAGGGCGAAAAGGTGGATTCGGTAGCTTATGTCCGACAAATGAGGTCTGCACCTCACCCAGCCTCCGCTTCGCTCGGCTGACCTCTCCCCGAGGGGAGAGGAGATTGCCGGCGTCGGCGCCAGTCTCTTCTCCCCACGGGGAGAAGGTGGTCGCGAAGCGGCCGGATGAGGGGCCGGCGCAGTCATATGCGGTTAGGCGCCGCGAATTGGTCAGATCGCCTTGGCGTGCAGCGCGCCACGATAGGAATCGCGCAGATAGCCGAGCGTGGCGTCGGCATCGGCCGGCTTGCCGAACAGGTAGCCCTGCCCGCCGGCGCAGCCGAACTGGACGAGACGGTCGGCCTGCGCTTCGTCCTCGATGCCCTCGGCGACGACATCCATGCCGAGCCCTTCGCACATGGCCAGGATGGCGCGGATGATGTGTTCTGAGGGCCGGTCGTCGAGGATGGAGGAGACGAAGGCGCGGTCGATCTTGAGCTTGTCGAAGTGGAACTCGCGCAGGCGGCCGAGCGACGACTGGCCGGTGCCGAAATCGTCGAGTGAGACGCGGATGCCGACGCGGCGCAAATCCTCGACGATCTTCTCGGCCGAGGCCGGATCGTTCATCAAGCCGGTCTCGGTGATCTCGATCTCCAGCCGGCGCGGATCGAAGCCGGTGCGGTCGAGTATGGCCAGGATATGCAGGCCGGTGTTCTGGTCGACAAGCTGCGACGGCGACAGGTTGAAGGACAAGAACAGCTCTTTTGGCCAGCTGCGCGCCGCCTCGGTCGCCTTGCGCAGCACCAGCTGCGACAGCGGGCCGATGATACCGCGTTCCTCGGCGATCGGGATGAAGACAGATGGCGGCACCACGCCGAGGTCGCGGTCAGTCCAGCGCGCCAGCGTCTCGAAGCCGATGGTGCGGCGGCTGTTCAAGTCGACGATCGGCTGGAAATGCGGCTCGACCTCGCCGGCCGAGACGGCGCGGCGCAGCGCCTGCTCGATGCGGGTGACGCGCTTGGCCGCCTCTTCCATCTCGCGGGTATAGACGACGACGCGGCCGCGGCCCGAACGCTTGGCGTGATAGAGTGCGGTCTCGGCTTTGTTGAGGAGGATCTCGGTGGTCTCGTCGCCCGAATAGAACAGCGAGCAGCCGACCGAGGCCGAGAGCCTGGCGGTGCGCTCGCCGACGTCATAAGGCGCCGACAAGATCTCGATCAGCATGCGCGACGTCTCGGCTGCCTGCTCCTCCGAGAACACCATCGGGTAGAGGAAGGCGAACTCGTCGGCGCCGATGCGGCAGACGGTGGAATAGCCGTCCATCGAGGCGCGCAGCCGCATCGCCACCTGGACCAGGATGTCGTCGCCGGCCTTGTGACCGAACAGGTCGTTGATCGGCTTGAAGCCGTCGAGGTCGAGGATGCCGACGGTAAACGGCGCGGGATCGTCGGCGCGGTCGCTGATCAGGCGATCGACCTTGTCGAAGAAGCGACGGTGGTTGCCGAGCCCGGTCAACGAATCGGTGAAGGCCAGATCCGTGTTTTCCTTGGCCGGCCGATCGGTGCCAAACGTCGTTTGCATCATATCTCTGTTCTGATGTCGGTATTTTCAGCCAGACTGACAGCAAACCGTTTAGGAAACGTATCGGAAAATCGATTTTTCCATCGCCCGGATGTCACGTGCGTCGCGGGCGGTGGTTCAGCTTCGGGCAAAGAACGCTAGTCCAGCCCCAAATATTCATTTATGCGTAGTCTCTAATGGAGATATCGAACGGTTCTTTTCCGGCGATGCAGCTTCCATTCAAGTAATTGCGATCCAAAGACCGTTTCGCACTTTCGCGACATTGCTTTAGCTGGCTTGCTTTACGCGATAGAGCTCGATCGGGCTGCCCTTGGTCTCGCTGACCGGCTCGAGCCAGTCCGGCACAGAGCCGCGCAACAGGCCGGCAAGGAAGCCCTGCGGGGCTTTCCGGGTGAGGATCAGGGTCTCGACATTGCCGGGGCAGATGGCGACGAGGCCGACGCGATGCGCCTCGACGATTGCGCGCGCGTCATCGGCCGAGCCGAGAAAGGCGTCCAGCGCCAGGAGATTGCCGGCGACATTGCGGTGGTAGGGGCCGGCGAAGACGCGATGGCCGCTATAGACGACGACCGGCGCACCAAGATTGGAGATCGTCAGCACGGTGGTATCGGCCATGGCGCCAAGCGGTGCGAAGGTGGCCTTCTTCTCGCAAGTCTTGTCCGTGGTGCCGCCGTCGGCGACGGGCTTGTCTTTTTCCAAGGCGACCGAGGCGGCCGCGGCGACGCCTGTCCAGACCGGGTTCATCGAGACCAGCCAGACGGCCGCAAGGCGCAGCGCCATGCCCAGCGAGGAGCTTGTTTCGGCCCGCGCCCGCCATTTGGCGATCCAGGCTGACAGCGGGACGACCGCGAAGGCGATCGAAAAGGTGGTGCCGCGCACCTGCCAGACGCCGACCACGAAAGCGACGGCGAGCAGTGCGGCGACGAGGCTGTCCTGCCGCCGCCAGCCGCCGCGGCGCAAACGCAGCGCCATCAGGATGATCGCGACCAGCGGCGTGGCGTAACGCGCCGCCACGCGCGCCGGATCACGGACAAGCAGCGTGAACAGCGATTGGGCTTCGTCGACATGGTCGAGCCACAGTTCCTTGAGGCGCGGATCGAGGGAGCCATAGGGCGCGGAGAGGCATTGCGGGAACAGCACCGCAACGACCACGCCGAGGACGACCCCCAGCGCGGCGAGCGACCCTAGCCTGCGCCCCCAGCTGCCGGCTGCGGGCTCGACAGAGGCGATCGCCGCCAGCCCCACGCCGGCAATGGCCGCGACGAGGAACTGGACGACCGAGAAGGCGTCGCACTGAGCCGCGCCCCATGCGGAAGGCGAAACCGTCGTGACGAAGACAAGCGCCGCGACGCCGGCGAAGCCGAGGCCGAAATCCTGAGCGATCATCCGCTCGCCGGCCGGATCGGCGACGAACAGCAGCGCTACGCAAACGCCGATGGTGGCGACGTAGGGCACCGTCTCCATGCCGACGGCGAGCGTCAGCGCGGCGCAGAAGCCGGACAGCATCGCTGCCCAGCGCCGCGCGGGCGCCTCGAGCAGCAGAGCGAGGCTCGCCATGGTGAGCATCAGCTGGATGTTGTGGTGGTCGAGCGCGCCGGGGTCGTAGATGCCGATGAAGTAATAGCCGGCGGCGCCGACCAGGATGGCGGGCAGCACCGCGCCGCCGCCGCCGAAGCTGCGCGCGGCGCGGGCGGTGAAGAACAAGGTCGCCCAAAAGAGCAGCGACGGCCACAGCACCTGCGCCACGTCCTCGCCAAGCGGCCTGCTGCCGGTGAGCGCCGAGGCGGCAAGCGCGATGGCGGCGATCGGCGCATCGACCAGCCGCGACCAATGCATGACGAAGCCGCCTTCCAGCCCCATCCGGTATTGGTGCAGGTCGAACCAGCCCTGGCCGGCCAGCAGGTCGCGGACCTCGACGAGACGCAGCAGATTGTCGTTGTCACCGCCGGCATCGGTCAGCTGGCCGAAGCCGGCCCACGCATCGACGGCGAAGGCGAGCAGGGCGACCAGCAGGGCCAGCACCAGATCGGACTTCCAGGTGGCGGCGCCGTTCTCGGCTGTGCCCATTGCGGCGGCCTTCGATGGAGAGGATCGGTTTTAAACCTAGCCTTAACGGCTTCAATAAATAGTAAAACGACTCGACGGGGCCGGCATAAGGACGGCCAGGGCTGGATCGGGCGCCCGGAGACAGACATGCCGCATGCAGTCCGCCACGAGCCGGTCATCGCCGTGCTCTTGCCTTGCTACAATGAGGAGCTGACGATCGGCGAGGTCGTGCGGCGCTTCCGCGAGACGCTGCCTTCGGCCGCGATCTATGTCTACGACAACAATTCCAAGGACCTTACCGCGCTGAAAGCCCGCGCCGCCGGCGCCACCGTCGTGCGCGAGCCGCGCCAGGGCAAGGGCAATGTGGTGCGGCGCATGTTCGCCGACATCGACGCCGACATCTATGTTATGGCCGACGGCGACGGCACCTACGCGCCGGAGGATGCGCCGCAGCTGATCAACGTGCTGCAGACCGAGCGCTCCGACATGGTGGTGGGCACCAGGCGCGGCGTGACCGACGATGCCGGCCGCAACGGCCACGCCTTCGGCAATCGCGTCTTCAACCGCCTCTACAAGGGCCTGTTCGGAACCGACTTCACCGATATCTTCTCCGGCTACCGGGTGTTTTCGCGCCGCTTCGTCAAGAGTTTCCCGGCCGTGTCCGGCGGCTTCGAGATCGAGACCGAGATGTCGGTGCATGCCTCGCAGCTGAAGCTGCCGGTGAGCGAGATGGCGCTCGATTACGGCCGCCGCCCGGAGGGCTCGTCGTCGAAACTGTCGACCTTCCGCGACGGCGCCAGGATCCTGTGGATGTTCGCCATGCTGGTGAAGGAGACGCAGCCACTGCGCTTCTTCGGCACGTTCGCGCTGTTCTTCCTGGCGGCCAGCATCGGCCTGATGATCCCGGTGCTGATCGAATTCGCCGAGACGGGGCTGGTGCCGCGCATGCCGACCTGGGTGCTGTCGATCGGCATGCTGCTCCTGGCCATGCTCTCGATGATGACCGGTTTCATTCTCGATTCCGTGTCGCGCGGCCGGGCCGAGCAGAAGCGCATCTTCTACCTGTCGATTTCCTCCGGCCGGGCCGAGCGCGGGATACCGGCGCAGACCTCGCCCAAGAGCGAGCCGGGCAAGTCCTCGCGGGCGGCATAGTGGGCCGCCTCTTCCGCTTCACCCTTGCCGGCGGCATCGGCTTCGTCGCCGACGCGGCGGCGCTCTGGCTGCTGCTTGCCGCGACGCCGCTCGGCGCGCTCTTAGCGCGCGTGCTATCGATCGGCTTTGCGCTCTGCGTCACCTGGCAAGTGAACCGCCATCTCACCTTCGCACCGTCGAGCCGGAGCGTCGCGCAGGAAGGCGCCCGCTATGGCGGCGTCGGCATCGCCACCAGCATCGTCAATTACCTGGTCTACTGCGCCATCCTGTTCGCGCTGCCGGCGCTACCGCCGCTGGCGGCGCTCGCCATTGCCTCGATTGTCGCGATGACGCTGTCCTTCCTCGGCTATTCGCGCCTGGTCTTCGACCGATAGAACTTCTGCACCAAGCGAGCACGATTGGCAGGCGCCGCCGATTTCCTTATATCGGGCGTCTGAGTTCCCCGGAGACCAAAAATGCCGCTGAAGATCGCCGTCCAGATGGACCATGTCTCCACCGTGTCGGTCGCCGGCGACACCTCCTTTGCGCTGTCGCTGGAGGCGCAGCGGCGCGGCCACAAGCTCTTCCACTACACGCCCGACCGGCTGTCGATGCTGGGCGGCAAGGTGTTCGCGCGCGTCGAGGAGATGCAGGTGCGCGACGAGAAGGGCAACCACTATTCGCTCGGCGAGAAGGTGCGCACCGACCTCTCCGAGATGGATGTCGTGTTGCTCAGGCAAGACCCGCCCTTCGACATGAACTACATTACCACCACGCACATATTGGAGCGCATCCATCCGAAGACGCTGGTGGTCAACGACCCGGCCTGGGTGCGCAACAGCCCGGAAAAAATCTTCGTCACCGAATTCCCGGACTTGATGCCGGAGACGCTGATCACCAAGGATCCGATGGAGGTGGCCGCTTTCCGCAAGGAGTTCGGCGATATCATCGTCAAGCCGCTCTACGGCAATGGCGGCGCCGGGATCTTCCATCTGCACGAGGCCGACCGCAACCTCGCCTCGCTGCTCGAAATGTTCGGCCAGCTGTTCCGCGAGCCCTATATCGTGCAGCGCTATCTCAAAGACGTGCGCAAGGGCGACAAGCGCATCATCCTGATCGACGGCGAGCCGGTCGGCGCCATCAACCGCGTGCCGGCCGAGCACGATTCCCGCTCCAACATGCATGTCGGCGGCCGCGCCGAAAAGACCGAGCTGACCGAGCGCGAGCGCGAGATCTGCGCCCGCATCGGACCGGCGCTGAAGCAACGCGGCTTCATCCTGGTCGGCATCGACGTGATCGGCGACTACATGACCGAGATCAACGTCACCTCGCCGACTGGTGTGCGCGAGGTGCGCCGTTTTGGCGGGGCGGATATCGCCAGCCTGTTCTGGGATTGCGTTGAGGGGAAGCGGGGATAATTCCCTCCACGATGCAGGTGGCGCTCCATGAATCGGATCTGCCGATGCTCTTGAAGAGGATGACGGGTGAACCTCACGCCGGGCTACGAGCTATTTGAGAGGCGAGCTGCCAACGTCCTACCTATGACCGTGAAGGCTCTCGCTCTCTACCCACTATGGCAGGGCCTAGTTCTCCGTTTTTCAGGAGCCGCATTTTCATGATAATTGTCACTGCAAGCGACAATAACTTTGTGCCTGGACTCTTTTTATTCTTATTTTCTGCTTGGATTCATAATCGAGAGGCGAAATTCGTCGTTATCGACGCGGGAATAGTGCCCGCGACCGTGACAGAGCTTCGCCGTTTTTGTGAACGAAAAGGAATTGACTGTCAGATCGTCCAAGCAGACGCCGAGCGGATTTCCGATCTGCCGACAAGAGGCAAGCTGCTGACGACTGCGGCATATGCCCGAATACTCATTCCCGAGATATTGCCTGATTGCGACAAGGCCATCTACATGGATGCGGATACGCTGGTGGTATCCGATCTCGGCGATCTCTGGTCGGCGGACTTGGGCGACAATTTGGTCGCCGGCGTGATTGACGGCTTTGTCGAGCAGGAAGAACTCGACGATATCGAAATGTCCCGGAATGAATATATCAATTCGGGCGTTCTGACTATGAACCTCGTTGCCTGGCGCAGAGAAGGCATTGCGGACAGGATCTTTGCAAAAGTTCGGGAAACCGCCAAGTCGCGGTACCTCGACCAGACTGCCTTGAATACGGTGGTGCGCGGACGGGTTCTTTTCCTGGGCAGGGAATGGAATTTCTTTTCAGAGCGGTATGTGGAAATCGAACGGCGGCTTCCCAAGGTGATCCACTATGCGGGATCGGCCAAGCCCTGGCGCTATAGGCGCGTGCCTTTCGCCGATGTTTTCAATTTCTACAAAACCCTGTCCGGGTTGGATATTCCGGAGGGGACACTGATGTTGAAATCCGCCCGTAGGCGGAAGATGATCCTTGGCCTTATCGGGCTGCGAAGAAAATACTGGTCCTCCGCCCTGGCAACTCACTACTATCGCAGTCGATTCACCAAGCCGCATCTACGAGGCCTGGGTAGGATGTTCTCGAAGGTTCCGTTGCCGCCGCAACATTCGACTGCTGCGCCGTAACGAGAAGCGCGGTTGCGTGCGTTCCCGTAATGTTCTTGCCGAACACGAAAATCTGTGGTTGTCTAGCCTGACCTCGCTCGCGGTTTGATCGTAGAGCCGCGTGCGAGCCAGCATCGGGGGCTTGGACAAAATGGTGGCGCGGGTTCGCACGGTGGCTTTCCAGGGCATTGAGGCTTTGCCGGTCGATGTCCAGGTGATGGTCGGGCCGGGTAAGGTCGGCATGCAGATCGTCGGCCTGCCGGACAAGGCGGTGGCCGAAAGCCGCGAGCGCGTGCAGGCGGCGCTGCATGCCTCGGGCCTGTCGATGCCGTCGAAGAAGGTAACGGTGAATCTCGCGCCGGCCGATCTTCCCAAGGAAGGCAGCCATTACGACCTGCCGATCGCGCTCGGGCAGATAAGCGGCGCTTGGCGCCATTCCGGGCGACATGCTGGCAGGTTATGTCGTTCTTGGCGAATTGTCGCTCGACGGCACCATCGCGGGCGTGGCCGGTGCGCTGTCGGCGGCGATCGGCGCCAATGCCGAAGGCAAGGGCCTGATCTGTCCCTTCGCCTGCGGGCCGGAGGCGGCCTGGGCGGGCAAGGATTTCGACATATTGGCACCGCGCAGCCTGATCGCGATCGCCAACCATTTTCGCGGCACGCAGGTGGCTTTCCTGGCCCTTGATGTCGGCGAGGTCGGGCAGGTCGTGCGCGGCGAGCTGGATCCCGGCTTCGGGCCGCGACAGCAGTCGCGACGCCGAACCCGGTGGAACTTGGCCCTGGCGCCTTCTTCGGCGAGATGGCCCTGATCACCGGCGAACCGCGTATCGCGACCGTCAGCGCCGCAACGGCGGTCTCGCTGCTATCGCTGCACTCGGCGGATTTCCAGATGCTGTGCAGCAGCAGCCCGGAGATAGGGGAAATCATCCGCAAGACCGCGCTCGAACGGCGCAGCGCGGCACCGACGACTTGACCGTACCAGCTGCGCAGTCCCGGACTCTGTATCATATCGGCCCCAGGATCGTCGCTGGACGGCGCCCTTCGTGTTCCCGTAATGTTCTTGCGCGCCGCGCAAATCTGTGGTTGTCTAGGCTGATTTCGCTCGCGGGCTGATCGCAGCGCCGCGCAGGAGCCTGCATCCGGGGGGCGCGAGAAACATGGTGGCGCGGGTTCGCACGGTGGCTTTCCAGGGCATTGAGGCTTTGCCGGTCGATGTCCAGGTGATGGTCGGGCCGGGTAAGGTCGGCATGCAGATCGTCGGCCTGCCGGACAAGGCGGTGGCCGAAAGCCGCGAGCGCGTGCAGGCGGCGCTCCACGCGTCGGGCCTGTCGATGCCGTCGAAGAAGGTGACGGTGAACCTCGCGCCGGCCGATCTTCCCAAGGAAGGCAGCCATTACGACCTGCCGATCGCGCTCGGCCTGATGGCGGCGCTTGGCGCCATTCCGGGCGACATGCTAGCCGGTTACGTGGTGCTTGGCGAATTGTCGCTCGACGGCACCATCGCGGGCGTGGCCGGCGCGCTCCCGGCGGCGATCGGCGCCAATGCGGAGAGCAAGGGCCTGATCTGTCCCTTCGCCTGCGGGCCGGAGGCGGCTTGGGCGGGCAAGGATTTCGACATATTGGCGCCGCGCAGCCTGATCGCGATCGCCAACCATTTTCGCGGCACGCAGGTGCTGTCGCGGCCCGAAGCCGGCGTCCAGCTCGCCGCGCGCGACCTGCCCGACCTCGCCGACATCAAGGGCCAGGAAAGCGCCAAGCGGACGCTGGAGGTGGCGGCCGGCGGCCACAATCTGCTAACATTGTGGCTAATTAAACGGCGCGCCATGATCGAGGCCAGAAAAGGCCGATAGGTGGCCAGAACCGATCACTCGCAGCTAATTTTCCGATGAAATCAGGCCGGAGGCACTGTCACGATTTTCATGCTTCTAACCGCAACCTGCCAATCGATCCTCTCTACGAAAATAATGTCCGAACAGCTATGTTGCGGCTATGCGTTCTGATGACCGAATTGAGGAAGCTATCGCCGGAGGCAAACGAAATGCCGAAGTGATGGAACTTGTCGGCAATTGGTGTGCGCATGCCCGCGCCAAGCGCATGGGCGGAGTGGGCATGATCGAGCAGATGACCGGCCTCCCAATTAGCCATTTCTCGATGGAGTGCGATCATGCACCGGGTGGTGGAATAGCCGCATGGGACTTCGGCGAGTCCGCGCTCGATTTCTACGACCGCAATTGCACATCCTGCACGAAGCGCAAGCCTGTCGGCCTGCCCAATCTCTCCAAACTTGTCACCGAGCGAGCCCAGGCGCGCAAGATCGCCGCCGGACGCGAGCAAGTCGAGTTGGAAAGGCTCGCTCGCGAGTTGGAGGAGCGCGCCCAAGCCCGTCAGCTTCTTCGTAAGCAGGTGGACGCGGTCAATCAGTCCCTGATCGACGATCTCGACACTTTTGATCGCAAACATGAGGATGTCGACCGCAAGCGGCTGAGTGAAGCGGCCAAACTCGCTCCCGAACGCATCGACAGGAAGCTGCTCGATCTCCTCTTCAACCAGTCGGGCGCGACAACCTCACTGGCGCTGGTCGCGCTCGAAGTAGCCTCCCACGTCGTGCCGAACGAGCGTCGCACGGTCCTCCTTGCACAGCGACTGTTCAGCAGCGGCGCAGACGGGCGGACTGCGGCGAATGTTCTGATCGCCAATTTAGAGACGATGAACGACGGTGACTTAGTCGACCTCGTTCCTGCGGCCGCAGAACTGGCTTGTCCCGATCGCGAACGATTCGGCGGCGCAAAGCCGCACTCGTCACCGAAGCTATTCCTGGCAATGTGGAAGGCCAACCCGGAGGCGGTCCACGCTGGCATCGGCCGGCTACTCGACCGGAAAACCGTGCCGAGTTCGCAACTCGCCGGGCGGGCGATGGGCCTTATCATCGAATATGACTCTGGCGCCGCGAAGACTTTCGTCCGGGAGGCGGCCTCACGCTACGTTCGCGCGCATCAGTTGCTGCCCGATTTGGACCGATATGAAAATCTCGGGGATCTGGCCGGGGCAATCGACCTCATACTTACGCTGGAGCCCGAAGCGCTGGATGCGGTACTTCAGGACCTTGCGATCGGAGCGAACGTCGAGGCACAGCGCAATATCGCCAGCATCTATGCCGAAGCCTGGCGAGACCGGCTGCGCGGCAAGAAGGACAAGCCTCACCCAGAACCGCGGCTGCGTCTCGGCCTGGACCGGCTGATCTGGCTCCCCGCAAAGATGTTCGATAGTGATGTGCTGCGCACGGTTTCGGGTGCCTTTCGAAATCCGCCCAACGAAGTCGAGGCACTGCTCGAGCAGCATACCGACAAGCTCATCGGCGCAGCGCTGTTGCTCGACGAGACGGTTGCGGACAAGAAGCGCAGTCAGAGCGACGCTACACCGTTGTCGCAGCAGATCGAATGGCAGAACCTTAGTTCGGCCGCGTACGAGGTCATCGAGCAATTCCTAAAAGCGGCGGCCAAGGTCTCGAAAACCGAAGACGCGAAGGCGAAATACATCGCCGCGATCCAAGCCATCCCAGAAGAACGAGCGATGCTGCGCGGGGTTGCCACCAAGTCCGCGATGAAAATGGCGGAAAGTGTCGAGGGCTTGAAGGCGGTGCTGCCAACCCTCTATTCGGGTCTGGTCGGCGCGAGCGTGCTGGGCCGTGCCCATGCCGCAATGGCATTGGCGGACATTCCGTCGCGCGGAAAGCAAAACCTTCCGGCTCTGGTCTACGAAGCCTTTTGCGTGCTGTTGCTCGACCAGTTCGTTGCGGTGCACAAGTCGGCGGTTCGAACGCTCAGTCGCATCTCTCTGCCGGAAGATCTGAAAACGCGCGCCGCGCTGGCGCTGTTCCATCTGGTTTCGGCTTACTCAGGCGCTGAGAAGGACGATAGGTTCCTACTAGAATGCGTCGACCGGCTTGCTCGGCTGGCCGATCATCTTCCTGATCCCGATAAACTTCGCGAATTTCTGTGCCTAGCGACCCTCAAGTCTGATCCCGTGTTTGTCCGCTCGGAAGTGCGTGCCCTACGCTTTTCACTCGGCAAGAGCGAAAACTTCCCGCTAATCGTGGCCCATGTCCTTCCGCAACATACGGGCAGCCTGAATGGACACGACCTAGAAGCCGACCTCATCCAGACGATGACTCCGGCTGCGATCCTTAAGCACAAGGACCGCCTCGCAGAAGTCGCGAATGAAATTGCCGAAAGGTCGATGTGGCTGTCGACCATGATCACCGACAGCCTATACCGTGCCGGCGCGCGCGAGGAGGCGGCGGCGCTGCTTGATAGTATGGCCACCGCCTTCGGGACCAGCGTGAAGGACAAGCAGCGGGCCTTGTTCGTGGGTTTTCCATTGCTCGCCTACAAAATGGAGGCGGCTCTAGCTGCTGGCAACGATGCGGCCTGGGCGACACTGGCCGGCGAATGGGATGCGCAGGTGACCGCCCAGAGGGCGCTCCTGGAGGACAAACGTGCACGCGATTCTCGAAGTCGTTTTTCCTTCCCGCATTAAGGCCGTCCGCGCGCTCCTCGCGCCTGCCGGTCCTGACGCCGCCGCGAACCTCTCTATCGCCGCTGACGAGGTTCGTGCGAGCTTTGCTCGGGTTCATGAGGAAGCTGGCCAAGCCGACTGGCAGGGGCTGGCCGAAGCCCTCGACATTTCCAGCAAGCTTCGCTTGTGGCACCAAGCAGTGCGCGACGGTGAAGCCGATGCCGAACGCTTTCTGAAGGCAGCGCGTCTGCAACGCTCCGAATGGCTGACCGCCGATGCAGGGTATGCCCACGAGCTAAAGAGCAAGCTTGCGGTGGTAGACGGCGAATTTAGCGCCAGCGACGTCAGTGCCGTGCTCGATAGCCTTGCGCGCGTGCCATTTCCAATTGGGATATTTACAAGGGAAGAACGAAAGACGCCGCGCTGGCTACCGGATGAAAAGAAAGCTAAGCCTGAACTCGCCGTTGCCTTCCTCGAATTCCGGATCAATGGCGAGGAAGCGGCGGCTATCCATCGCTTGGCCGCCAACACGCTGCACGATCTCGAACTCATCTTGCGCGTGTCGCGCTGGCCAGAGGAGGCCGAGCGGCTGCTGCTGAAGCCGGTGTCCGTCGAGCCCGAGGACCTGTGGGAACTTCCCCAGTTCACATTCGAGCGGCCGGGTGGCGGAGCGCCGTTCATGCTTGAGGCACACGGGCGTCTTGCCATCCGGATGCCGATGGCGCTCGGGGCTCGCCCGCTAGAATTCCTCTATGCAGCCGAGTTCGCTCCGGTCGGCGCTGAGCAACCGATAGCGGTCGCGGGTCATCGGAGCTTAAGGCTCGATAGTTCGGACGCCAGCGATCACCTAGTGACCGGCTACCCCTCGCTCGACCACAAGATGATCGAACTCCGCGATGCCCTACGCGCCGAGCCAAGGGTTCCAGAGCGCGAGACCGGCATCGCCTTGCGCCTTGCCAAGCCGCTCGCCAATTTAGTGGGGCAAGCTATCCAAGATAACATCTTCCCAAAACCGATCGACGAAGCGACGCTGGAAAAACGCGTCACCGAGCATCTTCGGCGTCATCCTGAAATTGGGGTCGAACTGGAGGTTCAGGCGCATTCGGGTGGAGGCCGCACTGATCTCTCTCTGCAGCAGGTCCGGGTCGAACTGAAGGTCAAGAACGACTCGGCGCTGACTCAGGAGGATTTGAACAGGTTCGCGTTCCAGGCCGCGGCTTATGCTGTGAGTTCGGACAAGACGATTGCCATTCTGTGTGTCTTAGACGGGTCGCCGAAAAGCGGCCCGCCAATCCCGATGCCGGAAGCCGTACGAGTTATTCCAGTTCAGCCTGCCGATCGGCCGATCTACGTCATCGCATTTATTCTCCAGGGCAATCTCGCGCGACCGAGTGATCTGTCACGTTGACTGTAGCCCCATTTGTAGGCGCTGCTCAAATGGCTGCTTTCGGTGTCAAACGGCTTCCAAAACTGACCCCGGATCGGCGTCCAATTTTGACCCCCCTTATGTAATACGCGGCGGTCAGCGTTCGCCCGGGCGGAGCTGGTCAGAGTTGCGCAGCCCGGGCGAGCGCGGA
>NZ_JAPYKO010000056.1:0-14452 GCF_037179585.1 Mesorhizobium argentiipisi (SeqCode)
CATCTTTACTCAGCCGCCCTTGGCAACCCTGCGCCAGAATCTCCATGCCTTGCGACATCGTTGGCGCGAGCCACCACGAAAGCGCAAGTTTCAAGCCATGCCAAAGCTATCTTAGCGCATATGCCCAACCGCCGGCGTCCGGGCCGAGGGCGGTCGCGGCTTTCAGGAGATCCGCCGCCCGGCCTCGTCCAGCAAGACGCAATCGTGCGGGTCGAAGCCGAGTTCGATCGCTTCGCCTTCGCGCAGCACTCGGCCGTCGATCGGGGTGTTGGCGCGGATGTTCGCCTTGCCGCCTATGTCGACCTCGTAGATCGCGCTGCCGCCGAGATAGGAGGCCGACACGATCCGGCCGGGCAACCGGTTGGCGCTCGCTCGACCGACCGACAGTTTCTGCGGCCGCACCACGACGGTGACTGCGCTTCCCTGCGGCAGTGCCTTGGGTGAAAGCACATTGACCGTCTGACCGCCGGCGAGCGTGACAATGGTCGGCCCGTCGGATCGGCTCACCGTGCCTGACAGCATGTTGGCCTTGCCGAGGAAGTCGGCGACGAAGGCGGTGGCCGGCCGCTCATAGACCTCTTCCGGCGTGCCGATCTGCTCGGCCGAGCCGGCATTCATCACCACGATGCGGTCCGACATGGACAGCGCCTCTTCCTGGTCGTGGGTGACGAAGATGGCGGTGATGCCTGTTTCCTTCTGGATCTTCTTGATCTCGACGCGCATCTCCTCGCGCATATTGGCGTCGAGGGCCGAGAGCGGCTCGTCGAGCAGAAGCACCTGCGGCTCGAAGACAATGGCCCGCGCCAGCGCGATGCGCTGCTGCTGGCCGCCCGACAATTGCGAGGGCAGCTTCTTCTCGCTGCCCGGCAGCCGCACCATGTCCAGGGCCTGGCCGACCTTGCGCTTGATCTCGGGCTTGGCGACGTTGCGATATTTCAGGCCGAAGGCAACATTGTCGAACACGCTCTTGTGGGGAAACAGCGCATAGCTCTGGAAAACCAGTCCGATGTTGCGCTTGTAGATCGGCACGTCGTCGACCCGCCGGCCGCCGATCATGATCTGGCCGGCCGAAATGTCGACCAGCCCGGCGATGGAGCGCAGGATCGTCGTCTTGCCGCAGCCCGAAGGGCCGAGCAGCGTGACGAAGCTGCCCTTGCCGATCGACAGCGAGAAATCGCGCACCGCGACAAACTTGCCGTAGACGATGTCGATGTTGCGAAACTCGACCGCTGGGCTGTCCGCCCCGGCGGCCGCACTCGCGCCTTCGGCCCCGGCCGAGGCCGGCCGGGGATTGAGTGTCGTGCCCTGGCTGTCAGGCACCTTTCGATATCCTGTTCCACTGCTTGGTCCAGGCGTCCTCGTTGGTCGCCCAATAGACCGGATCGGCAAAGGTCAGCGACTTCATGGTGCCTGTCTTGTCGAAGGCCGGCAGCTTCTCGATCTTCTCGGTGAGCTTGACCTTGTTCGGGTCGAGCGACGGCGGATAGCTCTGGCCCTCGGCCACAGCGATCGAGGTTGCCGGGTCGAGCATGAAGTTGATCAGCTCTTCGCACTCGGCCATCGGCGAGCCTTTCAGGATCAGCATGTCCTCCATCCAGGCATAGGAGCCGGCCGGATCGAGATAGCCGATCGGGTGGCCCTGGTCCTGCAGCGCCGCGACGCGGCCCGACCAAGCGTCTGTCACCACGATCTCGCCCTTGGAGAGCAGGTCCATCAGCTCCGCGCCGGAGCTCCAGAACTTCTTGGCGAGGTCGCGCGTTTCGCGCACCTTGGCCCAGATCGTATCCATGTCCTTGAGGTTGTTGGGGTCTTGTCCGGTGGCCAGGGCCGCGTACCAGACGCGCGTGGTCATGTCGGAATAGCCGCCGACCTTACCGGCATATTTCTTGTCGAGCAGAAGTGCAGCGCCCTTTTCCTTGGCTTCCTCCGGCGAGATCACCTTGGTGTTGTAGGCGATGCCGGTGGTGCCGTAATCGTAGGGCACGGCCGACAGCTTCGGCGTCAGCTTGCGGAACGGCTCGATCATCGGCTGCAGCACATTCGCCATGTTGGGAATGTTGGCCTCGTTGATCTCAGAGTTCATCCCGGCATTGATATATTTGATGTAGTAGTTGACGCCGGACGAATGGACGATCTGGAAGTCGCCGGGCTTGGCCGTCTTGATCTTGGTGATGATCTCGTTCTCGTCGCCGAACGTGCCCTGGACCACCTTGATCTTGGTCTTGGCCGTGTAGGGCTGGAAGGCATATTTGTCGATCGCGTCCTGCACGGTTCCGCCCCAGCCGTCGAAGCGCACCTGCTCGACCGCGGCAAGCGCCCGGCTCATCCACGGCATGGAGAGGCCGGCCGAGGCCGCGGCAGCCGCTGTCAGGCTCAGGAACGTCCGTCGGCTGAGATCGCCGTTGACATAGCGGTCGTGCAGCCGCTCCAGCCGCTTAGTGGTGGTCAGTTTCATCGTGCTTCCTCCTTGGGTTCGCCGCGTCTTCTCAGTTTTGTCAGGCTTTGCATCAGCAGGCCGCCGATCAGCGGGATGCCGACGGTCACCACAATCATCACGGTGCCGAGCGCGTTGATCTCCGGGCTGATCGAGATTTTCAGCATCGAAAGGATTTGGGTGGGCATGGTCTCGACGCCTGCCGGCCGCCAGAACAGGCTGGCCGACGTGTTGTCGAAGGAAATGGTGAAGGCGAGCAGCACGCCGCCGACGACCGCCGGGATGAGCAGTGGCAGCGTGATCTCGCGGAAAGACGAGAAGCGCGAGGCGCCGAGCGAAAGCGCCGCCTCCTCATAGACGCGCCTTATGCCCACCATGCGCGCCTGCGCGATCAGCACCACATAGGGCACCGCAAGCAGGATGTGGCCGAGCACCAGAAGCAGCATTGTGCGCGGCTGATCGATCGCCTTGATTAGCACCAGAAGGCCGACGCCGAGAATGGTTTCTGGCACCAGCGCCGGCAGGATCACCAGCGTGCTCAGCGCCTGCTTGCCGCGGAAGTCGAAGCGCGTAAGCGCGAATGCCGTGACGACGCCGATGGCCGTGGTGACGGCCGCCGTCACCAGCGCGATCCACAGCGAGGTGCGGAAAGCCGTCAGCACCGCGTCATTGTTCATCAGCTTGGCGTACCATTGCAGCGAAAAGCCGGTCATCGGGAAGCCGCCGAACATCGAGGCGTTGAACGACAAGATGACGGTCGCCGCGATCGGCGCGAACATGAAGACGTAGACGCAGAGCGTGACGAAGCCGGTCAGCCGCCATGCCCATTTGCCGTCCTTGTTCGGCCGCGCAGCCTTCATCCGCCCAACCCCTTCACGATCTGCGACATACCCATGTAGCGGGTGTAGATGGCGGCGAATAAGCCGAGCACGAGGAACAGCACGATCGACAGCGTTGCGCCCATCGGCCAATTCAATTCGCTCATGATGGTGTCGTAGATCAAATTGCCGAACAGCGCGTCGCGGCCCGAACCGAGCAACTGCGGCGTCACATAGCTGCCGGCCGCCAGCACGAAGCAAAGCAGCAGCCCCGCCGCGAGACCCGGCAAGGAGAGGGGCAACGTCACCTCGCGGAACGCCTGCGCGCTGGTGCAGCCCATCGAGCGAGCCGCCGAGATCAGCGTGCGGTCGATGCCCTCCAGGCTCACATAGACGTTGAGGATCATGTAGGGCAGCAGGAAGTGCAGCAGCCCGAGGATAACCGCGCCCTCATTGTAGAGCATCGGCAGCGGCTCGTTGATGACGCCCATCTTGAGCAGCGCGACGTTGATGACGCCCTGTTCGCCCAGGATGTTGATCCAGGAAAAGGTGCGGATGGTGAAGCTGATCCAGAACGGCACGATGAGCAGGAGCAAGAGCAGCCATTTGTGCCTGAAGCTCGTCGCCCAGATGAAATAGGCCGGGAAATAGCCGAACACGCCGCAGAGCAGGGCGGTGACGGCGCCGACCCTCAACGTCTTCAGCAGGAAGCCCGAATAATAGCTGTCGGTGAAGAATTCCTGCCAGTTGGCGGTGGTCAGCGCGCTGGTTTCGACGCCGGCGGTGACGAAGGTGAAGAACGTATAGGCCGCCATCACCGCGATCGGCAGCACCAGGAAGAAGATCAGCAGCAGAAGCACCGGTGCAACGAGCATCCAGGCCAGGCGTGGATCGTACAAGGTCCAGCGATTGTTCATGCGCACCCGAAGGTCCGCGCTTTCTTCGAAGCGCTTTTGTTCCCGCAGTGAAGATTGTTTCATTGCCGCCGCGATGTCTACAGTCGCTGGCCCAAATTCGATTCAGCCAGGGCAGGAGGCGCGGATGTCGTCCACAACTGAACGATCTATCTTTCGGACTTGACCCGATGACAAAGAGGCCGACACGGCCGGCCAGACCAAGCAGATATTGATCAAGGCCGATGCTCTTCTCGGCAGCGTCGGCGCGGATCGATCAACATTGCTGTTCGCGCAGATCTGGCTGAAGGATGTCGGGATTTCGACGCGATGAACAACGCCTGGGTTGATTGCTCGACGGCGCCGAACCGCCGGCCCGCGCCACGGTCGGAGCGAGCTTCGCGTTGCCCGATATCCGTGTGGAAATCCAGCTTACCGCGGCTTGCTGAACGCACACGCAATGTGCAGACGCACCTCTACCTTTCCCGGAACGCCCGGGCGAAGGAATCCAACATCGGGCGCACCAGATACTCGAAGAAGGTCCGGTTGCCGGTGCTGATGAAGGCATCGACCGGGGTGCCGGGATAGAGCTGGTCCGCCTTCACGCCGGGGGGCAGGGCATCAGTGATCTTCAGCCTGGCGCGGAAATAGGGTTCGTGCGTGGCCTGGTCGATCAGCCGGTCGGCGGAAATCTCGCTGACCGTGGCCGGGACTTCCGGCGTGAGCCGTGTGTTGAGCGCGGAGAGCCTGAGCTTTGCCGGCTGGCCGACATGCACCTCGTCGATGTCCTTCGGCCGCAGCCTGGCGTCGACCACCAGGCCCGAGGTCGTGGGCAGGATCTCCATGATCTTTTCGCCGGGCGCGACCACGCTGCCTTGCGAATTGTAGGTCGAGGAGATGACGATGCCCGCCGCCGGCGCGGTGATCGTCGTTCGCGTGAGCACCGCTTGCGCGGCGCGCATCCGCTCCTCGATGTCGGCGAGATTGGTGCGCACGTCATCGAGCTTCGTCAGCGCCTCTTCGACGCGCTGCGTGGTTGCGCGTTCGGTCTGCGCCTGCGCTTCCACGATCTGCGTGTTGGCCGAGGCGAGATCCGCCTCCAGCGCCCCGGCCTGGCCGACGAGGTCGGCCTCGGAGCGCAAGAGCTGCGAATATTCGGTGCGATTGGTGAGGCCCTTGTCGAGGAGGTCGGTCTTGATTCCAAGCTCCTTCTTCACCACCTCGGCCTGCTGTTCGATTGCCGTCTTCTGCGCGTTCAGCCCTTTGACCGACTCGCGATGCATGGCGACGCGCTGCGCCAGGATCGACTGCTCCGAGCGGAACCGTGCAAGCCTGGCGTCGAACTCCTTCTGCTGTTCGCGGATCAGGTTGAGGAACTCCTGCTGGAACGGCGCTGGCGCGGGCTCGGCGATAGGCGCCAGCGTGGCGAGGCCGTCGCGCTCGGCCTCCAGTCGCGCCGCGCTGGCCTTGAGCGCGATCCATTGTCTTGTCAGCCGGTTGAGATCGGCTTCCGCGGCAGTCCGGTCGAGCAGGATGAGGTCCTGGCCTTCCCGCACGCGGTCGCCTTCATGCACCAGCAACTGCCTGATGATGCCGCCCTCGCGATGCTGGATCAGGATGTTGCCGCCGGTCGCCGCGATCGTGCCTTGCGTGATTACCGCGCCCGCCAGCGGGGCACTCGCCGCCCAATAGCCGAAGCCGCCGACCATCAGCGCGATCGCCGCGTAGCCGGCGAAGGCGGTGCGACGGAAGTCGGTGCGCGGGCGGCCTTCGAAGGTGAGACTCTGCGTCATCATTCAGGACCCGTGGCGGATGGTCGGCGCGGCACGGATGGTCGGCGCGAACGATCCGGTCACCACCGTGCTCCGCTGCGCGGCTTTACCCGGCTGCCGCAGCACTTCCGCGCTCGGCCCGAACGCCTCGATGATGCCGCCGCGCAAGACCATCACGCGGTCGCAAGCCGAGGCGATCGAAGGGCGATGCGTGATCACGACCATGGTGACGCCCGCAGCGCGGGCCGCCGCGAGCACCGCTTCCAGTGCCGTCTCTCCGGCGCCGTCGAGATGCGTGCTCGGCTCATCCAGCACCAGGATGCGCGGATTGCCGTAGAAGGCACGCGCCAGCCCGATCCGCTGCCGCTCGCCGCCCGACAGCGTGCCAGCGATCGTCGTCTGATAGCCGTCGCGCAGCGAAAGGATCAGCTCATGCGCTTCGGCGCGTTTTGCCGCTTCGACGATTGCCGCGTGGTCGGCCTGCGCGTCGAAGCGGGCGATGTTGTCGGCAATCGAGCCGGGGAAAAGCTCGACCTCCTGCGCCAGATAGCCGACATGCCGGCCGAGCTGGTTTTCGTCCCAGGTCCTGAGCTCGGCGCCGTCGATCCTGACCGAGCCGCCGCTCGGTTGCGCGGCGCCGACAAGCAGCCGCGCCAGCGTCGATTTTCCAGCACCGCTTGGGCCGACGATCGCCACCGCTTCGCCGGCGGCTATCGCGAAACTCAACCGCTTCAGGATTGGCTCGGCGCCGAACGTGGCATTCGGCGCGATGAAGAAAAGATCCTGCGCTGAAATAGCGCCCGTCGGGTCGGGCAAGATGAACTTGTGTGCTTCTCCCGGTTGCGCCGCAAGTGCGGTTCCCAGCCGCGCCCAGGCGCGCCTTGCCTCACTGAGCTGCCGCCAGGAGCCGATCAATTGGTCGAGCGGCTGCAGCGCGCGCGACGACACCAGCGAGGAGGCGAAGATCATGCCGGCCGTCATCTGGCCCTTGAGCACCAGCCAGGCGCCGCTGCCGAGGATCGCCAGCTGAAGCGTCATGCGCAGCGCCCGGGAAACGCCGCTGAAGACGGCGTTGGCGCCGGCCGAACGGTCATGCAGGACAAGCGCTTCGGCCACATGCCTGCCCCATGCGCGCGCGGCGTTCTCCACCATGCCCATGGCGCGCAGCGTGTCGGCGTTGCGGGCAAAGGCCTGCTCGGCCCGGCTGGCCAAAGCCGAACGCTCCGCCGAAAGCGCATCGTTCCTGCCGATCGCGAGCTGGTTGGCGAAGACCAGCACGACGAGCATCGCCGCGCCGCCGAGCGTGACCCAGAACAGCAGCGGATGGATCAGGTAGAGCAGGCCGAGGAAGACCGGCGCGAAGGGCAGGTCGAACAGCACCGAAACACCGCGCGAGCGGATGAAGGCGCAGACCGAGGCAAGGTCGGTGAGCGGCGACGGCGCGTTCCTGGAACCGAGCGAAGCGGCGAACGCTCTTGCGCCCAGCCTGTCATTGACCGTCGCCGCGACGCGCTGCGTGTAGACGGCGCGGACGGCGTCGAGGAAACCGAGGAAGCCGAGTGCCGCGACCGCGATGACCGACAGATAGACCAGCGTCTCGAGGCTGGAGGAGGGCAGCACCCGGTCATAGACCTGGAGCAGGTAGAGAGGGATCACCAGCAGCAGGAGATTGATGAGCAGCGAGAACAACCCGACATCGGCGATGGCGCGACGCAAGACGGGCCGCAATCCCGATTGTCCAGTCATTCCCGCACTCCCTCTCGAAGCCGGATCATGGGCCGTCGCCTAAACGTCCGATTCAGGCATGCTCGTTTGTCGTGTCGAGATGGTGCTGCGTGCTGCTTGTGGTGTGGCTGGACAGCGCCAGCGCCTGGCTTGGCAGGTCGTTCAGCGTATAGGCCCGGATATAGTCGATCTTCATCTCGGCCGGTGTGGCGAGATGGTCCGGCGGCGCGCCGGCTTGGCCGCCGATCGCGAGATCCACCAGCATGTACATCGGCTTGTTCATGTCGGACGGCGTCGCCGCTTCGGCAACCTGCACGCCGTCATAGGTCCAGACCAGCTTGTCCGGGGTCCACAGCAGTCCGTAGGTATGGAAGCCAGCGGTGTCCATGACGTTCACCGTGGATCCGACCGTCGTGTGCTGGCCCGTCTGGTTGGTATGCGCGGTCACCAGCAGCGAATTCGGGTTCTGTCCGTACATCTCCATCACGTCGAGCTCCGGCGGCCACGAGCCGTCTTCCGGAAGCAGCCAGAAGGCCGGCCAGGCGCCGGCGTGTTCCGGCAGGTCGGCCTTCATTTCGAAATAGCCATAGGTCTGCGAGAAGGAGTCATGCGTGGTCAGGATGCCGGAGGTGTATTCGTAATTGTTGATCAACGGCTTGATGTCGGCCGGCGCCTGCGCCGCGGTGATGGAGAGGACCCCATTCTGCACGCTGAACGGATGCACCGAGCTGGTCGGGCCGTAATTGGCATCGATGTACCACTGCAGCTCGCCATTGCGGCTGAGCGTGCTGCCGTTCGGCGCCCCCCACCAGAAGTTGGTGTCCCAGGTGCCGCCCTGGCTGTTGTGAAGGTTCAGCGTGTTGAACTCGTCGCTGAAGGACAGCGTCATGCCGGACTTGTCGATCGGCAGCTCGAACTGGTGGGGCTGCAGCTTGTCGATCGTCGTGTTCTTGAATTCAAGGATTTCGCCCGATCCAAGGTTCAAAACCACATTGGGGCCCGCCTGGATCATGTTCTCGTGGATGGCGGCGAACGAGGTGAACCCGTAGCCATCGAGGCGCACGGTATCGTTGGAGGCGAAATTGACGATCGAATCGCTCCCGTTGCCCTTCGCGATGATGAAAGTGTCGGCGCCGCCGCCGCCGTCGATCAGGACATCGTTGCCCGCCCCGCCGTCCAGCGTCTGGCCGCCCGCCGTGGCGGTGATGATGTTGTCCAGCGCATTGCCGAAGGCATA
The DNA here is from genome assembly GCF_037179585.1 of Mesorhizobium argentiipisi (SeqCode). Lineage (NCBI taxonomy): Bacteria > Pseudomonadati > Pseudomonadota > Alphaproteobacteria > Hyphomicrobiales > Phyllobacteriaceae > Mesorhizobium > Mesorhizobium argentiipisi (SeqCode). Next base: position 8,880 of record NZ_JAPYKO010000056.1, read on the forward strand.
GTTATGGGCGTTGGTGACGACGAGGTTTTCGACATTGTCCGGCAGCGTGTAACTCATCCATGTGTTGATCGTGTCGATGCCCTGCCCAGGGTTCTCGACCACTTTATTGCTCGCCGAATAGAGGTAATAGATGTCGTCGCCGGCGCCGCCATACATGGTGACTTTGACGCCGCTGGCGCCCCAGATGGAATCATTGCCCGAGGTGCCATACAAAGTAGGCCCGGACGAAGCCGCCGAAAGCCAATGGTTGGAAGCCCCGCTATAGTAAAGAGGAACGCCTACCGCGTTGACGACGAAACTCATCGGACACTCCTTCCGCGCTGCCCCGCCCGGATGGCTCGTTGCAAGTTCAAGTGCCTGATCCGAACCAACTTGCAGGACGGGCTATCGTTCCCGAAAACAAGCATTTAGTACAGAGAAAATTACCGGTATTTTTGTCGATATTTTATACCGATAGAATAAGTGAGGCCTAATACAATTATGGCGCGAGTCATCCCCAATTTTACTTAATTTTGCAAGATTTTCTTCCGCTCACGCCTTCCCATAGCCGCCGGGCAAAAAATTTGACAGCCTCTGTCGGATAGGCTGGGGGCCGCCCGTCCTTGGGGCATCGATCAACAAAGGAAGGATATCGAGACATGCCGAGCACCATCCAACTGCACCGCGTCCTGGCGACCAAGCCGGAGAAGGTCTACCGCGCGTTCGTCGAAGCCGATGCGCTGGCGAAGTGGCTGCCGCCGAACGGCTTCACCTGCACGGTGCACCAGTTCGAGGGCAAGGTCGGCGGCACCTACAAGATGTCCTTCCGCAACTTCACCACCGGCGACAGCCACGCCTTCGGCGGCGAATTTGTCGAGTTGGTTCCGAGCGAGCGCCTGCGCTACACCGACCGCTTCGACGATCCCAACCTGCCGGGCCAGATCGAAGTGACCGTGATCCTGAAGAAAGTGTCGGTCGGCACCGAGATCAATATCACGCAGGCCGGCATCCCTGACGCCATCCCCGCCGAGGCCTGCTATCTCGGCTGGCAGGAATCGCTGCGCAACCTGGCCAAGCTCGTCGAGCCCGAGATCAACCAGTAAGTCAGAGCAATTCCAGGAAAAGCGTGTAGCCGTTAGGTTCGGCGCCTTCGCCTTAACCTTCCTCTGGAATTGCGTCAGGATAAGAGCAGGCGGCGGCCGGTCTTCCGGCCGCTGCCTTACCCAAGGTAAGAAAAATTTCACCAAGCGCTGCTAAAAGCCGCTTCCCATGGATCGCAACAAGAACAACGACCTCGTTGTCCTGATGGCGGCGCTCGCTGCGCTGGCGATCTACAACATTGCCTGCGGCATCCAGACAGGCGAAGTCCGGGGCAAGTGGCATTGGGTCGCTCTGGCGGACGATCCGACACGCTTTTGGAACATCGTGGTCGGCAATTCGATCGTCCTGGTCGCCTCGATAGCCTTTCTGTGGGTGCTCAATTCCCGCAGGCCCGGATGACCTAGGGGCGTCCTCTTCGCCTCACACCGCTCCTTTCACACCGCCCTTGTGATGCCGCCGTCGACGCGGATGTTCTGCCCGGTGATGTAGGCGGCCCCGTCCGAAGCCAGGAACGAGATCGTCGCGGCGATCTCTTCCGACGTGCCGTAGCGCTTCAGCGGCACGCTGTCGCGACGCTCGTTCGTCGTCGGCAGGCTGTCGATCCAGCCGGGCAGCACATTGTTCATGCGGATGTTGTCGGCGGCATAACTGTCGGCGAAGATTTTGGTGTAGGCGGCAAGCCCGGCGCGCGCCACCGCCGAGGTCGGGAACATCGCGCTCGGCTCGAACGCCCAGGCGGTCGAGATGTTGATGATGACGCCCGACTTCTGCTTCTGCATCACCGGTGTCACGAGCCGGGTCGGGCGCACGGCGTTGAGGAAATAAGTGTCGATACCCTTGTGCCAGTCCTCGTCGCTGATCTCGATGATCTGCGCGCGCGGCCCGTGGCCGGCGCTGTTGACCAGCACGTCGATGCGGCCCCAACGCTCCAGCGCGCCGTCGGTTAGGCGCTTCAGGTCTTCGTTCGATTGGTTGGAGCCGGTGACGCCGAAGCCACCGAGTTCCTTGCCCAGCGCCTCGCCCTTGCCTGAGGAGGAGAGCACGCCGACCTTGAACCCGTCCGCCGCCAGGCGCTTGGCCGCCGCAGCCCCCATGCCGCTGCCGCCCGCCGTCACCAAAGCTACTTTTTCGCCTGCCATGTCGCTGTCCACTCGTTGGAATTGTTGAAAGCGCCTCTGTTAGCATGGACGGGGCAGGGCACGAACCGGATTGGATTGCGCCAAACGGCATCGGCGGTTGGCGAAGCCGCCCATCACTCGGCAGATCAGCAACTTCGGTGGCTCGTGCCCCGTCTACCCACGCATGCCTTCTCTCTTCCCATGCAATCCACGTCGGCGCGGGAAACGCCGGATCGGCGAAACAGCCCACCGCCACCGCGACCGTCTTCGGCTTGCGCTCTGGCTCGCCTTTCTACAGCTCCTTCTCCGCCAGCTCCCTGAACCCGTCCGGCACCGAGCGAGGGCCTTCCAGCGCCACCGTGCCGTAGCCGACCGCCTCCTTGCCGAAGCGCAGGCGGATCTTGTCCACCGCCCGGTCGGCGCCGAAGCGCGCGAGACCTTTGCGGCTGCCGGGCCTCAGCTTCTCGTCCGCCAGCCCGAGCGGCAGTTCGAGCTGCAGCTCGGCATGCTCCTCCAGATGCGAGACGGAGATGGCGAGCAGCGAGATGTCCCTCTCGCCCGGATGGGCGGCAAGCACGCCGCGCACCAGTTCCTCGGCGATCTCCGCCAGCATCGCGGTCGCCTGGATCGGCTGGTCGAGCGTGATCGAGCGGCTCACAGCGCGCAGATCGGCGAAGCGCACACGCACCGTGACCGTGCGCCCGGGCCGGTCCTTGGCGCGCAACCGGCTGGCGACTCGGTCGGCCAGATGCAAGAGCGTCGGTACGAAGACGCGCGGCAGCGCGGGCTTGCGGCCAAGCGCCGATTGCGCGCCGGCCGAATGCGCGCGGCGCTGCGTCTCGAGCTTGCGCGGGTCTCGGTTCCGGGCAAGCGCGGCGACCTTCTGGCCGGCGGCATGGCCGATCAGCCGCTCCAGCGCGCCGCTATGGGTGCGCGCCAGCTGCCCGATGGTCTCGACGCCGATCTCGGCGAGCCTGGCCTTGGTCGCCGGGCCGACACCCCACATCAGCGTGACGGGCAGGTCGTGCAGGAAGGTGAGCTCGGTGCCGGGCTCGACCACCACCAGCCCGTCCGGCTTGGCCACCTGGGAGGCGATCTTGGCGAGGTGCTTTGTCCGCGCCACACCGATCGAGATCGGCAGGCCGAGCTCGGCCTTCACCCGCTCGCGGATTTTTCGCGCGATCTCTTGCGGCGATCCGAACAGATGCGTGCAGCCTGCGACGTCAGCAAAAGCCTCGTCGATCGAGATACGCTCGACCAGCGGGGTGAAATCGCCGAGCACCTTGATCGCCGCGTCGCCGAGGCGCTGATACTCGTTGAAACGGCCACCGACGAAGATGAGCTGCGGGCAGAGCTCGCGCGCCTTGCGGCCGGGCATGCCGCCGCGCACGCCGAAGATCTTGGCCTCATAGGAAGCCGCCAGCACCACGCCGCCGCCGACGGCGATCGGCTTGCCGCGCAATGATGGATCGAGCAGCTGCTCGACGGAGGCGTAGAAGGCGTCGAGATCGGCATGCAGGATGGTGGCGCCCGCAGCGGCGTTCGTGGCGAGCATCCTGCGCTCTCATAGTCATTTGTGTGGCGTTGCAGCATTAGCTGCGTCTGTTGCAAGGGGAATTGGTAGAACATAAAGAGAACAAAAGCGGTTACCTGTCAAGCCTCCACGCTGCACAATGCAAGTTTCCAAAACCTGGCGATACAGCCGCAGATAGAGCGCAGGTTGCGCGCCAATTCTCAGATCCTGAGGGGAATGTCGCCATGGGGCAGAGAGGCGCCTGGCATGAAGCGACGACCGTTCTTCGCGTTTGCAAGTCGTCGCGCTCCACGCGCCAGACCCCCCTCTGCCGTCTTCGGCCACATTTCCTCTTGAGGAGGCGATCGCTTGCGCTATGCCGGCTTGGCGTATTGCTCGGCGCTCAAGACCTCAATGCATTGGAACGGCTGGTTGCCTTCCACCCAGGCGTCGTGGCCGGGCGGGATGGTGTAGGAAGAGCCGGCTTCGAAGGTCTTTTGTGTGCCGTCAGTCATCCGCACGGTGATCGAGCCGGACACGACATAGCCGACATGCGAGACTTGGCAGCTCTCGGTCTTGACCACCGGCTTCACGCATTCGGACCATTTCCAGCCCGGCTGCATGTTCATGCGCGCGATCGAGTAACCCGGCAGCCGCACGATCTCGACACGCGTCTTGGCGGGCGCGCGGACCTCGTCTGGATTGTTGTGCGATTTGGATTCGAGTTTCGTCACCTTCATTGCCACTTCGGCCATGGTAGCCCTCCCACGTATGAAGCGGCGCCTGACGTTGCGATCGTCGGCGACCGCTGTCTCATTCATACGCCTTAGTATAATGGATTGCTAATGTAATCGGGGCAAGCGCGAGCCCCGGCCCAGCGCTTGGCGCGTTGTCGTGGAAGGGGCTGTTCCAGGCTTCCGGCCGACGGTCCGAGGCCATGTTGCGACCGAAGTCTCACCGCACGAACGCAGAGGCCCGAGGTGGCAATTTTCCGGAAACAACAGCAGCCCCATTTCATTGGCTAGCAAGCCGCCGGACAAAGTCCCTTCATCGGCGGTTTACCACGGAGTGCCCGCCATTCCTGCGATATGGCGGGCACTCCTTCCTGGGGCCGCTCTTGGAGTTGCTGGCCATGCAACCCGGCAAGATCATCGCTAACCTGTTTGCTACGCTGCTTTTTGCCGGCCTGGTTGGCGGCGTCTTCCTCCTCTTCGGCAGGCCGCTCTTGCCACAACGCCATGCCCAGATGGTGGTCCTTCTTCCAACCGACACGATGGCCACCGGATCGGTGCGCAAGGCCTGTGTTGAACCGTGCCTGCCAGCCCGCTTCGATCTCAAGCTTGCGCCCGTCAGGCCACCGGATGAAGGCACGCGCGGGAACCAGTCCGCGGCTCATGCCGTTGAATGAGCGAAGGGATGGCGCTGGCGGAGGCGGCCATGGATAATTTCGACCTCATCGATCTTCTGTGCGTCATCGACGCTTGCGCGAGCGACCGTTTGGCCGGGCGTGTCGTACCGATGTCGAAGGCAGTCGAGGAGTTGCGCGTCCTGACGGGCGATTTCGTCTCGTCGGATGAGGATGCGACCAACGCCTTGACGCAGGTCGCGCTCGAGCGCGGCTGCGCGGTGCTTTTCGACGAGCAAGCGGGCGCGGAAGGCCTAGGCGTATTCTCCTCCTGGGGGGCTTTGCACGGGGGAGTGAGTTCTGTTTGTTGGGTTAATGAGGCGTTTTTTGAAGGCCCAGGGGAGCGGTTTTGGGCGGCTTTGCGGGGCATTTGCCGGGTTAGGCGGCCGATCCGCTGGACTGCGGACGCACTCATGCTCGTCTCTCAGCAGGTGGAAAGAGGGCGCCGATCATGGTC
>NZ_JAPYKO010000057.1:0-13232 GCF_037179585.1 Mesorhizobium argentiipisi (SeqCode)
GCTCGACCGTCTCACCCATCATTGCGAGATCATCGAGACCGGAAACGAATCCTGGCGCTTCAAGAACCGCGCCTGATCATCCCATCAAGCTGCCAAGCGCCATCCGCGCTCGCCCGGGCTGCGCAACCCTGACCAGCTCCGCCCGGGCGAACGCTGACCGCCGCGTATTACATAAGGGGGGTCAAAATTGGACGCCGATCCGGGGTCAGTTTTGTAAGCCGTTTGACAAGGTGTCTCGCACTGAATGCCAGAGAGCCAGATGCCATGACGATCCGCTGGGAGCCGCGAGTCTGGCGGGGCTGCTCGCTACCTTTGCTTCAAAAGCGATAAATCAGGTTGTTAGAGCAGAGGAAGTGCACTCCGGGCTCTTGTCGGGGGTGCCATCCCGACACAACGCTTCCATCTGCGAACCGGCGTCGTGACGTCCGAACACCCGCTTGGCATGTACCCGCGGGAATCAATGTCTTTCTTTCAGAAAGCGGGCCTCGCGGAGCAACGACGGCCATTCTGTGCCGAGCATCTCGACCAACTCCCGTGCCTGCTCTTCAGAAATTTCGGCCTCCCTAACGAGGCGAGGGATCAGCAATTCGGCTTGGTTCGGAACGTCTTCGCCGTTTTTGTCGTCACGCATCATGCATCTCCGTCACTTCGGCAGAAATGGCGAGGCGTGGAGAAGGTTTCGGCCGCCTTGCCCGGTGTCGCGCGTCATGGAAAATTGCCCCCTCGGCGCCACGAGGAATTGCCCCCTCAGTGGATAGCTGAGGAGAGAGCAAATGAACGAACAACGAATCACGGAAAGCCCGTCGTGGAGTGATCCACGGGGGCAGGTGATGAAGACGCCGGACGATGTGGCGGAGATGTTGCGCCTGAAGGCGTGCGGGTGGGGATTGAAGCGGATCGCGCGGCAATTGGGCTGCAGCCATCACACGGTGAAGGTCTACGTGGCGGCGGACGGCGTGAAGCCGTTCAAGTCGCCGGAGCGGCCGAAACGGCTCGACGGCCTTGAGGGTTGGCTGCGCGAGCGGTTCATTCGGCATCGCGGCAATGCGGATGTGGTGCGCCAGGATCTGCTGGCCGAGAAAGGCTTGGCGGTCAGCCGGCGAACACTGCAACGCGCCGTGCAGCCCTATCGTCAGGCGCTGAGGGCCGAGGCGCTGGCGACAACGCGGTTCGAGACGCCGCCGGGCGACAGCTGCAGATCGACTTCGGCGAGCGTCTGGTCGAGATCGGCGGCGCGAAGATCAAGGCATTCGTGTTCGTGGCGACGCTCGGGCATTCGCGACGGCTGCATGTGCGTGCCTTCCGGGCCGAGAAGCAGGAGCACTGGTTCGCCGGGATCGAGAGCGCGTTCACGACCTTCGGCGGCGTGCCGGAGGAAGTTCTGATGGACAATCCGCGCGCGCTCGTCGTGCGCCACGACGCGGCGAGCCGGTCGGTTGTGTTCAACGACAAGCTCATCGCGTTCGCAAAGCATTGGGGCTTCCGTCCTCGCGCCTGCGCGCCGTATCGGGCGCGCACGAAGGGCAAGACCGAGAACGGCGTCGGCTATGTGAAGAAGAACGCAATCGCGGGTCATTCCTTCACGAGCTGGGAGGCATTCGAGGCGCATCTCGCCAAGTGGGAGCGCGAGGTGGCGAACGCGCGTATCCACGGCACGACCGGCGAGGCGCCGATGGCCCGCTTCGAGCGTGACGAGGCGCACCGTCTGAAGCCGCTCAGCGGGCGGCCGTCGTTCGGATTGTTGCGCGAACTGAGCCGCATCGTCGGCAACGATTGCGCCGTCGAGGTCGATACCAACAGCTACTCGGTGCCGTGGCGGTTGATCGGCGAGCGCGTCGCAGTGACGGTCGCGGCTGGCGAGGTGCGCATCCGTCATGGCATGCGCGAGGTTGCGGTCCACAGGCAATCGCAGGGCCGCCGTCTGCGGATCGTCGATTCCACCCACCTCGATGGGGTTGCCGGTCGCAATGGCGCTATCTGCCGAGCAGAGATTGCGGCATCGGCGGTGCCGGCGTCGTCGCAAGCGCCCTCGTTGTTGCGTCCTCTTGCCGAATACGAAGCAGCGATCGGAGGGGGCTTCTGATGGCGCGCGCAAACAAAGCAACCGAAGCACCGATCGATCCGCTCGACGCTATGCTGATGCGATTGCAGCTCTTCGGCATCCGCGACCAGCTCGACAGTTTGCTCGACGAGGCGGCGCGCGCGAACCTATCGATGCGCGAGACGCTGATGCTGCTGTGCGAGCATGAGATCGCGCGCAAGGATCACCGCCGCATCGAGATGGCGCTGAAGCTCGCACACTTCCCGGCCGTGAAGGAGCTTGCGGGCTTCGACTTCGAGGCACAGCCGTCGATCGATCCCAAGCAGATCCGCGACCTGGCCGCGTCCCGCTGGATCGCCAACGGGGAGAACGTGCTGCTGCTTGGCCCGCCGGGCGTCGGCAAAACGCACTTGGCGATCGCGCTCGGGCGAGAGGCGATCCTGGCCGGATATACAGCGCAGTTCACGACGGCGACGACGCTGGTCGCTGGCCTTGCCAAGGCGCACGGCGAGCGGCGCCTGGACGAGAAACTGCTGGCGCTGTCGAAACCAAAGCTGCTGATCGTCGACGAGCTCGGCTACCTGCCGCTGGAGCCCGACGCGGCGCACCTGTTCTTCCAGCTGGTCAGCCGGCGCTATGAAACCGGCGCCATGCTGATCACGTCGAACCGCAGTGTTGCCGAATGGGGCACCGTGTTCGCCGATCCGGTGGTCGCGACCGCGATCCTCGACCGGCTCTTGCACCACAGCCACGTGCTGACCATCCGCGGCGACAGCTACCGGCTCCGCGCCAAGCGAAACAGCGGCCTCATCAGGCCGCCCGTCGGTGACAGGCCTCCGGTCGGCTCCGCCTCCCTCCGGCCCGTCACCGACGGAACTAACCTTCAACCGACATCATGAACCCGAAGGTGGGGGCAGTTCTTCATGACGCAAAGGGGCAGTTCCGGATGGCGTTTGACACCCGGATGTAACACATTGTGAAAAGCCCGTCGGCCGAAGCCGACGGGCAGGTGCCAGTGGCCTGGGTGCGCAAGGTGGTAATCCTGTTGGGAACCTGGCCGCCCCTCAGGGCGCCGTAATTTGGGCAAGGGGCAAACGGCTTGTTGCAAGGTATTTGGGGCAACAAAGGAGCGTGTTTGCCACCGTCCGAGGCCTTCAAATCATAACAGCCGAAACGCGAAAGTCTGGCGAGCGTTCGGATGCTCGCGCCTCATGCGGCTCGTCGAGGAGCGACTTTGAATGGTCGCGCGAGCGTGAAAGCATCCGGCCGAATGCCTGCCTCGACCTGCCTCCAAGTGACTGGATGAGCGATTGGGAAACCGAGCCTTGCACGGGGAGAAAAAGCACCCACGGCAGTATTGCCTCGGCCGTTGCGGAGGTAGTCCAGGAAGATACGGCCCCTTCGCGCTGCCGGATCGGCTAACAGAAGGTAACGCTCAGGATCGGCGTCAACGAGATGTTGAGCGAGGGATTTGGCCAGTTGCCGGGCACGGTCATGGCTCATACCCGGAGCCAACGGTGCCATCAGGTGAACGCCTTTGCCGCCGGTGACCTTTGGCCAACTCTGCAAGCCAGCCGCCTCCAGGATGCCACGCAGTGACAGTGCGGCCTCAATAACTGCGTCCCATGGCATCCCCTCGCCGGGATCGAGGTCGAGGACGAGTTGATCCGCATGCTCGATGTCGTCGACCGTGGCGTTCCAGGGATGTAGCTCGACCGCATCCATTTCCACCAAGCCAAGCAGCCCGTCGAGGTCATCCACCCACACTCGAACACCTTCGCCGCCTTCACGTTTTTGAACCCGCAACTGGTGCACGGAAGTTGGGATCGGAGGCAGCGGCCCCTTGTGGTAGAAAGTGGCCCCATACGCATGGCGGACCAGCTTCAGCGGTCGTCGGCTCAGATGAACCAGCGCCCGGTCGGCCACTCGCCTCCAGTAGTCCACCAGCTCTTCCTTGGAAGGTGGAACAGCATCGGGCAGCAGTTGGAGAATGTTCTCGCGAGGGACGCCATGTTGCCCATCGAACCTCCGCTTGGAGGGCGACGGCGGCTTTGCCGGTATTGCCTGAAGATCCTCCCGCAATCCCTTGAACACCACCTCGCGCAAGATGCCGCGGTCGGTCACGCCGCTGAATTGCACTTCGGCCAGCACCTCCGGCCGCACCCAAGTTGCCTTCGGCTTTTTGATGGGTTCCGACAGAGGTGATTTGCTGACGATCAGCGGATCAAGCCGCTCGCGAACCCTCCGTGCAGCCTCCATCGTGTAGCCGCTTTGCGCCTTTCCCGCGTAAAGCAGCCGGTCGCCCTCCCATCTGCCAATATAAAGGGATGCGATCCGGCGCGGTTGCGCGCCGAGCTTTTCAACGAAAGCGACAATCGGGAACGTGTCGCTCTTTATGCACTTCACCTTGAGCCAGCTTGCTTGAATGCCCGAACGGTACGGCGAGTCGGCTCGTTTGGAGACTATGCCCTCCAAGCCCATTCGGCAGGCATGGTCATATACGTCCTTGCCTCCAAGCTCCAGGTGCTCGGCATAGGTCAGAGTTGGAGCCGATTCCTGCAGCAGGGTTTGGAGCGCGGCTTTGCGCTCAATCAGCGGCTGTGCCCGAAGGTCGCGACCGTTGAGGTGCAAGAGGTCGAAGGCAAAGAATATAATCTTCGAAGAATTCGGATTCCCCAGCTCCCGCTCGAGGGCTTGAAAGTCGGGCAGACCCGTTTTGCCGAGGACGACAGCTTCGCCGTCAAGGATTGCCGATTTAATAGGGAGGTTTGCCGCCGTCTGTAAGATGCGCTTGTACCGGTGCGACCAGTCATAGCCCCGCCGCGTAAACGCCCTCGCCTGTCCGCCTTCAATGACAAGTTCCGTCCGGTACCCGTCGTATTTGATTTCATGCAGCCAGTCGGCGTCGGCGGGGGCTCTTTCGACCAGCGTCGGTGATTGGAACTCGATGAAGGCAAGTCGCCCCTTCGGTTTACGCATCCACTCCGGACTCCCTGAACCCGGAATCAAACCTCGCCGGCGCAATCGGTTCCTGTCAGTTTAGTAAAAGTGCATGTATCGCCTGCCCTGGACGCCGGATCTGAACGCCCCTGCCCGCCAGGGGGCTGCCGTCTTTGGCGTTGAGGTGGAAGGTCATACTGAACGTTTTTGCCAAGAGTCGCTTTCCTTTCATCATAAGCGGAGGACAAACACGTGACTGATGACAAGACGAAAACGGATTTCCGTGATCGCGACCGGGTGTCAGGCGATGAGGAATATGAGGTTGGATACCTGGCCAGCAAATTCGGGCTGTCGATACCGCAAGTCCGCGAATTGATCGCCAAACATGGCAATGACCGCGATACGCTCGAGGCAGAGGCGAAGCGGCTCGGAGCCCGGTAGTCACTGCGCGCTGCAGGACCACTGGTTTCGAATGGCTGACGGAGATGGCTAGCGCGCCGCGTTCCGCTGCGGACGCCGCGGATGTTGCCCTGCCCGACAGGCCGGGTGTTTACGGTGACGATGATCAGTCGCTGCCGGAGTCCGAGAATGCGGCGATGATCGCCTCCAGCGATACGTTTAATGCGCTGGAGAAGGTGCGGCCCTTCTGCCAGACCACGACGTAGTGATAGAGCGCCGACGGTTCCACCGGCCTCGCCTCGAGGTGAAAGGCGGCGTATTCGCGCGCGATGATCTCGTTGGTTATCGCAATCCCCAGGCCGGCCGACACATATCCGGCCTCGTGGCCATTGCAATCGAACTCGACCAGTATGTCGGGCTCCGTGCCGGCGAAGCGCAGCGCATTGAAATTCATCTGATGAGCGGCGAATTGCGGATCGATATCGACGATGGTCTCGCCCGCGAGGTCCTGAGCCTCGACACGGTCCTGTCGCGAGAACCGGTGGCCTGCAGGAAAGATGCAGACATTTACGCGCCGATCCGAGCGGCGTCCAATCGAACAGGCGCGGGTCGAGGGGCAATCTTGAGATTCCAAGGTCGGCTCGGCCGGCCAGGATGTGCTCCCCGATCTGCTCGTAGCTGCCTGAGATGGAACGCACGTTCGACGCGGTCTTGGCATGGATGATGGCAACCGCCTTCGGCAGGGTCACGAAACCGAAGACGGATGGCGCGGCGATGGCGATCCGCTGCTTTTCTTCATTCTTCATCGCGAAGATGGACGCTTCCAAACGCCCGAGCGACGTCAGCGCCATCTCGACGTTCCGCAGCAATTCCCAGGCCTCGAGAAGCGGCACGATGCGGTTGGCGGAGCGCTTGAAGAGCGTGAGGCCGACGGTGGCCTCGAGCTGCTTGACATGCTGGCTGACGGCGGGCTGGCTGATGCCGAGCTCGGCCGCGGCGCGCCTTGTCGACCCGGTCCGCAGGACGGCGCGAAAGACTTGCAACTGACGGAACTTGAAGCCGCCTGGCAGCAGTTCCATGCCTGCGCTCCTCCAACGATGGGCCGTCGCCCTTTTGCGGTCGGGCAAAAACTTGTGGGCTCCGCGCCTGAGATCAGGCGCGATCCCGGAGCGGACTATAATATAGTCACTATAGTGACTGGTAAAGCTGAAGCTTTGCTTATCGCTATGCGCGCATGCGCCTGGCGGAAATTTTTGGAGCGAACGTTCGCAGGGTCCGCCTGAAGCGCGGAATAACCCTGGAGTCGCTGGCGACCGAAGCCGGCCTCGCCTACAGCTATATGGGCGGCATCGAACGCGGCCAGAGAAATCCCAGCCTGGACGTGGCCGAGAGGATCTCGAAGGCGCTGGAGTGCGATCCCGTTACCCTGTTCCGCTCAACCCCTGCGGACAAATAGCTGGCCTGCGAAGTCCAGAAAGCCAGGCGTCAATCCCCCCTCCCCGCGGTGCCGGGATCCGTGCTTGTGCCGGCCCGCCGGATGGGCTGGCCCTTTGACTTGCAAGCCTCGGCGGTGCTTTGCGGCGCAAGGTTCGTCGACCCACGCGGCCGCTGCGGAGCGAACAGTAAGTTCAGGTTAATTTCGCGCTATAACAATAGCTTATAGCAACATTTTCGGAAATTATAGATTGAACGCGAATAAGCCAGATAATACCATAATCGAAATCCAGAAGTTAACTTATAATTACTTATTGTACAATCCGCAACCATAGGTATGCCAGCCGATTCTGTGCTGCAGACGATCGGCATGTCTCACCGTATTGCACCCCGAGGAAAACGCCCGATGGGTGGTTTTACTGCTCAGTTTGCTGACGCCCTGACCGTGACCATCAGCCTTGGGCTGATCAGCGGCTGCCTGGGGACGGCCGTCGGATTGTTTCTGGCAATCTCAAAAGGCGCGGCGCGTCCGCCGCTCACCCGCCTCGTGACCGCCTACACCACGATTGTGCGTGGCGTGCCTGAACTTCTCATTATCCTGCTCATCTATTTCGGCGGAACCACGCTCGCAAGCCGGCTTGCCGGCCGCTATGTCGAGGTGAACGCCTTCACCGCCGGCGTGATTGCGCTCTCGGTGGTTTTCAGCGGCTACGCGACCGAAGTGTTCCGCGGCGCGATCGCCGCCGTGCCCGCCGGCCAGACCGAAGCGGCCAAGGCGCTTGGACTGAGCGCCTGGCAGCGCTGGCTTCTCATCATCGGGCCGCAGATGCTACGGCTGGCGCTGCCAGCCTACGGCAATCTCTGGATCTCGCTCTTCAAGGACACGGCGCTGGTCTCGATCGTCGGCCTCACCGACATCATGCGGGTGGCTTATGTCGGCGCCGGATCCCTGCGCGCGCCATTGACCTTCTATCTAGCGGCATCGGCGCTCTATCTGTCGCTGACCACCTTCACGCTGCTGTCGATCCGCATCGCGGAGCGGCGCTATCCAGCTCTTGGCCGCTAGGAGGGGCGCTTCATGAACCTCGGTCTGATGCTCGACGCCGTCACCGTGCTGCCTTCCGGCATTGCGCTTACCCTCACCCTGACGGTCCTTTCGCTGATGGCCGGATTTCTCCTGTCCGTGCCGCTGGCCTTCGTCCGTGCCTTCGGGCGCCCCGCCTTCTCCGGTGCTGCGCTGGCCTACACCTATGTCGTTCGCGGCACGCCGATGCTGGTCCAGTTGTTCCTGATCTATTACGGCCTCGGCCAGATCGAGGCGGTGCGGGCAAGCATCTTCTGGGTGGTGCTGCGAGATCCCTTCTGGTGCGCGCTTTTAGCCTTTTCCTTGAACAGCGCCGCGCACACGACGGAGATCCTCTGCCGCGGTCTCCAGTCCGTGCCCAGGGGCGTCATCGAGGCGGCCGCGTCGCTCGGCCTGAAGCGCTTCCAGACAGCCCGCCTGGTCACCTTCCCGATCGCTTTCCGGATATCGCTCCCGGCCTATGGCAACGAGGTGGTGGGGATGATCAAGGGCTCGTCACTGGCAAGCACCGTGACGCTGCTCGAGATCACCGGCATGGCGAGGCAAATGGTTTCGACGACCTTCGCGCCCTACGAGATCTTCATCGTCGCCGGAGCGATCTATCTGCTGTTGACGTCAATCGCGGTGAAAGCCACGCAATTCCTGGAACGCAGGCTTTCGACCGACCGCCGGCCAGCGCAGAGGCCGAGACTGCGGTGGCGCCCGCCCCTGCCCGGCCGAGGCATCACCACGCCGCTGTCCTGACGGCACGCCGGTCCAGAAACTCCTTCCAATCCACACCAAAGAAGAGGTGCATCATGCACATACCCTTGGCTATTGCTGTCGCTATCGCGTCTCTGACGCCCGCCTTTCCGGCCCGCGCGCAGAGCGAACGCGTCATCTCAATCGCCTCCGAGGGGGCCTCGCCGCCCTGGGACGGCACGAACGACAAGGGCGAGCTCTACGGATACGACATCGACGTCGGCCGCGAGCTTTGCCGCCGCATTGCGATCAAATGCACTTTCGTGCCGCAGGACTGGGACGGCATCATCCCGGCCCTGCTGGTCGGCAAGTTCGACATCATCATGTCCGGGATGGCGATCACCGAAAAACGCAAGCAGTCGATCGCCTTCTCCGTCCCCTACGCCAGCGGCTTCAACCAGTTCGTGGTGCGCAAGGAGCTCGGTCTCGACCCAGGCGACACTACGCAAAAGGTGAATCTGTCGACCGTCGGCGACAAGGAGAAGGCGGCCATCGAGCATCTGCGCTCAACGCTGAGCGGCAAGGCGATCGCGGTGCTGCGCTCGTCCAACTCGGAAGCAGTGGTCAAGCAGCTCATGGGCGATGTCGTGACGATCCGCAGCTATGACAGCCTCGACAACATGAAGCTCGACCTTGCAGCGGGCCGCGTCGACGGCGGCCTCGCCGACTATTTCACGTGGCGGGATTTCCTGGAGACGCCGTCGGGATCGGGGGCAGCGTTCTTCGGTCCCGAACTGAAGGGCGGCCTCTGGGGGCCGGGCGTCGGCGCCGGCATGCGCAAGGACGATGCCGAGCTGCTCGGCAAGTTCAACGCGGCGATCGACGCCGCCACCAAAGACGGGACGATCAAGGCGCTCAGCCTGAAATGGTTCAAGACCGACATCTCGCCGGCTGTCACCAACTGAGCCAGCGCCGAACCCCGCTACGCAGGCGGCCGGCCCAAAGCCGGCCCGCCCTTCCCTCTTTCAAGGCAAGCTTCCATGAATAACCAATTCTGCGCGGTCGTAACTGGCCAATCACTGATCACTCATGACATCCGTCATGTCCAAGATGAGCGGTTCACGGAGGTTGAACGCTTCTTGCAACAGGGCGACGTGGTCTTCACCAATTTCGAGTCGACGATCCTCGGCAAACATGGTGGCTGGCCTACCAAGGGTAAGTACTTCGGCTATTCCAGCGCCGAAGTGCTGGATGCATTGCAGGACATTGGTTTTAACGCGCTCGCGCTTGCCAACAACCACGCCTTCGATCTCGGCGCCGGCGGCATCCTCTCGACGCTGGAGGAAGTGGCGCGCCGCGGCTTCCTGCATGCCGGCATCGGGACAGACGAGACCTGCGCCCGCAAACCGGGCCGCCAACGCTTGGGCGGCCGAGAGGTCGCGCTTCTTGCGTTCGATGCGGGGCCTGGTCCCGCGAGCATGTATGCCGAGGACCGCACGGCCTTCCGCCCTGCCCGTCCCGGCGTCAACCGCCTCAAGACCGTTCGAAAGATCGGGGTGCCGGACGGGCATCTGCGCAGGCTGGCAAGGCTTGGCGAACATCTGCGGTGCTCGGCCTTCGAGCTCACCAACTACGCACAGCCGGAAGACCCGCTGGAGATCACCGCCGGCAAGGAGATCAATTTCTACGGCACCGTGTTCACGCAGGCCGCCGACTACGGCCGGCTGATCGAGATCGATCCGCAGAGCGCGGACGCCCAATTGTCGGCCATCCGGCAGGCGGCGGCGCAGGGCGATTTCGTGATCGCCTACCTGCATCACCATCATTGGGAACCGCGCTGGCAGGACGTGCCGCGCTGGGTGCGGACCTTCGCCCGCACATGCATCGACGCCGGCGCCAGCCTGTTCGTCAGCCACGGCGCTCCGGTTCTCCAGGCGATGGAGATCTACAACGGCGCGCCGATCTTCTACGGCCTCGGAAACTTCCTCTTCCAGGTGCACCCCGACGAGACAGAGTGGGATCCGCCGGAGGTCTGGCAAAGCATCGTCGCCGCCTGCCGCTACGATGCAGGCAAAAGCCTCGCAGAAATCGATCTTCTCCCCGTTACGATCGGCACCGAGCCTCATTCTCCTGGATCACCGACAGGAAGGCTGGTGCCGCTCACCGCCTCCGGAGGCACCGCCCATGAGATCCTCGAGGGATTCGCCAGGCGCTCGCGGGCATTCGGCGTCGACATCGACATATCCCTGGCCCGCGGCCGCATCGAGGTGCCCGCCGCCAGAAAATTCGGCTGACAGGGACAGCCGACCTCAGGATGTCCGGCGATCGGCAGGCCCGGCCTCGCCAGCCGCCTCGTCATTGCCCTTGCCGTCGAGCAACGCCAATTCCTCCCCCAGCGCTGCGATCAGGGAACAGATGCGACCGCGAACGCGCGGTGGAAGGTTCATCAGACCCTCGATCAGGTGCCTCCCCTCGGCGCTGGCTATGAACGCCAGGCGTTCATCGACCGGCAAGGGCCGGGCCTGGTCGCGGCTCTCGTCATTTCCCGGCAGGCCTTCGAAGAAGCGGCTGACGGGAACGCCGAGCGAGGTGGCGATCTCGTAGAGCATCGAGGCGCTGACCCGATTGCGCGCGTTCTCGTATTTCTGGAGCTGCTGGAAACTGATGCCGATGGCACGGGCGAGCTGGCCCTGCGAGACGTCCGACTGGACGCGAACCGTCGCAATCTGCCTGCCGACATGCCGATCGGCCGGATGAGGTTCGCTCTCCACCGCTTGCTTGCGCGTTGTCCAAAGCAGGACGGGACGTTGCGGTTTCAACAATGCCTTCGATGCTCCAAAGTCTTTCACAGACAACGGGCCTGCCGCGACACGCTCCGAGGTCTCGCTCGCGTCTATCAAGCAGCACCGATTAGCCATTAAATATACCTTATGAGGCTTAAAATAACCCTATAGGTGGCAAAGACCATGTGCCTGCCGATTGTGGACGCATGGTCAGTCCACGACAGATTCGGGCCGCGCGGGCTTTGCTTGGTTGGTCGCAGCAGGAGCTTGCCGACAAGGCGATCGTCTCGCTCAACGCGCTGGCCCGTTTGGAGAGCGGCAAGGTCGATTCCCGGCTCAGCACGATGCAGGCCATCGAAGCAGCTCTGGCCAGGGCCGGCGTCGAGTTCCTGCCCGCCGGCCAAAGGGGCGAGGGTGTTCGCCTCCTCGATCCTCAGGCCTGAGCCCCCTGCCCCGTCAGCTGACCAATCCGAATGACGTCCTCCAGTACCGAACGGATCTGCGGCCATGGAAACTCGGGATCGTCCTCTGACGGCTGTCCTTCCCTCAGCACCGCGTCGAGCTTGGCCGCCACTCCCGCAAGCGATGTGGCCGGGGTCCGGGCCAGCGCCTCGAGCAAATCCGCTGCTCGACCAGCAGCCTCGCGTTCGGCCTGCAACGCAGCCGAGTAGCCAAGTTCGCGATCAGCGGCATCCCAGCGAGCCTGATGAGCGCTAAAATCAGCTTCCGCCTTGTCGCCGTCCAACGACTGAATGGTCGCGCAAGGAAATCCGACCGTTTCGATCAGTTTCCGCTCCAAGCACTGCTGCTGACCGCATAATCTCTGGGTCTCCGCATCTGCATCCTGCCATTTGCGCCATAACGCTTCAGCGGAGCTGCTCGATTGGGATGCTTGCTGTTCGCAGCCAGCAACGGCGTTTCGGTTTGATCTCGCGATCGCACTTGCCATCCCCACAGCAGCTGTCCTGTGGGTGACGCGAGGCAAAGTCGTGGTATTGTCGGAATCAGCCATGATCCGAGCTCCAGACAGCTTGGGATGTGGTTAGGCCGAACGATGTGTTGGAGCACGTCGTTCGGCTGCGCAGTGGCAACCACGAGTTACGTACATACCGTACATTACGGACATCGCCCTTGTCAAATACTCCGGAACCGGTCGAGACTAAAACCGAACGCTTCGAATTGCGGCTTTCCGTCGACTTGCTCAGTCGCATAGATGAATGGCGTCGGGCTCAACCAGATCTCCCCAGCAGATCTGAAGCCTTCCGGCGACTTGTGGAGGCTGGTCTAGCTGCAAAATAGCCCGGCACACAAAGACAACGCCGGCGGGCAAAGTAAACGCCCCGCTGTGGCCAGCTTCGATTGGCTGGTTGGGCGAGCAGCTTCCCATCGACAGGGTCGCTGAATAACAGATTACGCTTTCTGCTGCAGTCCCACCGCCAGACGGCGCCGGCCGAACTTAATTCACCCCGCCCTGTTCGGATTGAGCGACCGAAGAGGAGCATTTCAGATCAAAATCATCGCGGGATATGCCGGGCGCGAAAGCTCGGAAGGACAAAGAGCGGGGTACCCGAGAGGCGGAGGCCATGACGCCCGACAAGACCAATGACTGGGACCGAGACCTCGTCCACGGTGCTGGTCATCCTCAGGGATAAAGTCCGAGCAGGGCGTGGTCCAGAGACGGCCACGGCAGACTGGCCGCGTGGGGAGCGTTGTTTGCCCGCTTTGAGGCCTCACCGTTCGCGGGCTAGACGTCATGTTCCGAGGCGGAGATTGGTGGCCCGCCCTTTCGTGCGATTAAAAGACGAGGGTTGCTCGGATGGGCCGAGCCGATCCTCACGCACGGAGGGCGAGCCATGGGAGAGTATAGCGA
>NZ_JAPYKO010000058.1:0-13175 GCF_037179585.1 Mesorhizobium argentiipisi (SeqCode)
ACCTTGCCAAGGCAGTAAGCCAGCGTCAGGCGCAACAGGTCGCTCGCCGACCTGATGCCGCGTGGTCGCAGGAACGCCTTCGTCTCGCGCGCACTTCCTGCGATCAACTCTTCGCCGCCGAGAAGCTCAACTGTCTCGGCCCAGCCATCATCAACAAGCGATTCGTGTGTCATCCCCAGCGTAGAATCACACCGATTCCGCGCCGCAATACCCTATCTTAGCGCCTATGCCTTAGGCTAGCGGCCTCCTCAGGCAGCCGACGGACCCGGGTCGTCGAACCCGACGTCGGAGGCCGCCGCAACCTCGTTGCGGTGTTTGTCGCGCGGCTCATCGGAACGATGGACGATGCGCAGGCCCGCCTCGCTCGGCCGCCGCGCCCCCGACGCAACAACTCCCGCCAGCTTCAGCCTCTCGCGCCTTGCGGCTTCCGGTTGATAGACCACTTCATGCACGGTCAGCTTCTCCGGTCGACCGTCCACAGTCGGAATGCAGATCGACTGGCCCTCGGCCAGACCGAGCAACGCCAGGCCGCGCGGATTGGAGATAGGCAACAGCATGCCAACAAGGCCGCGCAACTCGTCATGTGCGACGATGCGCGTTTCCGCAGGGCCATCGTTCACCCGATAGGCCACGCGGCTGCTGAGTGTCACGACGTTTGCCGGGATGTCATCCCGAAACATTACGACAGCGCTCGATATCTTTCGGTGGAGAATAGCCCAGAAGGTTTCGTCGCGCATTGGATGGCGATCCCTTACCACCTCAAGAATCGTGTAGTCCTTCGTGGTCAGTTGGCAGCTGTCGGTAATGGACATGAAATATCTCCAGCCGGGGCAGTCAAACGCGATCCGGCATCAAGCAATTGATCGGGTGATGTGGAAAATACCCCTGCGCCGGACCAGGCCGGCCCAGGGGTTGGACTCCCGCGATCAGACTGCCTGCGTGATTGAGGAGACGGAAGGAGACGCCCATGTCTAGAGGCTCGCCGCGACCCCTGGAGGCGCAGGCGCAAGGCTTTCGGCGCCATCGTTCTTCGCGCTAGGTTTGCTTACACCAAGCACCAGCAATTCATGCCTGCGTCCGTCCCGTGCCGTCCACATGATAGACTGTCCGGCCGATAGGCCGATCAGGGCCGTGCCGATCGGCGTCAGGATTGAGACCTTGCCTGCAGAGATGTCCGCTTCACCCGGATAAACCAGCGTGACCGTTTTCCGATCGCCGGAGTCAGGCTTGAACGTCACAGTTGAGCCCATCCGGACTGTGCCGGAAGAGACCCAGCCATCGGCGACGACGCGCGCACGCTCAAGTTCGGCAAGGAGTTCGTCAGACGCCTCCGGGTTTCGCGCGGCAAACGTGCTCGCCAGCGCTGACAAACGCGCATGGTCGGACTGCGAGATCCGGATTTTCGGCTTACGCGGGGTTCTTGTGTTGTGCAGCATTTCGAATTCTCATGGGTCTAATGGCCAGCGGCCATCACGGTGGCGGAAACGGGCCAATTCGGGAGATTTTTTATTTAAGGCGGCGATGCGCGGAGACGTGCAGCCTAGCGGATCATCTCGATGCAAGTCGGCCCCTCGGCTCGGGGCACATGGCAGCCGAGCCGGGGGTTACGATCCCGCGATAGGGCAAACCCGGAAAAGAAAATCGCAAAGAATTTTAGCAGCGCCGTTCATAAGCACATAGTTGGGGAAGCAATTACGGAAGTCAAGGCAACCTTCTCGACGGCTTCAGTTTTGAGCTATTCCTGGCGAGCGCCTAGTAGCGTGTTTATCACCAGCTCTCTTCCAGCCCTGTTTATGCCGGTTCCGTGCGGTCTTTTTCTCCGCCAGCCCGAGAAAGCGAGGCGTTCGGCCAACTCTTTCGATAGAGCCGGGTAGGGCCCGCGATTCATGCGCTTAAGCGCCGTCTGCTCCTCTTCGGTAAGATCACCCCACCTAACTGTCATGACGCTCTCCGTGACTGCATCCGGCCGGCTCCGAAATTGTGCATTGACGGGCTGTGATGCTGAATTTGTCGCTCCTCCTGAGCCGGAGCTTAGGGAACGGCATCTGTTCCAACGATGCCGCCCTCATTCTCCAGAACGCCGATCCTTTTGACCTCGGAGCGGTTGAGTTTCAGGCGGACACCGATACCGCCGCCGTTCTCGGCAATGAAAACAGCGCCAGCCTTTTCGAGTGTGGTTTGGAGGGTGTCGCAGATTTCCCGGTCGGGGAAGGTGATGCGCCGCTCGAATTCTTCGATGACCAGCGTATCCACACCTGAATTGCTGGCGAGCTTTTGACGGGTCCATTCGACCAGCGCGCGAGCGGCGCGGCATTGGGCACCGGTGATCATCATAAAATCCCCTTTTCAGACGCTTGCGGAGTCTCGGCTGAAAACCATTACACCCTCGCGCTGCGCTCCACCTCTAAGAATGGATATCGAATTCGAAAAGGGAAGGGACGAGGCCAGTCTTCGGGTTAATATTATGATGCAAGAAAGTTGCGTTAAACTTGCAATAAATTTCGTTTGTGTCGCATAGATGAAAAGGGAACATTTCGCCGACGGTTCAGACAGGTGAGGGTGCGAAGTAGGCGCGCAGACCATGGACAGGTCCAAAAGTGATAGCCACCAGGTGCTTTCGTGGCCAGGCGTCCGGCCTCCCGACAGAGCACGGTCGCTGGTCGCAATGGATATCATGAGATCACCGGTCGTCGCGGTTGGGCCAGACAGCACGTTGGACGAAGTGTGCGACCTTCTTGTCACGCGCGGTTTAAGCGCGGTCGCGGTGATCGACCGAGGCGTGATGCTCGGCACCGTAAGCGAAGAGGACCTGATCCACAGAGCGGAAATTGGGACGGCCGCGCCGCGGCGTTCCTGGTGGTTCCATCTTTTCGGCCGTAACGCAACGCTCGCGGCGGACTATTTGAAGTCGCACTCCGCACATGTGACCGACGTCATGACCAGCCAGGTGCTCACAGTTTCCCTATGCACTCCGATCGACCAAATTGCCGCGCTGCTTGAAGTCAATCGGGCTCGGCGCGTCTTCGTCGTCAGCGGCCAACGTGCCGTGGGGATTGTCGCCCGGGCAGACCTCGTTCGCGCGCTGGCGGCCGCCAGGCAAAGCCTGCCTAGCCCGGCCTCGTTCCACGACGATGCCAGCATCCGGCGCCAAATTGTCGACGCCCTGCGGACCGAGGTGTGGCCATCGATCGGAGCAGCCGACGTGAGCGTGAAAAACGGGGTGGTCACCTTGTGGGGCGGCTATCTGTCGGAACAGGAACGGAAGGCATCGCTGGTTCTGGCTGAAAACACCGCCGGAGTTCGGGGCGTGGATGATCACCGCGTCCCACTCGACGTTGCCCACGCAATGGTCTGAGGCAGGGCGAGGACCGATCCGGTGAGCATCGAGGCCAAATGCCCCGGTTTTCCGGACAGCAAATCCTCATCGTGTCCACAAATGGATCGATGGGTTGGAGACGTTCGACCGCCGGCTCGTCCTGTTCGGTGAAAGTTGCGCCGAATTCTGCACAGTAAAGCGGGCCTGTTCTGGCGCAAGGCCGTCCGCACGCCGCTGATGATGCTGCGCGCGACGGCACGTTGGTCACCAAGTTTGTCGTGCCGGCCGATCGAAACCATTCTCTCGGGTCCGGCGGGCAGCCTGCTCAGGTACCCGACAAACGTCGACGACGCGGTGATTTCCGACATCCGCAATATGACCACCAATATCGCCGTCCTGGAAGGCGGCCGCCTGCGGCTCGCTCCCGAAGGCGGCACGGTCGGCGGTCGACGCGCCATGGCCGAGGCTGTCGCTAGGCGCACCTTCGGCCTTGGGCGACTCGGAAGTTTCGCTTCAGGAAGGGTCACTGACTTCGGCGATCGTGCTCGGGCCGCGACGGCTCGTGCCGCTGGCGCTGGCCGGGTGGTACATGGCGATGCGGTCAGACCGTGGACGATGGGCTAAAGGCGCACGAGTCATGCGGCGCTGGATCGGCGAGACGAGGAAACACATGCAAGCTCGTAGGGACTGGACAGACGGAGGAGTGGATATGCCCGCCCACTGCACTTCCTAGCGGATGCGGATTGACGCAATTCCGCCGATATGGCCAAATCATGCCCGTTGCAGCGGCTACTCCACGCCCATCCGTGACGTCTCGAGCCAGTGAAGTTCTGGTTGATCGCTGTCGGTGCATGCATTTGTGACATCGCGCTGAGCCATCGATGCATGGTTCCGATGTGCGAGCTTCTAACGGAAACGTGCCAAGTTCTTGAATTGAAGTGAGCCGGTATTCTTAGCTATGCAAGAAATGAATTGCATGGACCGATTGAGGGGGCGCCGAAATGTTCAGGCGCAAGGTATCGCCCTCCCTGCAGGTCACAAGCTGCTCGCTTCGTAGTTCCGACACCTCTTTGAGTTCATCGACCGCCGCGGGGCTCAGATAGTCGGGCTTGCCCATCTCCTCCCAGCGGCGCTTGGCGTTGGCGTGCTCGGCGTCGATCCGCTGGACAGAGGCGGACGTGACAGGTGGTGCGCTCCTCAGGGTGAAGGATACCTGCTCGGTCATGATGGAATGACGGGGCAGGGCGAAGTTCGTAAGCATTAAAGTGGATCCGCCGTTTTCGCGACGCACGAACCAGGCATCCACGGTCTCGTGCGTTCCATCGACTCGGACCATCTCGGTGCCGAGTTCATGGAGCAATTGGAAGGCGCGGTAGGCAGGTTTGGCGATGCCATGGATGTTCAGGAGCCCAAACCCGCCCTGGAAAGGGACCGACGGAAAATAGTTCTCCTCGAAAATGTCAGAGAAGGTCCAGTAGCTGTACCCCCGCATCAATCCGTTCGCTTCCAGCACGGTCTTGACGATAAACGCGGCCGCATATGGCTCGTCATGCATTGAATCGCGCGGATTGGAGGAGGTGGACCATTCAGTGTAGTACACTGGAACGTCGCCCGCCTGCTTGTGCACGAGGCGAGCTTCTTCGCGCAAGGCGCTGCGCCTGCTCGCGGCGAGCTGCGCTTCTGTGTCGTCCCCCGGCTGGCCGAAATCGTCGGTCGGGTAATGGTGCGTGCTGACGAAATCGGCGGGCAGGTTGGCGGCTCGGCAGAAATTCAGGAAATCCTCAATCCATGCGTTATCGGCGGTCGCTGGGCCGCCGACCTTCAGCGCGCCGTCGATGCCTTTGATCGCTTGGGCGGTGTAGCGGTAGAGCTCGAAATAGTCACTCTGCTTACCGGTGCCGAAGGCCGTCAGGTTCGGCTCGTTCCAGACTTCGAAGAACCATTCGCACACCTCGTCCAGTCCGTAGCGGTCCACCCAGTGGCTTACCAGTTTGCGGATCAGCACCGCCCATTGCGCATAATCCTTCGGCGGTGTGACGTTGGCGCGGTAGTGGAAGACGGTTTTGTCGCCCGACGCCAGGACGCCTGGCATGAAGCTCAGTTCAACGAAGGGCCTCATGCCAATCGAGCGCAGGAAGTCGACGATCAGGTCG
This sequence comes from Mesorhizobium argentiipisi (SeqCode), assembly GCF_037179585.1. Taxonomy (NCBI): domain Bacteria; kingdom Pseudomonadati; phylum Pseudomonadota; class Alphaproteobacteria; order Hyphomicrobiales; family Phyllobacteriaceae; genus Mesorhizobium; species Mesorhizobium argentiipisi (SeqCode). The sequence goes on from NZ_JAPYKO010000058.1 coordinate 5,470, forward strand.
GCGTTGAAGAAAGAGTAGAACAACCTGTCGCCCTCGCCGATTAGAGTGCCCACGTCGTCGCACAATATGCCGTGGAAGCGCACATGACGCATGCCGAGCTCGTCGTGCACCCGCTTCAGCTGCGCCTGCCAGTCGGCGCGCAGGCCGAGTGTGGCGTGGCCGCTACCGACCGTATGTTCCCAAAAATGCGGCAGTTCCGTCGCCGGTCCGTTCAGGTCGCACGAAAACGTCGCAGTCATTTAAGCCGCTCCTTGATCCTGTCCGCCACGCGCAAGGCGTTGGCGATGACGGTCAGTGTGGGATTGACTGCCGCAATGGAGGGAAAGAAGCTCGCATCCGCGACATAGAGATTATCGAGTTCATGGGCCCGGCAATCCAGATCGAGCACCGATGTCGCGGGATCGATCCCGAAGCGGGCCCTCCCGGCCTGATGCGCGGTACCGCCAATCGGAATGTCCAGGCCGAAGTAGAACCTGCGCTCCAGCAGCACGGGGCGGAAGCCGGCGCCGCTCAATATCTGCTTCAGCTTTTTCCGCAGCCTGCGATGGGCTTCAAGATCGCTCTCGACGATCTCCAGGATGACGCGATCTCCGTCGTAACGGATTCGGTTTTCCGGGCGCGGGAGGTCCTCGCTCGACAGCCAGAAATCCATTGAGCGGCGGGCCATCGCCTTGAAGGGCGCCTTCGGCAGCCATTCCAGCCAGCGGGGCAACGCCTCGCCCCTGATCTGCGCGCCATGCGAAGTGGCGCACATCTGGATCAAACCGAGCGGAAAGTCCCAGTCGTCCGATCCGAAGTAGAAATCGGAGACGGCGAGCGTCTTCTGGAAAACCGTGTCGTTCGGCTCGAGCATCAACGCCATCAGCACGGATTGATCGTGACGCATGTAGTTACGGCCGACCAGGCCGCAACCGTTGGCGAGACCGTCTGGGTGCCGGTCGCTGGCCGAGCGCAGCAGAAGCAGCGCCGTCGAAAGCGCGCCGCAGGCCACCACCGCTGTGGCCCCGCGGAATCGTTCTTCCTTTCCGTCGCGCCGCACGATTACATCAGTGACCGTCCTACCGGTGGCGTCCGTATCGAGCCTGGAAACATAGGCATTGGTCAGCAGCGCCAGATTGGGATAGGCCGCGAGCGCCGGGTCGACGCATACAACCTGCGCATCTGCCTTGCCGTTCAACAGGCAGGGAAAGCCATCGAACGCGTCGCAGCGGATACAAGTGCTGGTCGGCCCGGCTCTGCCGTCCTTCTCGTCCAGCAGGATGCCAAGCGGCAGGTGGAACGGGTGCAGCCCGTCTTTCGCCAGGCTATCGTGAAGTTCTTGGATGCGCGGCTTGTGCGACACGGGCGGGTAGGGAAAAGGACCGCTCGCCGGAGGCTCGGTCGGGTCCTCGCAGCGCTGGCCATGGACGTGGAACAGCAGCTCCGCTTCGGCATAGTAAGGCTCGAAGTCCTCGTATCCGAGCGGCCATGCAGGAGAAACACCGGCCTTGTGACGAAGTTCTCCGAAATCGCGTTCGCGCATTCGAAAGAGCGCCGCGCCATAGACCTTGGAATTGCTGCCGACACAGTAGTGCAGGCCCGGATGGAAGCTATCGCCGTTCCTGCCGTACCATGTTTCTTTCGCCTGGTAAGCGCCGTCCACAAACACCGTCTGCGCGTCCCAATTGGCCCTCGAGCGCGGCAGGTATCCGCCGCGCTCGATAAGCAGAATGCGCTTTCCGGCGGGTGCGAGACGATGCGCGACCGACGCGCCGCTAGGACCGCTGCCGATGACGATCACATCAAATTGCCCGTCCATTGCTCTCAGCCATTCGTCGAAAAGCCGGGAAACAGTGTCATGCCGCCATCGACGAACAGGGTCGTGCCGACAACATAGTCGGATTCGTCGGACGCCAGCCAGACCGCCGCCCGTGCGATATCTTCTGGCAGGCCAATGCGACCGTAGGGTATCAGCGTCAAAAGGCTCTTCAGGGCTTCGGGCGTGTTCCAGGCGGAGGTGTTGATAGGCGTGCGTATCGCGCCGGGCGCAATGCCATTGACCCGGATGCGCTTGGGAGCAAGCTCTTGAGCCATGCTTTCCATTAGCAGCTTGATGCCGCCTTTCGAGGTCGCGTAGTTCGCATGGCCCGCCCACGGTATTTCCTGGTGCACCGAACTCATGCAGATGATCTTGCCCGCCGCGCATGAAACGGACGGCACGACGCCGCGTCGCAGAAACTCTCGCGTGGCGGCCTGGGCGCAGAGGAATTGACCAGTTAGATTGACCCCAAGAACTTTGTTCCATTTTCCCAGTGGCATCTCGGCGAACGCGCAATCGCGTTGCAGGCCAGCATTGGCGATCAGGATGTCGATGGTGCCGAATTCGCGCACGGCCCGCTCGAACATGTCCTCGACCTGATCCTGCGCGGAGACATCGGCCCTGTGCGCCACCGCCTTGCACCCGGCCTGGTGGATTCGGTCGACGACGGCGTTCGCCGCGTCCTCGTTCTCGACATAGTTCACCACCACGTCGGCGCCTGCCTGGCCAAGCGCGATCGCGACGCTCTCGCCGATACCTGAATTGGCCCCGGTTACGATGGCTTTCTGCCGCGCCAAAGGCTTGTGGTCGGACATTGAAAGCTCGCTCCGGAACAATCTGATCTGCCAGCCAAACCGGCATTGGTACAACGGGGTTCAGGGGCAAAAGGTCCGGCATCTTTCCTCGCCAGGCGGTGCGGGAACGCGAATGTGATCTCGGCTCCCGAACCAATTTGGCGCTCCAACGTATGAGAGTTGGAGAACGAAGATCGCGCCCGATCAGCGGGCACGGATCCCCGTGTCGAAGGATATTCCGATGCTCGCTGTCCTGATCGCATTCGCAACGCGGTGCTTGCTGATCGGGCTGTTCTTGCCTTTCAGTGCGCTCGACAAGGTGTTGACCTTCAAGCTGGCGACCGGCCAGGCGTCGCAGGTGGTCTCTAGTCGCTGGCTCGCCACGGTGATGATCACGGGTGGCTTCGGCATCGAGCTCTTCATGTCACTTGCGATTCTGAGCGGCGTTGCCGACCGCCTCGCTGCCTTGATCCTCGCTGGCTATTGCCTCGTAACGGCGCTGCTGTGGAAGCAGTTCTGGAACCAGCCCGACTTCAGGCTGAAAGGCACGAGCAGGGGGAGGGAAGTCTTTTGGGATTTTCTCAAGAACTTCGCCCTTGCGGGCGGCTTTCTTCTTCTCGCCTTCGGATCAGGCGCAGCCGGGGTCGAGCGCTTCTTGCGCCATCCGCTGGCGTCCTCCCACCCCTACGGGACAGTTCAGGGAGACCTGCAATGAGCACCGCGCCGACAATCCCCTACTGGCATCTGTGGACGGATGCCGACGGGATCAGCCGCCAGACTCGTTGCGCGATGACGGAATTCGACTTGAAATCGATCAAGCCGCCCGCCGACCCCCAATGGCAAAGGTGTCGCGCGAGTGGTCGCATGACGGTGCTCCTCACCGTTCTGCCCGTCGGCTGGATTGGTACATGGCACGAGAACCCCAAGCCACAATGGATTGTCCCGCTCTCGGGACGCTGGTTCGTGGAATCCATGGACGGGACGCGGGTCGAGATGGGGCCGGGCGAGCTGTCCTTCGGCGGCGATCAGAATTGCAGGCGGACGGACGGCAAGCGCGTCCACCGCTCCGGCACCGTCGGCGATGAGCCGGCCGCGTTGATCCTGATCCAACCGAGGATGCGCCCACGCAGTCCCAGGTTTGCGAGTTCAGATAGTGCCATGAACGACTTCCACATCGTCGATCGACGGTTTGCCCACTATATCCTGGAGAACGCTCCGCTCGAAGAACTTGCCGGCGGCTTTCGCTGGATCGAGGGACCGGTTTGGATAGGCGACGCGAATTGCCTGTTATTCCAGGATCTCCCGCGCGACCGCACCATGCGCTGGATCGAGGATGCCGGCATATCCATCTATCGCTCGCCGTCGGGATACGCCAACGGGCAGGCGCGCGACAGGCAGGGGCGGTTGATTTCCTGCTCGCATGCGAGCGCTGCTTGTTTCGGACAGAATGGAACGGATCGCTGACACGGCTTATCGACCGGCACGACGGCAAGCGTCTCAACGCGCCCAACGACGTCGCCGTAAAATCCAACGGCTCGATCTGGTTCACCGACCCTCTATATGGCATCCAGAACGACTATGAAGGCGGCCGCCAGGCTTCCGAGCAGCCACCCGCGCTTTCTCGGTTCGACCCGCAAACAGGGCACATTGCGATCGCCGCAGGCGATTTCGACGGGCCCAACGGCCTGGCGTTTTCGCCGGACGAAACCCGTCTTTACGTATCGGAAACGGGCGACCAGATCACCGACGCCCCCCGGCAATATATCAGGGCCTTCGACGTTGCAGCGGGCGACATGCTCTTTGGAGGCGAAGTCTTTCATAAGATCGAGCCCGGCTATGCCGATGGGCTGTGCGTGGACGAGGACGGCAACATCTGGTCGAGCGCGGCAGACGGCGTGCACTGCATTGCGCCTGACGGCGAACTGCTCGGCAAGATCCTCATTCCGCATCGCGTCTCCAACCTGACATTCGGCGGCGGTTTCGCTCGCAACCGGCTGTTCATCGGCGGCTCGCATACGCTCTATGCAGTCTTCCTCAATCGCCGCGGGACGGTGTGGACATGAATACCGCAACTTTGCGCGTCGACAGGCTCATCCGCTTCAGCCTCACCACGGCCGACGTCGAAAGCGCAGCCCAATTTTACGAGGCAGCCTTCGGCTGCCGCCGGATCGCGGTGGACCGGCTGGCTGGCGAAGCGTTCGAACGGCTGATGGGCATCTCCGGTGGCGCCGATCGCATCACGCTCCGGCTCGGGCGGGAAACCCTCGAACTCCTGCAATTCGACGTGTCGGGTAGCCCCTATCCGCGACAGGCGTCCTCGGCCGATCTCTTCTTCCAGCATTTCGCGATCGTAACCTTGGATATGGAAGGAGCTTTCGAGCGGCTTTCTGGGGTGGCGGGCTGGAAGCCCATCTCTGAGGGCGGGCCGCAGCCCCTGCCGGCCTCTTCCGGCGGCGTCACCGCGTTCAAGTTCCGTGATCCGGAGGAGCATCCCCTCGAACTGCTCGCGTTCCCCAAAGGTGGCGATCCCCGCTGGTCCGAGGCGCCGTCGGGCGAGACCTGCGTTGGCATCGACCATTCGGCGATCAGCGTCTCCGACACTGGCCGGAGCGTTGCCTTCTACGAAAGCCTTGGCCTTGCCCGATCAGCGCGCTCCTTCAACTATGGCGTCGCCCGGGAGATGCTGGACGATGTCGCCGGCGCCGAGGTAGACGTCACCGCGCTGGCCCCGTCCTACGCTACGCCGCATCTCGAACTGCTGTGCTACCGAAACATGCGTGGCCGCGACGAGTTCGTCATTGCCGCGCCGCGAAACAACGACGTCGCCTGCACCCGACTGGTCTTCGAGCTTGCCCCGGTTCAAGCCCGCAACGGTGGCGAGCGTCTCGTGCGCGATCCCGACGGTCACGCCCTTCTGCTCGTTTCGCAAGAGTCGCCGCACTGGGCCGCCGCAAGGGATGCGGAGCGGACCAGGAAGCTGGGACGTACATTGCCAATGAAGCAGCCGCGATCGGTGAAGTCCGCTCGCCGTGACATCGTTCTCCGTCCCCTTGTCGGATCGGCGTGCCGAACGCGCGAGGCCAGAGTTTTTGTGGAGCGGCCTTGAATGCAGAACAAGCACAAACAGGCCGAGCACGGCGACGAGTTTCTGGCGGCTCTTCAGACCAAGACGTTCGACTACTTTCTTTATGAGGTCAACGAGGCCAGCGGTCTCACAGCTGACCGGACCAGAAAGGGTTCGCCCGCCAGCATCGCGGCTGTCGGGTTGGCTCTCTCGTGCTATCCGGTCGGGGTGGCGCGACGCTTCATGACGCGCCAGCGCGCTTGCGCAAGAACTCTCGCTACTTTGCGTTTCTTGCGCAACAGCCCCCAAAGCGCCGAACTGGACGCAACCGGGTACAAGGGATTCTATTACCATTTCCTGGACATGGAGACGGGCCGGCGCGTCTGGCAATGCGAATTGTCCACGATAGACAGTGCGCTCCTGATCGCAGGCGTTCTGACGGCCGGCGCCTTTTTCCAGGAGGACAGCGAGGAGGAGAAGGAGATCCGTACGCTTTCCGAGGCGCTTTACGAGCGGGTGGACTGGGATTGGGCGCGCAACGGCGGCGCCACAGTCACCCATGGCTGGACGCCGGAAAACGGATTTATTGGCTACCGCTGGGAGGGCTATGACGAAGCCCTGATCCTGTATGTGCTCGGACTCGGTTCGCCCACCCACGCACTACCGCCTGAAAGCTACGCGGCATGGCTCCAGTCCTATCGTTGGAAGAAGATCTACGGCCAGGAATTCGTCTACGCCGGGCCGCTTTTCATTCACCAGCTTGCACATGTCTGGCTAGATTTCCGCGGCATCCGTGACTCCTTCATGCGTGAACACGATTGCGACTACTTCGAGAACAGCCGTCGTGCCACCTACGTCCAGCGAGAATATGCCATCCGCAATCCACTCGAGTTCGTCGGATATGATGGAACGAGCTGGGGCGTGAGCGCCAGCGACGGCCCGGGCTGGCAGACGTGCCGGATCGACGGCGTCGAGCGGCGGTTCTACGGCTACAGGGCCCGGGGCGTGCCGTTCGGACCCGACGACGGCACGCTGTCGCCCTGGGCGACGGCGGCGTCGCTGCCGTTCGCTCCGGAGGTCGTCCTGCCAGCGCTGCGCCACTTCGATGAGATCGATCTCAATCTTGACAATTCCTACGGTTTCAAAGCGAGCTTCAACCCAACGCTCAAGTCAGACAGCGGCCATATCGCCGGTTGGGTTGCGTCCGATCATCTCGGACTGAACCAGGGGCCTATCGTGCTGATGATCGAAAACTACCGATCCGACTTTCTGTGGCAGCTGATGCGCAACTGCCCGCATGTAGTGCGCGGACTACGCCGGGCTGGTTTCACCAAGGGCTGGCTCTGACGATCTTCTTGAGCCCCAACCGGCGCGGAAAGCGCAGTCCTGCCATTCTCGGACGAAGCAAGGTGCGGCCGTGCTCGCGCTCGGGCCGGGCGAGAGCTTGACTGGCACCGGTCCTATCGCGGTGGGCTATACTGCCCGCCGGGTTGTCGGCGACACCGAGAGCGGATCAGGCGTTACCCGGCGCGTCCAGCTGCTGGAAGCCCTAGAGCGCGGACATCACCAACGATCTGGTCATTACCACCGACCGGCGCAGTTACATGATTGAGCTGCGAGCCGGCGATAAACCCTACATGCCAGCCCTCGCACGAGGCGTCTGCACCCAGACCCGGGATTCTCTTTGCGCAGAGTTTTCAAAAAATGTCTTCCGGCTGAGAATAGTTCACCGCTCTGATTGGTAAGTCGGGGATGAACGTTCGCCCATCCGGCGGGGCCCCCGGAGTTCCGTTACGGATTGACTTCGGCACACCGAGGCGGGCGTCAATGCTCTCGGTTAGAGAAACGTGCCGGTCGAGTGGCCTCGGCGCCTTCGCCGACGCGTTAGAGCTGCGTGTGCAGGCTGCTGGCCAGCCAGTCGGCAACCTTCTCGCTCATCGGGCGCGCCTGCCACTCCGCCAAGCTGATCTGCCTCGACCGCTTCAAGTCCTCGTTGAACAAGTCGATTTGCGTCTGCGCAAAATCCTTGCCGTAGACATTGAGGCTGGCT
>NZ_JAPYKO010000059.1:0-12633 GCF_037179585.1 Mesorhizobium argentiipisi (SeqCode)
TCGCCTCCTGCGTTGCTTCACAGGAGCAGATTCTGCCGCCGAGTCGCCGGCGATCGCCAGTTGACCCGCAGTCGACGCACAGTTTTGCTGCTTGCCCAGGCGCTCGCCCCGATTACGGGCGGCCATCTTCCGGTTGGTCTGCGTGCCTCCCGCCTCCATACACGCCATGCTGCGCTGGAGCCCGCGATTGCGCGAAAAGGATGGCGCGTACTCATGGCTTGGTCCCTTCGCCCGCCCTCGCCACGAAGAGCCCCGCCGACGACGGCACAATGCCGGAGACATCGCGCACGATTGTTGCAGAGCCAGCGCTATTCGGCGGCCGGTCGGCCATCGCGAATCCGACCGGTGGCGCGCGATCCGGCTGGCGCACAAACAGCGCGGCATCCTTCCACGGAATTGCCGTGGCGGAGGCGAAGTCGAAAGGGCGCGCGGGCACCAGACCTCGCGCGAGCGGCGCCAGCGCTGCGACATACGCGCGGGTCTCGGCCGGTAGCGGACGCCCGGCGAGATAGGCTTCGTAGCGCGCGGGCCCCGCATTGTAAGCGGCCAGAAAGCCCGGCGAGCCGAAGCGACCATGGAGCTCGCGCAGATAGGCCGTGCCAGCCAGGATGTTGTCGCGCGGATCGAAGGGATCGGCACCCAGCGACCAGCGGGCGCGCAGATCGCCCCAAGTGCCAGGCATGATCTGCATCAGGCCGCGGGCGCCTGCGCTGGAGACGGCGCGCGCGTCGCCTGCGCTCTCCTGGCTCATGACGGCGCGGATCAGCGCGGCCGGAACGCCGAAGCGATGCGAGGCTTCGCTGATGTGCGCAGCAAATGGGTCGCGTTGGGACGTTCGCGCGATGGCCGGGTCCTGCGCCACCACCGTCGTCGGCAAGGCGGTTGCGACGAACAGCCCGCAAAACAGGGAGAGAGCCATACGCCGGGCAGCGTGAAGCAGCCCGGGCGCATTGTGACGGCTCGGTGGCTGACGGCGAGCGCGCATCGTTTACTCCTTCTCGCCGCGCTCGCGCGGGCGCGACCAGTGCAGCGACCACGACGTTTTGTCGTCGCCGTTACGAAACAGGCTGGCGCGTATCGGCTGCACCAGGATGGGGTCGTCGAGCTGGATCGAGACAAAGTCGCCGGCCTTCTCGCTGGAACGTTTCCAGCCGGCGCCGATCTCGGGGCCGTCCTCATTGCCGGCGTGGACACGGTAGTCAGGCGCATTCTCCGTGTCGCTTGCCTCAGCTGCCACGATGGCGACGTCGAGGTTGAGGCTGAGCGTATGGATGCGCCCGCAATAGCCGGTCTTTTGGCGTGTGAACTCTCCGATCTGCTGCATGTCAGGCTCCTGTTCTTGTGACAGTGCGGTGATGAGGGAAGCGACAAGAGGCGCCGCCGGTCGCGCGCTCACCGCGTTGGCGCGCGCCATTCGAAGCAGGCCTTGCCATTCCCGCAGGTCCACAGCGGGAGGGCGCGGCCGATGATCCGATCGGCGGGGATCGGGCCGAAGTACCGGCCGTCGAGGCTGTCGCGCGCCCATCTGTTCATAAGAAAGACTTCACCGGACGCGAGGCGTCGGCAGCCCTGCCAGACTGGCAAGGCACGGCCAGCCCGGTCGCGCTGCAGCGCCATTCCGGCGACAGCGCCATCGATGGTTATGGTGAGACCTGAGCGGCAGACGCTTTGCCCGGATGCCGCAACGATGTGCTTCAAAAGCGGCACGCCTTTCGGCAGATAGCCGCGATCCGCAAGGAAGGCGGCGAGCGGCTCGGGCGCGTTCACGGCGACCAGATCGCCGACCGCGGGTCGCTCGTCGATGTCGATCAGGTAGAGGCCGAGCGGCGCGCTGGCCGACGCGTTCCAGATCAATGTGACCGGCATCGGCACGAAAGCCGGGCAGCCAACGGCTACGCTTGCGAGAGCACCGGCCAGGATGATGGGGGCGCGCGTCACAGCCCTACTCTCCTGCGCAGCAAGACTGCGCGATGCTGGTCCAGCGTATAGCTGCGCGGCGCCTGCCCCGCGGTTATGCGGTTGTGGACGTTGCGCCAATGATCGGGCGATACCGACTCGGGTTCTATGCCGAGGCGCTCGATTGCGTCGATCGCCTGCAGAACGCGCTCAACCCGAGGCCAGCTCTCGACCATCAGCAGGATTTCGCCACCTGGACGCACGAAGGGAAGCGTCTGATAGGCTTCGCCGGGCGCCATCGCCCGCACAATGTCAATGCACGAGGTGACCGTTCCGAAGTCGTTTGCGGCCCAGCGTACGAAGGCGAAGATCGCGCCGGGCCGGTAGGAGAGGATGCGCCGGCGACGGTCAAGGATCTGCTCGTGGGTGTGGGTGCCGAAGCGTATCCAGTTTTCCAGTCTCTTTTCTATCCAAATCAGTTCGACATGGACGAGATGGACTGAGAGCTGGGGCGCTGCTGGGAACCGGGCGCGCAGGCTGGAAGCAGCGATACCCGTCATGAAAATGCTCCTGGTTCTGCGTGGGGTTCGCGCGCATCTCGCGCGGCGTAGGGCAATGGAGAGGCGGTGTTTGACACCCGGCGATGCAGTTGCGCGGCTGCGGCGTCATACGCGCGCGGTCAGCGTGAGTATCGGCCGTCATGTGCGGCCGGCGCCGGCGCATGTCGCTTGGCCGGCAGAACTGAGCCGCGAGGATCCGATGTCGAGGTGACGGCGCCGCGCTCGGCCCAGGCTTGGAGATCGTCGACCGCATAGACGACACGGCCGCCGAGCTTCTTGTAAGCAGGACCTGTCCCGTAGGTGCGGTGCTTTTCGAGAGTACGGGCGGACAGGCTGAGGAAATCAGCAGCTTCCTTCGTGCGCAGAAAGCGCGGCGGCAAAACGGTGATATCGGGTCGCATCGGATCGCAGCTCCGCGGGTTATTGGGCGGCCGCTGACGTCCAGCGGCGAACGGGGACCACGGTGGCGGAGGATGGGCTTCGGAAGGGATGGGGAAGTTGCGGGGTGTCAAAAATCCCACCCCATTTGCCTGAGCCGGAAAGGCTACGCGCGGCGTCGATGGCGCAGTATCTGGAGATAGCCGCCGGCGATAAGCGCCGTGGCGCCTTCGACCAGGCCGATCACCGCATCGCGAAGCGCGGAAGTCTTCCAGGGATCGGCGGCGACGCGGCTGAGTCCATAGAGAGCGATTGCGATGTCGCGATAGCTGGCACCGCTGGAACGGCCGTCAGCGGCCTGCATCATCAGGCGAAAGCGGCGTCGTTGCTGCGAGGTCATTCGCGTGTCCGGTGGTGCCGGGCGGCCCTGCCAGGAACGCCAGAAGCGGCTAAGCGCCTCAATCCGGCCCAACGTCTGCGCGTCCAATGGGACCAACGCAGCCAAGGGAGAGTGCGTGTCGCTGCCAGGCAGGAGAAGAAGCTGCGTCACCGCACCCGCTTTGTGGATTGCGTGGCGTCCTTCCGGGCTGTCGCGCTCCTCGCCCAGACCCGTCAAGGGCGCGGGCGAGGCCGACGACAGGAACTCCGGCATCCGAACTAGTGGAACCACCGCTGGATTGACGTCAGGAGACCAGAGGACCTCTTGCGCCAAGGCAGACAGGTCAGGCCTGGCCGGGAAATCGCAGCCCCCATATCCGCTGCGCCTCGGGCGTCATCGGCGCCTTTTGGGCGCTGGTCGCCAGAAGCGCGCGATAGTGCCGTTGATAGGGTTTGTGACGCCGCAGACACTCCCAGGCGAGCCCTTCAATTGGCAAAGCATCGAAATAGTCGTAGCTGTCATGGTCTCGCCAATGCGACGTATCCGGCCTCATCGGAAGAGCTCCTCGCAATAGAGCGCAGCCCCCGCCTCAGAGAATTTCGACTCACGGCGAGTGACGGAAGCCCTTCACCGGGCATCAGGTGATGCGTCTTCGGCATCACCTGGAACCGGTGGTGGCTGTCGCGCTAGCTGCCGTCTCGGCGCAGCAGATGTCGGTAGCCGGAGCGTGCCATCCAGCGCGCTCGCGCCAGATGGCTTTCATGAATGCGCCGGGCGCGCTGCGGCTCTTTCGCCAAATCGATGCCGAACAGGATTTCGACCACCTCGCGCCAGTCCGCGCCGTCCTCGGCCGCATCCAACAGCCGCGCGTAGAGCTTGATGTGATCGCGATCGTATTCGGTAAGTTGGTCGGCGCTCGGCGCGGCCTCGTCAAACGGCTCGATCATCTTTGGCCCTCCTATCAACGGAGTGAAAGCTCGCATTTTACCGATACGGCTTTCCCAGGGAGCCCGGTCCAGAGGCATCGGGCGATGCGATCTTGGCATCGCTGCCTTCCCGAGTCGGCGTCACCAAATGTCGTGAGGAGGCCCCGGCGTTTCGGCCGGGGCCTTCTTGGGCTCTTAGTCGCGCCGCGCACTCGGCCGCGACCAGATGAGCGAGAAGCCTTCTCCCTCTTCGTGTCGAAGAGGTTGGCGTAGATCGGGGCGTTGAAGCTCGGATCGTCGAGCTTGAGGCCCAGGTAGTCGCGGCCCTCGTTGGAGCGCTTCGACCAGGCGGCGCCGATCTCGGCGCGGCCGACCACGACCCGGTGGCTGGGGGCGTTCTCGCCGGTGACGCGCTGGTCAGGGACGATGCGCACGTTCTTGGCCTGGACGCTGAGGGTGACGATTTCGCCGGTGAAGTCGTTCGAGCCGGTCTTCTTGAAAGTGCCGATGGTCGCCATTGTAAGTCTCCGTTTTCCGTTTCCGAGCCCGCACCATTGCGGCCTCGATGGCGATCGGCAGGCCGGAGGCGATCGGCGACGCACCCCGTCCCTGGGGTCCTGGCGCGCTTGCGCGCTGGGGTGGTGATGGGGCCTGACAGCCAAGGAGAGGTTTCTTGCCTCGCGAGGAATGGCGGCGCCCCGGGGTCCCCGCGCGACCTGTCGCGTGGGGTGGGGTCCGGCAGGGGAAGAAAGTTTGACGCGGCTGTTGCGTCATAGGCGATCGAGGCGCAGCCGGCCTTCGGCCAGATCAGGCCATTGAAGAGGGCGTTTGGAGCGGTCGAGGTACGGTCAGATAACGGAGAAGATGGCGGCCCTCACGCACCGGCAAACCGGCGTCACGGCATGCTCACCGGCTTCGTTTCCTCCCGCCAGGCCGACGCTGTCGCATTGTCTTCCGCCGCCGCCACGGTGATCGCCGCCGCGGACGCCCGATGACCGCTGAGACATGGTTCTGCCCATACGGCGCTCCAGCAAGGTCCGCTTCTCCGGGCTCAGCATTGATTGGAGTGCGCCCCTGAGGGTGGACAGATCGGCTTGAGGGATTGACCAGTCTTGTCGGGTTTTCGAAGAGAGAACCATGGCAAGGTATCGCACACACAGCATCGAGTTTAAGCGTCAGGTCGCGCAGGAATATCTGTCGGGCGAGACGCTGCATGGATTGGCAAAGCGTCACGATATCCAGCGCCAGTTGATCCGGGTGGGTGCGCATTATGAGCAAGGCGCTCTTGATGAGGATGCGCAGGCGGCCGATCTCATCCAGGAATATGAGGCTCGCATCGCTGCGCTTGAACGGCTCGTCGGCAAACAGGCTCTGGAGCTGGAGTTCCTAAAGGGGGCTCTGAAAAGCGCACCGCTGCCGAGAAGCGGGACTACGTCCGTTATCACCTGGCCCCGTGGCGTCTCCGTCGCGCAGGGATGCCGGCTGATGGGCATTGCGCGTTCGACCTATTATGATCGCCCGGAGCTGCCGACCGACGACACGGCAATTGTTGGAGCCATGTTCGAAGTCTGCGACGTATTCGAAAGCTATGGCTACCGTCGCGTTGGCGCCGCGTTGCGGCAGCAGGGCCTTGTCGTCAATCACAAGAAGATCCGGCGCTTGATGCGCGAGCACGATCTGCAGCCGAAAATCAGGCGTCGGTTCATCGCCACGACCGACAGCGGTCATGGCTGGCCGATCTATCCTAACCTGGCCCGAGACTTTCTGCCGACCGGTCCGAACCAGCTTTGGGTTGGCGATATCACCTATGTGGCGCTGCCGACGCGCTTCATCTACGTCGCCATCATCCTCGATGCCTGGTCACGCCTCGTCGTCGGCTACGCCATCGGCCGGTCCATCGACGCACGCCTGACTACCGCGGCCTTGCAAGCCGCTATTGCCCGCAGACAGCCGCCGCCTGGCTGCATTCACCACTCGGACCGCGGATCTCAATATGCGGCGGAGGCCTATCGACGAGTCCTGGCAGGCGTCGATCTGCTCGGATCGATGGGGCGCAAGGGGAACCCCTACGACAACGCCAAAGCCGAAAGCTTCATGAAGACGCTCAAGGTCGAGGCCGTTTACCCGATGGCGCTCGAAACCTTCGAGGACGTCACCGAGCATCTTTCTCACTTCATTGACGAGGTCTACAACAAGCAAAGGCTACATTCGGCGCTGGGATATCTCAGCCCGCAGCAGGTCGAGGATCAACATATCCGGCAGACCGGTCAAAACGCCGCCTGATAGATGTCCACCCTCAGGGGCGCACTCCAATCGGGGGTCAGTTTTGGTCGCCGTTTGACATCGCGTCCGCATGTCCGTTTTTTAAGCCGCGGCACCACTGCGCAAGCGCCTCCTAGCCCGTCGCCGAAAAGAGCCCTGTCTAAGCGCGTTGCTGCGGGAGTGGCATCGAAAGCTTTATAAGAATCCTATATCTTTCCGATCCGCTCAGTCTCGATCCTTTATGGCGATCGGGTCCATATCTCCCTTCGAAGAAAACGCATTGATCGCCGTCGCCGCCAAGGTGACGTGCGTTCGCGTGCAGTTTTGAGGCCACCACCGCGATCCTGCAAACACAAAGTGGAAACAAGGAAGACCTGTAATGGACCTCATAGTTCTCGGGATCGGGATTTTGTTCTTCGCCCTGTCCTTTGCCTACGTCAAAGCCTGCGACAGAATTTAAGCGGGAGGGTCGGATCATGCTTCTTGATTACATCCTTGGCGGCGCGGTGACCTTGTTCCTGCTCGCCTACCTCACCTACGCCCTCATTCGCCCCGAGCGATTTTAGAACGTTCCGGCGCCAGGCACGGAAAGCCATCGCAATGACAATCTACGGCTGGATACAGATCCTTAGCTACTGCGTCATTCTCGTCGCGCTCGTTAAGCCGCTGGGCTTCTACATGCATCGCGTCTTCAGCGGCGACCGCACCTTGCTGTCGCCGCTGCTCGTCCCGATCGAGCGCGGGCTCTATCGCCTCGCCGGAGCGAGCGAGAAGGAGGAGCAACATTGGGCCGTCTACGCGACCGGCATGCTGCTCTTCAACCTTGCCGGCTTCCTCGTTCTTTATGCGCTGCAGCGGCTGCAGGGCGCCCTGCCCTATAACCCCGCGGGCATGCCGGCGGTCGAGCCCGGCCTTGCCTTCAACACCGCCGCGAGCTTCGTCACCAACACCAACTGGCAGAACTACGGCGGCGAAAGCACGATGTCCTACCTCGCGCAGATGGCCGGCCTCACCGTCCAGAATTTCGTCTCGGCCGCCACCGGCATCGCCATCGCGATCGCGCTGATCCGCGGCTTCGCCCTCGCCTCCGGCAAGTCGATCGGCAATTTCTGGGTCGATCTCACCCGCTGCACGCTCTACGTGCTCCTGCCGATGTGTATCGTGCTGACGCTGGTCTATGTCTGGCTCGGCATTCCGCAGACGCTCGGCGCTTACGTCGACGCTACCACGCTGGAAGGCGCCAAGCAGACCATCGCGCTCGGACCGGTCGCCTCGCAGGTCGCCATCAAGATGCTCGGCACCAATGGCGGCGGCTTCTTCAACGCCAATGCCGCGCATCCTTTCGAGAATCCGGATGCGATCTCGAACATGCTCCAGATGCTGACGATCTTCGCGCTCGGCGCCGGCCTCACCAACGTCTTCGGCCGCATGGTCGGCAATCAGCGCCAGGGCTGGGCGATACTCGCTTCGATGGGTGTGCTGTTCATAATCGGCGTCATCGTCTGCTACTGGGCCGAGGCCGCGGGCAACCCGCTGGTCCATGCGCTCGGCATCGACGGCGGCAACATGGAAGGCAAGGAGACCCGCTTCGGCATTGCCGCCTCGGCACTGTTCGCGGTCATCACCACGGCTGCCTCCTGCGGCGCCGTCAACGCCATGCACGATAGCTTCACCGCGCTCGGCGGCATGATCCCGCTGATCAACATGCAGCTCGGCGAAGTCATCGTCGGCGGCGTCGGCGCCGGCTTCTACGGCATCCTGATGTTCGTCGTCATCGCCGTCTTCGTCGCCGGCCTGATGGTCGGCCGCACGCCCGAATATCTCGGCAAGAAGATAGAGGCCAAGGAGGTCAAGATGGCGATGCTGGCGATCCTGTGCCTGCCGCTGGCGATGCTGATCTTCACGGCCATCGCCGTGGTCCTGCCGAGCGCCGTGGCCTCGATGGCCAATGGCGGCCCGCACGGCTTCACCGAGGTGCTCTATGCCTATACCTCGGCGGCCGCGAACAATGGCTCGGCCTTCGGCGGCCTCACCGGCAACACGCCCTGGTACAACATCACGCTCGGCATCGGCATGCTGATGGGCCGCTTCCTGGTCATCATCCCGGCTTTAGCCATCGCCGGCTCGCTGGCCGCCAAGAAGACCGTGCCCGACTCCGCCGGCACTTTCCCGACCGACGGCACGCTGTTCGTCGGCCTCCTGGTCGGCGTCATCGTCATCGTCGGCGGCCTCACCTTCTTCCCGTCGCTCGCCGTCGGTCCGATCGTCGAGCATCTGGCGATGATCCATGGACAGACCTTCTGAGGCGACCATGCCCCGCTTCAACGACATACAACGCAACGACCGTCACTCGACCGGTGGAAGGCCCGACGACGGAAGGGACGAGAAGCCTCGTCCTTTCCCGACGCTTTCAACCTTTCTCGGCATGGCGGCCGTGCTGTTCGTGTTGTGGCTGCTGGCAACCGGCCTTCCGCACCTGTTCCCGAAGACCGAACAGCCGGCGCCGTCCAACGTAACCGATACCGGAACCCAAAAATGAGTCAGTCCAAATCCGCTGTTATCATGGATGCGCGCATCCTGGTGCCCGCCCTCGGCGGAGCTTTCCGCAAGCTTGATCCGCGCACGCTGGCCAAGAACCCGGTGATGTTCGTCGTCGCGGTCGTCTCGCTGCTCACCACCGTGCTTTTCATCCGCGGCCTGATCGCCGGCGGCGGCGATCTCGGCTTCACCCTGCAGATCATCATCTGGCTCTGGTTCACCGTGCTGTTCGCCAATTTCGCCGAGGCCGTCGCTGAAGGCCGCGGCAAGGCGCAGGCCGACTCGCTGCGCAAGGCGCGCATCGAGACCCAGGCCAAGTTGCTCATCAATGGCGACCGCACCAAATTCAGGCTGGTGCCGGGCACCAGTCTGAAGGTCGGCGATGTCGTGATGGTCGAAGCCGGCGACATCATCCCTTCCGACGGTGAGGTCATCGAAGGCGTGGCCTCGGTCAACGAAGCGGCGATCACCGGCGAATCCGCGCCCGTCATCCGCGAATCCGGTGGTGACCGTTCGGCCGTCACCGGCGGCACCCAGGTCCTGTCCGACTGGATCCGCGTGCGCATCTCGGCCGCGTCCGGACAGACCTTCCTCGACCGCATGATCTCGCTGGTCGAGGGTGCAGAGCGCCAGAAGACGCCGAACGAGATCGCGCTCAACATCCTGCTGGTCGGCATGACGTTGATCTTCGTGCTGGCGACCGCGACCATCCCAAGCTTCGCCGCCTATTCGGGCGGCCATATCCCGGTGACGATCCTCGTCGCGCTGTTCGTGACGCTGATCCCGACCACGATCGGCGCGCTGCTGTCGGCCATCGGCATCGCCGGCATGGACCGCCTGGTGCGCTTCAACGTGCTTGCCATGTCCGGCCGCGCCGTCGAGGCCGCCGGCGACGTCGACACGCTGCTGCTCGACAAGACCGGCACCATCACGCTCGGCAACCGCCAGGCGACCGAGTTCCGCCCGGTCAAGGGCGTCACCGAGCAGGAATTGGCCGACGCCGCCCAGCTCGCATCGCTGGCCGACGAGACGCCGGAAGGCCGCTCGATCGTCGTGCTGGCCAAGGAGAAATACGCCATCCGAGCCCGCGACATGGCGACCTTGCACGCGACCTTCGTGCCCTTCACCGCGCAGACCCGCATGAGCGGCGTCGACATCGACGGCTCGTCGGTGCGCAAGGGTGCGGTCGACGCTGTGCTCAATCACGTGAATCAGGGGACCGTCGCCGCCCATGGCGCGCGTCCGGCGACCGGGACCATCCGCGACCTGCAGGCGATCGCCGGTGAGATCGCCAAGGCCGGCGGCACGCCGCTTGCGGTCGAGCGCGACGGTCGCCTGCTCGGCGTCGTCCACCTCAAGGATATCGTCAAGGGCGGCATAGCCGAGCGTTTCGCCGAGCTGCGCAAGATGGGCATCCGCACGGTGATGATCACCGGCGACAATCCGCTCACCGCGGCGGCGATCGCCGCCGAGGCCGGCGTTGACGACTTCCTCGCCCAGGCGACGCCGGAGAACAAACTGTCGCTGATCCGCGAGGAGCAGGCCAAGGGCAAGCTGGTCGCCATGTGCGGCGACGGCACCAATGACGCGCCGGCGCTCGCCCAGGCCGATGTCGGCGTCGCCATGAACACCGGCACGGTCGCCGCGCGCGAGGCCGGCAACATGGTCGACCTCGACAGCGACCCGACCAAGCTGATCGAGATCGTCGAGATCGGCAAGGCGCTTTTGATGACGCGCGGCTCGCTGACGACCTTCTCGATCGCCAACGACGTGGCCAAGTACTTCGCCATCATCCCGGCGATGTTCGCGGTCTTCTACGTCGCGCCCGGCCAGTCCACCGGTCCGCTGCAGGCGCTCAACATCATGCATCTGGCGACGCCGCAGAGCGCCATCCTGTCGGCCATCATCTTCAACGCGCTGATCATCATCGCGCTGATCCCGCTGTCGCTGAAGGGCGTGAAGTATCGCGCCATCGGCGCCGGTTCGCTGCTCACCCGCAACCTGCTGATCTATGGCCTCGGCGGCATCGTCGTGCCGTTCGTCGGCATCAAGGCGATCGACCTGATCGTCACGACCCTCGGCCTCGCATAAGGATTGATCCGATGTTCAAGCAACTCAGACCCGCTTTGGTCATGATCGTCTTCTTCACGATGGTGACCGGCCTCATCTATCCGATCGGCATGACCGGGATCGCCCAGGCGCTGTTTCCGCGCCAAGCCAATGGCAGCCTGATCACCAGGGACGGCAAGGTCATCGGCTCCAGCCTGATCGGCCAGGCTTTCGCCAGCGATCGCTATTTCCACGGACGGCCCTCGGCAGCCGGCAATGGCTACGACGCCGTCTCCTCCGGCGGTTCGAATCTCGGCCCGACCAATCCCAAGCTGATCGACCGCATCAGGGGCGATGCCGAGAAGCTGAAGGCCGAAAACCCCAACGCGCCGGTGCCGATGAACCTCGTCACCACCTCGGGCAGCGGCCTCGATCCCGACATCAGCCCCGATGCCGCTTATTTCCAGGTGCCGCGCGTCGCCATGGCTCGCGGCGTGGACGAGGCCAAGGTGAAGGCGCTCGTGGACAGCCATGTCAAGGAGCGCGAGCTGGGTATTTTCGGCGAGCCGGTGGTCAACGTGCTGGCGCTGAACCTGGCGCTGGACGAGCTGAAGTAATCCGCTGCGCGCCGGGGATCGACACCGTCCCCGGCGCAATTCATGATTGGACCTGATGCCGGACGACAGGACCGACCCCGAGAACCGCCCCTCTCCCGACGCGCTGCTGGAGCATGCCGAGCGCGAGGGCCGTGGCCGGCTGCGCATCTTCCTCGGCGCCGCGCCCGGCGTCGGCAAGACCTACGAGATGTTGATGGCGGGCCGCGCCCGCCGCGCCGACGGCATCGACGTCGTGATCGGCATCGTCGAGACGCATGGCCGCAAGGAAACCCAGGCGCTGGTCGACGGCTACGAGGTGATACCGCGGCGCCTGGTCGACTATCGCGGCCAGACCCTCGACGAGATGGACATCGACGCCATCCTGAAGCGGCGCCCGGCCCTCGTCCTGGTCGACGAGCTTGCCCATACCAACGCGCCCGGCAGCCGGCATCCCAAACGCTACCTCGATGTGCAGGAGATCCTGGCGCAAGGCATCGACGTCTACACCACGCTCAACATCCAGCATGTCGAAAGCCTGAATGACGTCGTCGCCCAGATCACGCGCGTCAGGGTGCGCGAGACGGTTCCCGATTCCATCATCGACGAGGCCGACGACATCGAGATCATCGATCTCACCCCCGACGACCTCATCAAACGGCTGCAGGATGGCAAGGTCTATTTCCCGAACACCGCGCAGCGCGCGATCGAGAATTATTTCTCGCCGGGTAATCTGACGGCGCTGCGCGAGCTGGCGCTGCGCCGCACCGCCCAGCGCGTTGACGAACAGCTGCTCAACCACATGCAGTCACACGCCATTCCCGGTCCCTGGGCGGCCGGCGAGCGCGTGCTCGTCTGCGTCGACTCGCAGCCTGGCGGCGCCGCCCGCATCCGCTATGCGCGCCGGCTCGCCGACCGGCTGCGTGCGCCCTGGACGGCGCTTCACATCGACACGCCGCGTTTGGCCGGCATGTCCGAGGAAGACAAGGACCGCCTGGCCAGGAACCTGCGCCTCGCCGAGCAGCTCGGCGCCGAGATCACCACGATTCCCG
>NZ_JAPYKO010000060.1:0-9569 GCF_037179585.1 Mesorhizobium argentiipisi (SeqCode)
ACAATGTGAACCGCCCCCACACGAGCCTCGACGGGCTCACACCGAACGAATTTGCAACCCGGTCCAGATCGGACCACAACGTGAACAGGGCTAACTTATAGGCGCGGACAAAACGGGGAGCACGTCAAGTTGATTAGCCTCCATGCGGATACGGTTAAATGCGTGATCCTCAGCGCATGTTATTCCGAGGATGTTGCGAAGGCCGTTCGAGCTCATGTGCCGTGGGTGATCGGATGTGACCAGTCGATCGCAGACGACGCGGCGATTGCGTTCTCTCGTGCCTTTTATCGCGCCTTGGCAAATGGTCAGGACTATCAGAAGGCATTCCGTCACGCGCGCAACGAGGTATCACTAAACGGGATGAGCGCCGAGGCCGATAAGTACAAGCTTCTCTAACAGCCGCGTCTTTGCACACAGCAGGCCGAAGGCCTTCGAGCCGGCTTGTTCCGCGAGGTATCGGCGCGTCCCGAGCAAATCACCTTAGTTGCCAGCGAAGGGAAACCTTCCGACGCGACACAGCGAACCTCGAACTTCACGGCTGATTGAGGGCGCAACCTGCCCCGGAGGGAGGGACTGGAGCGTCTGCTTCCAAGAAAACGCAAATGCTACATGGACGTCCGTGATGAGGCGCAAAGCCGCCGTTCACCTCTCCTTCGAGTCAGCGCTCCGGCCGGCAAAAAACGTCGGGGCCTCCAACAAGGTGAAATGGCTTGACGCGCAACCAGGGTGATGAAGTTATGATTGGCGATCCAGCGTTAGCCGTCTCAACCTGAAATCGCGGCAACGTTTGCCGACGACTGATCCAATGCCAACCGCAATCGCTCCATTTCCGGGCGACTGTGTTCTCGGGCGGCAAGAATCTGGGCTCTTGTCTGCTTGAGTTGCTCAAGACCGAGAATCAAGGCGGCCTGCAGCCGCTTGCGGTCGCCGAGAATATCCTGGTCAATCTGCGCGATATCGCGTGGATCGATCGCGCGTGAGGGATCGAAGACAAAGCGGGCTTCGACGGACCTTCGCCAATTCAACAACTTCTGCGCGGTTTTGGGCCCGAATCCGGGCACGCTGTAGAGCTTGTTCCTCTCGACATCGAGCGCTGTTTCGACGCCATATGACTCCAGGACCTGTTTTTTGCCCGGTCCGATGCTCTCGATCTTTGCCGATGAGATTTCAAAGTTGTCCAGGAACCGGTGCAGTTGCGCCTGACGGAGGTTGCGCTCGAGCTCCGAGATCCTGGCTACCCGTTTGGAAGGTAAGATGTCCCATTCGCGCCTGAGCCCGGCGAGCACCGTTTTTTGCCTGTCGAAGGCATCCGGCCCGGCCCTCTGCATCCACGTGGTTTGCGCGTTTTTCCACTGGGTGGCGGCCTCGCCGGCCATGCGCCGGTATTCCGCAGCCTCACTGTCCCTGTTCAAGAATCCTCTCAACCCCAGAAAAACCCCCAAGGCGATGCCCAGCACCCAGATCTGCGTCATCATCAAGCCAGCGACGCCGACCACTGCGGCCGCTATTCCTGCCCGGAAGTTGGTGCGGCGCGCGTGCCCCTTGAGCTTCAAGGCGTTGGGATCTGGTGTCACATTCTTCTCAGGGACGGTCGGCACCGGCCCGGGATGCGGGATGGCGTCCACCTGCCGCTGGAATCCGGCGATATCGAAAAGCGTCGCCCCTCCGGCGGGAACAACGGTTGAGAACAGCGGGACGCCCGTGGCCCCTTCCATTTTGCACCAAGGGCACGGCGATGAGCCAAGTGACCAGTGGCTGGAATTGGCGGAGCACTGCTTGAGGTTCGCTTCAAGTTCGGCCAGGGCAGCCACCCAGTCCCGGGCGACGGGCCTGCCAGCCGACGTTCCCTTTTGCGAGAAGGCATCCTCAAACATTTTTGCAAGTCGTGGGCCAACGATGGCGAGTTCGGGAGAACTCGGAGGCCTCGCCATTCCAACCGCGGCGGCGTTCGCCCCGTAGGGAAAGCGATACTCCTCGATGGCCTTCCAAATCGGCATGTCGCCGGGTCCCGCGTAGCGGCCGGCAAAGGGGTGTTTTCCCATGAACAGCAACAGGAAGGCCATCACGGCCAAACCGAAATTGTCGTGATTGGGTGTTCTCAAAATGCCCGAAAACGATCTGCCCTGCAGCTCCGGCGGTGTGAAGGTCTCGATGCCCACCTCGCAAAGATATTGCTGGCCCAGGTAGGAGACCTGGAAACTGTCGCAGTCGATCAGGCGCACGGTAGCGTCCTGCGCCACGAGCACACCGCCGTGGTTCACATCCCCGATGACGCAGGCGTTGTCGTGAACGGCCGCAAATGCCCTCGCGGTGTTTGCCGCCACACGTGTCAGAAATCGCCAATCAACCCGCTGAAAGTCGGTTCTGCGGCTTTTGGGGCTGTAGAGCTGATGGATGCTCTTGCGACCGCTGATCTTCGGCATGATCAGCCCGATGGGCTTGCTGTCCTTGGAGCAGACCAGCCCCGTCGGCCAGGCCGTCAGCTTTTCGAGTGAATCGGTTTTGATCTTCCCCATCGCACGGATCTTGTCGATCCTCTGCTGCTCGAGCGGCCGGTGGTAGATCTTGGCGACATGGTTCTTGTGTGCAGCCAGGTCATAGACGGCGCCCTCGCCGCCCTGGCCGACGATTTCACCAAGTTTGAGGGCTTCCCCTCGCAGGGTGAACACCTCGCGGACCTTGGCATTCATTTTACGGCCACCATAGGTTCAGCTGGCGATCTCGTGGCCAGGATCAACGACTTGTCATCATCGGTCCTCTCGCAGATTTGCGGCGAAAGCAGATAAGCCTTCAGTCCATCCGACAGCGTAGAGTCCTCGCCCGCCGCCGCTGATCGTCTGACGGCCGGGAACATCGTGTCGAAGAAAGGCTGATGGACGCTGCGCGAAGCCTGGTGCAAGACGAGGTTCTCGATGCCGTCCGAGAACAGCGCGACTTCGTCAATGCGGCGCGGCGCGAACTCGAATTCGAGGACATCCGCGACATTTGATGACGTGACGAAGTTCGTCGTGTTGGCAAACTCGCCGTGCTGCGGCCAGAACACGTAGGACCATCCGTCTTCACGGCCGTGCGAAACAACCATCGCGCCGTCACCGACCTGAAAAAACACGGTGCTTGTGGGGCCGAGGATGGCAACCAGCAGTGTGCATGCATAATTACGCACCTCGTGCCCGAGTGCGCGCGCATGGGCAGCGATGCGCTCGGCAATTTCGGTCACCCAGCCCAAAGCTTTTGGCCGGTCGATCTGATCGAGCGCACCGTTCTCTGCGAAGTGCACGAAAATGAGCTCCAGCAGGTTCTGCCCGGCCAGCCAAGACCCAACCTCCGAGTGCGCCGCACTGCCAGCGCCGTCGCAGACAGCGGCCGCGAGGATTAGACCTTCCCCGCCCTCGATCAGAGCATGGACCGAATTATCCTGACAGGGCTTGCCGGCAGTGACATGCGAAGTGCCGATGGCGCTAGCCGACGCTATGCGCCAAGACATCACACCTCGGCCCAACCTGCGGGAGATTGGAGCGCCACGGTCTGTCCGACCTGCGACTGCGAGACGCCTGACAGCGATGCGGAGAGCCATGAGAACAGCTCGCGGAATTTGAGGCCACTTAGCTTCAGCGGCTGGCGTGTGGAGAGCTTGGCAAGGATGTCCATGTTGGCACCCTCGACGCCAACGGCGAAGAACGAAAACGCCTTCGCCGCCTCGCCGGATTTGACCGCGTGTTCGGCAGCAACGATGCTGTCCGTGGGTGCGCCGTCCGTCATCAGAAAGACCCAGGGGCGATAATAGGAGATGCCGTTCGCGCGGTACTCATCTTTGCGACTTCGCAACATCTCTAGGCCTTGCTCGATCGCCGCACCCATTGGGGTGTCGCCGCTGGTCACCAGCGTGCTGGGCGTAAACAGGTCAGCGGTCTGGAAAGGCGCGACGATGTTGACCGGTCCGAAGGTGACGATCGCGACCTCGACGCGTTTCATCGCCAGGCTGTCGGCCGCGAGCTCGTCCTTAAAGGCGACAAGGCCCTGGTTCAGCGCGTCGATCGGCGCTCCGTTCATCGAATACGACGTGTCGAGCAGAAGGAGGCATGGACAGCGAGGTTCGGGGTTATCCGCGAACTCTGCAGCCCCAAACGGTATCTGGTCAAACTGGTTGGACATTTTACTCGCCTTTTCGCGGAAATATCGCTTCCCGCAAACCCGGGTCTCCCGGCATTCGGCAGGTGAGCGTCCAAAAATTATTGAAACCGGAATTGCAAAGCGCGTCGATGCGCTTGCCCGCCCCAATTTTCAATCCCCTTCCCTATCTACAGATGCTCGGTTTCTGCTGTCAATTGACTTGAGATTTAGCCACCAAAAAGTCGATTCGACTTTCGCGGACTGCTCTGTTTTGTATTGTGCAGGGAGGGTGAAATGGTCAGCCAACAACGGATCGGCTGGGGCATCGCGGTTTTCTGCGCTATCGGGTGGGCCATGTCGAGCATCGACGCCAGATCGCCGCCCCCCGCCCCGCCAGCGGTCCCCGCGGCAACCGCCTCCGCGGCGCCTCAGGCACAGCCGAACAACAGCTCGATTGCCTATGCAAAGCCCGACGCGGTGGCTGCCCAGAAGACCAACCCCACCACGTTGGTCCGCTGGCTGTACACCACCAAAAACGTCCGTGTCAGGGTCGCGCCTGAAACCGGGGCGCGTATCATCACCACGCTTCCGCTGGGCGACCTGGTCCAGACCAATGGTCAACAAGGTGACTGGTACAATGTAACGGTCTCAGCACGGATCGGATGGATCCATGGCGACTACCTCAGCGAGGCGAAGCCGGTCGAGCTGACTTCGACCGCACCGGTCGCGCCAGCGGCTGTATCAGATGACGGCACCGTTTCGGAGCATGCTTCGGGCGATCCTGTCAGAGACCCCGTGGTCGGCAGATGCGACTGCCCATACGACCTGATGCGCAATGGGCGTTTGTGCGGGGGCCGGAGCGCTTACAGCAGGCCAGGCGGCAGAAGCCCGGTGTGCTACTGGTAGGAGGGCTGCGCCGCCAGCAGCGAGCGGTTGATCCACCCGAATGTGACTTTGTCCTTGCTGACCCGAGCCCAGCGACCATTGATTTCGACGACCGTCAGAGCGGTGCCGGCCGGCACCTGCCTCACCACGGTGCCGCCCATGGAAGGATCCGACCGGATGTTCGCGGTCCTGGTCACGACTGCCGTTGAGAATTGCTCGCTTTGCGGCTGCTCGACCGCTGCCGAGGAACCCAGATCGGTTCCGAATGATGTGCTTGGCGGTTTCTGATCACCAGCGGAGGCGGGCCAGCCATCGCCAACGGGAGCGTCCTGCTGAACCGGCGCTTTGGCTTTTTCCACAAATGGCGGCAGACTCGAAGGGCTGATGTCGCGGCTTGCCGGCGGCAGCGGTTGGGTCTGTCCTGGTTCCTGGCGGACGGTTCGGGGTGCCAATGTCAGGCTTGGCGCAGCGCCGGATTTTGTGTCGGAATTCTGGGCCATCAAGGCCGCCCCCACACCGACGACACCGACAGCAACCAACAAGACTTGCGCCGCCCGGCTTCCCCTGGCGGCGTGGTAGATCAGGGCCACGAGTGCTGCGATAAATAACCCCAGAAAAAGAGCTGATCTACCGCTGCGCTTGGAAGCATAGGACATGCCCGAACCGGGCAGACCGACCGTGCTCTGAATGCCGCCACGGCCCATGTTCAACGTGGAGCCGGGCTTGCCAAAGGAGGCACTGCTGAGCCCTTTCCCCGTGACGTTCAGGCGAACGCCGGGAATAAGCCTCAATGACTTTCTGTATCTAAACCCCACTGCGCCCCCGCGCGTACTTTGAAGCGAACATTAGCGTTGGGGCGCTTGCGAAGCAACGTCCGTTTCATAGAACTCGAGGCCAAGTAGTCTATCGATTTGAAAGTTCCGTTTGTTTTTGCCGGGCTTCGTCGCAACGGCCTTCACTTTGGCCGGACGTTTATCCTAAGGCGTCCCGACGTCGATCTGCAGCACCAGAAGTGGTATGTCCTGCTGTGCGAGATGTGATTTGAGGGTCACCTGGAAACGCTCAATGTCTAGCAATACCTTGCGGCATACACGGATGATTTCATCGCCGTTTGGCTCTTTCGCGAATACAACGTTGATCTGAAGATCGGCCACGAGACTTCCGGTCAGGGCGGTTGTCCGCGACGAAGGCAGCGACACCGAGATTTCGCTGGCCGAGAATGACCAGCGCGAGGCAAAGAACCTGCGGGCGTTCTGTCAGCGCTGCCACATGCTGCACGACAAGCCGGAGCACCTTCGGCAGCGAGACCTCAACTTAAAAAAATGCCGGGCAGTCGGAGACCTCTTCGGCGGCCGGTACGAGTAGGCTGCAAACGCCTAAGCGGGCAGACCATTCCCCTACAATGGTCAAATTTTCAGGCAGCTCCCGGTTCGCGTAGATGCTCCGAAATGGCCCTGCGGATCGCCCCGGCAAACAGCGCGCGGCGTTCGGCATTTTCGACGAGCGCGGCCCGCAGCGATTTTGGCAGTTCAAGCTGCACACCGGCCCGGTTGATTCCACGATTGCAAATGTTGTTCTTGTGCTCGCCAGGCAGCGGTGGCCCGAGGTGATGGCCTTGAAGCCCGCCGCCTCTAAGGCCACCGCGATCGCGTCGCGCAACTCCTTGCCTAGGCCTCCGAGCCAGATCGTTTCCGGGTCGTCGCCCGCACGGCCGTGCATGCCGATAACGATCTGGGCCCTGCTGACCAAGTCGACGCATTGATTTTCGTCGAAATATTCGGACGGTATATGCAGTTCGGGATGCGGTCGTTTCGGCTTGAGCCCTTCAAACAGGTAGAGCGAGAAATCATGCCCCGCGACGGCGGTGGCCAACTCTGACGTGCCATGCTCAATCCAGCCGCCATGCGGCGCGACAATTGCCACGGTCGAAGCTCGATCCAGAACCAGAAAATCGTAGTCAACGCCCTGCGTCTTCTCGGCTGCCAAGTCAGCGAAAGCCATGTACTCGCCGTTTTTGGTCTTCCGCATAATGCCTGGAGATCGATTCATCGCTAGCTCCCAGTCCATCTCTTAGACCCCTCCGGATCGCAACGAGCAGGGCCAATGGCCGGTGCGGTACCAGTCAAGGGACCTCTCCGGGGGATAACTGGCAAGTTCACTCTTTGTTCTATCCGGTCGCCGTCCAATCCTGTATACTTCGAGGCGTTCTTTTGCACCACGTTCCCTTCCGAGGATCTGCCTGATGACTATCCAGCCCAGGACTCTCAATGAGCCGACAATCAGCTGCCCGAGCTGCAAGACCGACATCAAGCTCAACGAGTCGCTCGCGGCGCCGCTGATTGCAGCCACGCGCGAGGAATACGAACGGCGACTGGCGCAGAGCAGCGACGCCATGGCGGCCCGGGAGGAGGAGCTCCAACGCAAGCAGGCGGCCATCGACGCCGCCCGGGAGGACATCGACAGAAAGGTCGCCGAAAAACTCAAGCTCGAGCGTGCCGAGATAGCGGTTGAAGAGGCCCGCAAGGCCAAAATTCTGGTCTCGACCGACCTGGAGGACAAGGACCGGAGGCTAGGTGAGTTGGAGGCGACGCTGAGAGCGCGGGACGAGAAGCTCGCCGCAGCACAGCTGCAACAAGCCGAATTTATGAAGCAGCAGCGGGCGCTCGACGATGAAAAGCGCGAAATGGCGCTGACCATCGAAAAGAGAATTCAGGAAGGGTTGGACGCCGTCCGCGTCAAGGCCAGGACCGAAGCCGAAGACGGCCTCAAGATGAAGGTTGCCGAAAAAGAAGAACAGATCGCCGGCATGCAGCGCCAGATCGAAGAGTTGAAGCGCCGCGCCGAGCAGGGATCCCAGCAGCTTCAGGGCGAGGTCCTTGAACTCGAGTTGGAGTCGCTGATCGCCAGCCGCTTCCCGATGGACATCATCGAACCGGTCGCCAAGGGTGAGTTCGGTGGTGACGTGCTGCAGCGCGTGGTGGGGCCTGCCGGCCAGCCCTGCGGCGCGATCCTGTGGGAATCAAAACGCACCAGGAACTGGAGCCAGGGCTGGCTAGGCAAGCTGCGGACAGACCAGCGCGCCGCCAAGGCAGACATCGCGTTGATGATCTCCGAGGCGCTGCCTGCGGGGGTCGAAACGTTCGATCTGGTTGATGGCGTCTACATCGCCCATCCCAAATGCGCGATTCCGATCGCGATCATGCTCCGGCAGTCCCTCATCGAGCTCGCCAACTCCCGCCTCGCCCAGGACGGCCAGGCCACCAAGATGGAGCAGGTCTACGGCTATCTGACTGGCCCTAGGTTTCGCCACCGGGTCGAGGCGATCGTTGAGAAATTCTCCGATATGCAGGACGACCTTGCCAGGGAAAGGAAAGCCACAATCCGCCTATGGGCCAAGCGGGAGGCTCAGATCCAGGGTGTCATCGAGTCGACCGTCGGAATGTACGGCGATCTGCAGGGCATCGCCGGCAAGGTGATGCAGGAGATCGCGGGCTTGGAGGTCTTGGCCATAGAAGCATCCGCGTCCATGCCCGATTGAGAAAGGCGAATCTGGACTGGAATCGGATATGAGACCGAGGGCAAGCCGCTCTTTGTTACGGATGATCCGTCAAAAGCGGAACGCAACCCCAAGAAGCCGCCGCGCTGGACCCACTCGCCCAGCCGGGTCGTCAGATTGCTATGCAGCCTCCGGTTTTTGAGCCAAACTGTTCGGACCGTCGAGGTAGAGGTGGATTTCACGGTCTGTCACGGGCAAGCTTTCATTGTACCATTCAGAAACGCATTGCCGCCCTCGAGGCCCTTAAACTTCTTGGCCGGGAGGAACGGCGCAACACGCCCAATGGCAGCATGACGAACCGCTATCATTTCGATGGCTTGATCGAGGCCGCCAGGCCGTTTGCACTGGAAAAGGCCGCCGAGATCAAGAAGGCGGGCGAGGAGAGGTCGAACCGGCTAAAGCGAAAGAAGCCGCAGCTGGTCGTGGACAACGATGCATAAGCAGATCGTGGCGAAGCTCAGCGGAAGAGCGCCTCGCTTTCGACCTGGGTGGTGCGTGACACCGCTATCTAGGGGCGAGGAGGTCGCAGGTTCAAGTCCTGCCGTAACGCCCATCGGGGTTCACTAGCACCTGGCCCCTTTGCCTATTCGACTGGAAAGGTCGCGAGATTGCCAGCGTGAGACCGCATCTCCAAACGTCGATCCTGGTATTTTCCGCGGTAGTTGAACAGCGCGAGAAG
The DNA here is from genome assembly GCF_037179585.1 of Mesorhizobium argentiipisi (SeqCode). NCBI lineage: Bacteria > Pseudomonadati > Pseudomonadota > Alphaproteobacteria > Hyphomicrobiales > Phyllobacteriaceae > Mesorhizobium > Mesorhizobium argentiipisi (SeqCode). Next base: position 9,231 of record NZ_JAPYKO010000060.1, read on the forward strand.
CTGCATTTCAAGAAGCCATTGTGAGGCGTCCCAGGCGTGGAAAATGTCCATGTCATAATCGAAGGGCCACGAATGCGTGACGCCGTTGCGGAATTCGGTCAGCAACGAGAATCCGTCGCGAGCCAGCTGCCCCTTCTTAGCTTTCAAACGTTTGCGAAGCAGGCCGGATTGATCGGCCGGATCCCCTTCGATTTTGAGCAGGCGGGTGCAGGTGTGAATCGGCGTGCAAAATTGACCCCATAAGCCGGGGAATCGGCGTCCAATTTTGACCCCCCTGATGCTTTGATTTGCGACCATCGGCTCGTCGTAGCGAGCGGATGGTGTGGGGGATGAAGTCGG
>NZ_JAPYKO010000061.1:0-8890 GCF_037179585.1 Mesorhizobium argentiipisi (SeqCode)
ACTTGCTGCCCGGTCGGGCTCCAAGAAGCTCGCTATCATCGCCGTCGCAAGGAAGCTCCTGGTCGTCCTCAACGCCATCATTCGCGACAAAACCGCATTCGCATGAACACAGTTGCCATTCCGTGACGTTAAAGCGTTGCGACGATGCAGAATTCTGCTCCGTGCACATTTCGGCGAAGGTCACGGCAATGGATCCTCGGGTCTCCGCGTCCGCTTCGCTCCCGCTGCGCCCGTGGATGACGAAGCTGGGTGGCGGCCGCTTGTTTGCCGCAAACGACACTTTTCGTCCGTTCAAGCATGCATGCGAGCGCCCTTGGTGATCTTGTCGACGAGCTTTTTCTCGCCGCGCATGGCGATCCCCACGACCTTGGCATCGTCCGGCGCGAATTCAGCGAAGACGGCGCGGTTGGCGAGGTCGTGCCCGGTCGAAAACATCTCCTCGATATAGGCGGACGTCGTCACGCCGCGCTCCAATGCCCGGCGGTGGATCGTGCCCAGCGTCGCGGCATCGGCCGACAGGACGATGACCGGCTGGATCGACATCGGGTTGTAACGGTTGCCGGCGCGGCGCGATAGAGCTCGCCGATGATCTCGGGGAACTGCGCGACGATGCCGCTGGTCAGGAACGCGGTGACGTTGAGCTTCTGCCACACCGGCAGATCCTCTCTCAGGACAATTGCAATTTTCGTATCGAACACCAAAATTGAGACTCCGAGATGGCCCATCACGGGCGGGACAAGGCGATGGCGCAGGCTCTAGACGCGGAAGCGCAGGAAGGTCTTGAACGTTCGTGCGCGGATGCGGCCGATGGCGATCGCATCGTTTCGGCGCCGGGCGGGCTTGGCCTCGAACGCATCGAAGCGCGCTTCCACGGCAACGCCTTCGAGCTCCACCGGCACGACACCTACGCGATCGGCGTAACCTTGCATGGCGTGCAGCGCTTCCATTATCGCGGCGCGCTGCAACACAGCCTGCCGGGCAAGGTGATCGTGCTGCACCCCGACGAATTGCACGACGGCGGCGCCGGAACGGAGGACGGGCTGCGCTACCGGATCCTTTACCTGGAGCCGTCCCTGCTGCTCGACTGCCTTGATGGCGAGCCGCTACCTTTCGTGCGCGACGCCGTGGTCGACGATCCGGCGCTGCGGGACACGCTGCTCTCGGCGCTGGGGCCGCTGGACGAAGAACTCGGCGACCTGTTCGTGGCGGATTTCGTCGCGCAGCTGGCGCAACAGCTGAGACGCCATGCCGGAAAGCCGGCAAAATCAACGCGCAAGACCGCCTGGCGCGCGGCGGCGCTTGCCCGCGACTATCTCGAGGAGAATGCCGAGCGGGCAGTGCGTTCCGATGAGCTGGAGGCCATTACCGGCCTCGACCGCTACGCGCTGTCGCGCCATTTTCGCGCCACCTATTCGACCAGCCCGCACCGCTTCCTGTTGATGCGCCGGCTGCAAAGAGCGCGGCGCATGATCGTCGAGGGCGAGTCGCTCGCGGAGATCGCTGCCGGCGCCGGCTTCAGCGACCAGAGCCATTTCAACCGGCATTTCAAGAAGGCATTCGGCATGACGCCGGGTCGCTGGGCGACGCTGGTAAGCGCGTAAGCGCGATGCGCAGCATCGTCGCTCAACGGCGAGACGTCCGGTGATGGCGCTCAGGCGCGATGCGCAGCATCGTCGCCTCTCCGCTAAGCCGCCGATGCTTTGGTCCGCGGTTGCGCGACGATGCTGCGCATCGGGCGTCTGTCACCAACGTCTTGCGGTTGAGCGATGACGCTGCGCGTCACGCTTCATCCAACTCCGCGTCGTCGTCGATCAGCACCAGGTCTTCGTTCGACAGATTCGCCTCGATGCGGGCCAGCAGCTTGAACAGCGCCTTCTGGTCCTTCTTGTCGAGGCCTCTCAACGCCTGTTTTTCGGTCTTCTTGACCGACTTTTCGATGGCGCGGATGGTTTCGCGGCCGGACTCGGTGAGGAAGATATGGGCCTGGCGGGCATCGGCGTTGGAGGCGCGCTTTTCGAGGAAACCCTGCGCCTGCAGCCGGTTGATGGTCTTGGTGATGGTCGGCGGGCGTACGCCGAGCCTGCCGGCGAGATTGCCGGGGGTCTGGCCGTCCTCGCGGTCGAGCGCCAGCATGATCTGGTCCTGGCCGGCGTAAAAACCATGCGCCAGAAGCCGCGCCGCGAGCGCCGTGCGCGCCAGCCTTGCCGCCGAATGCAGCCGGCTCATTGTCGCTGTCTTGTCCGCCTTGGCCATGGCCATTCCCTCTTCGGCCGAACCGGCGCGTCCAGCATAGAGGCTGCCCGACGGTTGGCAATGACGATCTCTAAGAATCCGGCTTGCGGAACGCTTTGCCGGCAAGCATTGCGGTGCCCGCGCAGGTGATGCCAGATGTTTATTTCAGTTAGATGACAAACGAATTTTGCGCCGGCGAGATTCACCGCGAACGCTGGTGAAGGCCATTGGGCTCCCGTGCGAGTCCTGCGTCTGGCCTGTCTCAGCCGCCGCTGACCCGTGCTTGGCGCCGTCCCGCTTAGAGGGTCCGCCTGGCCCATCGGTTTGGCGCGTGCAAAAGCGCGGCACCCATCCTATATGAGGCCGACAATCCAGGATTTTCGAGCCAAGACTTTCGAGGCAAACCATGAGCAATGCACAGACGCAAATCCCCGTAACCGTTCTCACCGGCTATCTCGGCGCGGGCAAGACGACACTGCTCAACCGCATCCTGTCGGAGAACCACGGCAAGCGCTACGCCGTCATCGTCAACGAGTTCGGCGAGATCGGTATCGACAACGACCTGATCGTCGAATCCGACGAGGAAATCTACGAGATGAACAATGGCTGCGTGTGCTGCACGGTGCGCGGCGACCTGATCCGCGTCGTCGAGGGCCTGATGAAACGCCCTGGCCGCTTCGACGCCATCGTCGTCGAGACCACGGGTCTTGCCGATCCGGTGCCAGTGGCGCAGACCTTCTTCATGGACGACGACGTGCGCACCAAGACCAAGCTCGATGCGGTGGTGGCGCTGGTCGACGCCAAGCATCTGCCGCTGCGTTTGAAGGATTCCAAGGAAGCCGAGGACCAGATCGCCTTCGCCGATGTCGTGGTGTTGAACAAGACCGACCTCGTCACACCGGAAGAGCTCGAAAAGGTCGAGGCGACGATCCGCGCCATCAACCCGGCGGCCAGGATCCATCGCACCCAGCGCGCCGGCGTGGCGCTCACCGAAGTGCTCGACCGCGGCGCCTTCGACCTGTCGCGCGCTCTGGAGAACGACCCTCATTTCCTCGACGCGCACGACCACCATGATCATGACCACCATGATCATGATCACCACGATCATGACGGTCACGACCACCATCATCACGACCATCCGTCCGACATCCATGACGTGACGGTGAAGTCGGTGTCGCTGCGCGGCGGCGAGATGGACCCGAAGAAGTTCTTCCCCTGGATCGAGAAGGTGACCCAGATGGAGGGACCCAACATCCTGCGGCTGAAGGGCATCATCGCGCTCAAGGGCGACGAGGACCGCTATGTGCTGCAAGGCGTGCATATGATCCTCGAAGGCGACCATCAACGTGCCTGGAAGGATGGCGAAAAACACGAGAGCCGGCTGGTCTTCATCGGCCGCGACCTCGACGCCGAGCGGCTCAGGAAGAGTTTTGAAGCCTGCCAGGCGGCTTGATTTCCTGACTTTCAGGCGCTAGCGCTGCCCCCTTCTTCCTTCTCCCCTTGTGGGAGAAGGTGGCCTCGCGAAGCGAGGTCGGATGAGGGGTACTTCAGCTTGGCAATGGCGGCGATCCGTCCAACACCCCCATCCGTCTTGGCGCTGCGCGCCAATCCACCTTCTCCCACAAGGGGAGAAGGGGGAGCACACCAAGCCTCGCTGGCTAATCTCGAATGGACCAATCTATAATGCCCACAGTCGCCCCGCTTGATCTCGAAGGCCATTGCGTCGCCGCCGTCTTTCTCGACGACGTGCCGCATTTCGCTCTGGCTGACGGTTCAATCCACCGGTTGGATAACGGGCACAAGACCATGCAGGCCAATGACGGCCTGCTGGCCGCCTTCCACGACGCTGCGAACGACCGGCTGATCACCGGTGGCGAGGACGGCAAGGTGTTTGCCGTGAAGGCCGGCGGCGAGGTGGGCGAACTGGCCAGCGCCGGCAGGAAATGGGTGACCAGCGTCACTGCCGGACCGCAGGGCGCGGTCGCCTATGCTTCGGGCAAGACCGCCTTCGTGCGTTTCGCCGACGGCAAGATCAAGGAATTTGCCCATCCGCGCTCCGTGGAGGGGCTCGCCTTCTCACCCAAGGGCATGCGCTTCGGCGTCGCCCGCTACAATGGCGCGACGCTGCATTTCCCGGCGGCCGAGGGCAAGCCGGTGGAGCTCGAATGGGCCGGCGCTCATACCGGCATCACCTTTTCGCCGGACGGCGCCTTTCTGGTCACCACCATGCAGGAAAACGCGCTGCATGGCTGGAAGCTCGCCGACGGCAAGCACATGCGCATGAGCGGCTATCCCGGCAAGGTGAAGAGCCTGTCCTGGAGCGTGAAGGGCAAATGGCTGGCGAGTTCCGGCGCGCCGGCGGCGATCGTGTGGCCGTTCGCCAGCAAAGACGGACCGATGGGCAAGGCGCCGCTGGAGCTCGGCACGCGCGGCAACACGATGGTGACCTGCGTCGTCTGCCATCCCAGCCAGGACGTCACGGCCATCGGCTATGAGGACGGCATGGTGATCGCGGCGCGCTTCGCCGACGCCAAGGAAGTGCTGCTGCGCCGCCCCGGCAAGGGCGCCATCACGTCGATGATGTGGGACAAGGAAGAACGCCGCGTCGTGTTTGGCAGCGCCGCCGGCGATTGCGGCGTGATCGATATCACTGCGTAGGCAGTAGGGAATAGGCGGTAGGGCTTAGGGAACGACGGCACCTGCTGCCTACTGCCTGAGGGGGACTTCATGCATTCAATCCACCGGACTCTCATCGGCGGCATCGACATCGCCCGCATCGCTGAATTGCGCGAGACGGAGGGCGCCGCTTTCCGCAAGGCGCGTCCGAAATCCGAGGCGAAGCTCGGTAACGGCATTGCCGGCTTTCTGGGCGGTGTGCCGATGCACTGGATGACGGACTGGCCGACGCCGTTCCCGATCCTGGTCGACGGCGCCAAGGGCGCCACCATCACCGACACCGATGGCAACAAGCTCGACGATTTTTGCCTTGGCGATACCGGCTCGATGCTCGGCCATTCGCCGCCGGCTGTCGCCCGCGCCATCCGCCGGCAGTCCGGGCGTGGACTGACCTATATGCTGCCCAGTGAGGATGCGCTGGCGATCGGAACGCTGCTGCAGCAGCGCTTCGGGCTTCCCTACTGGCAGATCGCAACCACTGCCACCGACGCCAACCGCTTCGCGCTGCGAGTCGCCCGCGCCGTCACCGGGCGCGAGAAGATCCTGGTCTTCAACGGCTGCTATCATGGCTCGGTCGACGAGACGATGGTGCGGCTGATCGACGGCAAACCCGTCAACCGGCCTGGGCTGGCCGGCGAATTCCGCGACCTGACGCGAGCCACGAAGATCCTCGAGTTCAACGATGTTGCCGCCTTGGAAGCAGCGCTGGCTGACCGCGACGTCGCCTGCGTTATCACCGAGCCGGTGCTGACCAATTCCTGCATGGTGCTGCCGGAACCCGGCTTCCACGACGCGCTGCGGCGCCTGACCCGCGCGGCCGGCACGCTGCTGCTGATCGACGAAACACACACCATCTCCACCGGCCCCGGCGGCTACACGCGCAAATATGGGCTGGAGCCGGACCTGTTCGTGCTCGGCAAGCCGGTGGCCGGCGGCGTGCCGGCGAGCATCTGGGGCATGAGCGAAGAGGTCGCTACGCGCTACGGTTCCTACAACCGGGCGAAGGAGCCCGGCTATTCCGGCATGGGCACGACGCTGTCTGCCAATCCGCTGCAATTCGCGGCAATGCGCGCGACGCTGGAAGAGGTGATGACCGAGGCGGCCTACGCCCATATGGACCGGCTGGCGCGCCGGCTCGATGCGGGGCTCTCCGCCGTCATCGAGCGAAACAAGCTGCCCTGGCATGTCGCGCGGGTCGGCGCCCGCGTCGAGTTCATCTGCGCTCCCGGACCGCTCGGGAATGGCGGCGAGGCGGAAAAAGCGCATGCGCCGGAGCTGGAAGCCGCCATCCATGTCGCGCTGGTCAATCGCGGCGTGCTGATCGCGCCGTTCCACAACATGATGCTGATCTCGCCGGCAACGACTTCCGCGCAAGTGAGCCGGCTGATCGCGGCTTTCGCCGCTGTTGCGGGCAAGCTTGCGGCGTGAGACAAGTAGCTGAAAGATTGGCAAACATGGACAATCCCAACGCCGTAACCACTTCGCCTTCAGGCTCGACGCCCGCTGAGGCAAAAGCCTTTCTCGAAGGGCATCCCGAGATCGAGGCGTTCGACATCGTGCTCACCGACGCCAACGGAATCGGCCGCGGCAAGATCGTGCGCCGGCACGAGCTGATGGGCATTTTCGAGAATGGCCGCCACCTGCCGATCTCGATCCTCGGCCTCGACATCACCGGCGAGGATGTGCACGAAACCGGCCTGGTATGGGACACCGGCGACGGCGACCTCAGGGCATGGCCGATCCCCGGCACGCTTGTGCCGCTCTTCGGCACCAACCCGCCGCGCGGCCAGGTGCTGATGTCGATGCACCATCTCGACGGCCAGCCGATGACCTCCGACCCGCGGCTGGTGCTGGCAAGGCAGGTGGAATTGCTGGCGGCGCGCGGCCTGCATCCGGCCGGAGCTTTCGAGCTTGAGTTTTTCCTGCTGTCCAATGAGCGCGACGCGGATGGCAAGGTTCAGCCTGCCCGCGCGGTGCTCGACGGCCGCCGCTCGGCCAAGACCGAGGTCTATTCGGTCGACCATCTGCATGGCATGGAGCCGCTGTTTTCCGACATCTACGCCGCGGCCAAGGCGCAAGGCATTCCGGCCGAAACCGTCATTTCCGAGTATGCTCCCGGCCAATACGAGCTGACGCTCAATTACCGCAAGGACGTGATGCGGGCGGCCGACGACCTCGTCATGCTGAAGCGGCTGGTCAGGGCACAGGCGCGCCGGCACGGTGTCACCGCCTGCTTCATGGCCAAGCCCATCGAGGCCTATGCCGGCTCCGGCATGCATTTCCACGTCTCGCTGCAGGACGATGCCGGCCGCAACGTCTTCACCGAGGGCGCCGGCGAGAAATGGTCGCCAAAGCTGCTCAACGCGCTCGGCGGCCTGATCCACACCATGGCGGAATCGATGCTGGTGTTTGCGCCGCACGCCAATTCATGGCGCCGCTTCGTCTCGCAATCCTACGCGCCCGTGGCGCCCAGTTGGGGCGTCAACAACCGCTCGGTGGCGCTGCGCGTGCCGGCGGGCGACGCCAAGAACCGCCGCATCGAGCATCGGCCGTCGGGCGTCGACGCCAACCCCTATCTGGTGGCGGCGACGGTGCTGGCCGGGATCGTCAAAGGCCTGGATGAGCATCTGGACCCCGGCCCCGAGACGACCGGGAACGGCTACGAACAGGCAGCGGAGAAGTCGAGCATGCCCGCCGACTGGCGCGCCGCGATCGAAGCGGCCAGAGGCTCCGATTTCCTGAAATCGGCGCTCGGCCCCGACCTGCACCGAACGTTTGTGGCGATCAAGCAGGCGGAATATCTGCGCGTCGCGCGGACGGTCAGCGAGCTGGACTATCATCTCTACCTGCATGAGGTTTGAACACAGGGCCCGGCAGGCGCGGCGATCACGTTTTGCCGACAGAAGGAGATGCCGAGGAAATATTGGCGGAACCTTCCCGAGGCCTCGCTCATTCCAGATTGATAGCAGGAGCAGACAGAGCCGCGTCAGAGATGATCGACCGGATGCCAACCACACCGCACCATGCCAAGGTGAAGGCCAAGCATTGGCCGACGCCCGAGCCGGCCGATGTGGTGGCGCCCGAGGCCGAAGATATTCCGGAGTTGCGCGAAGAGGCGAAAGGCTGCCGCCGCTGCCCGCTCTGGCGCGATGCCACGCAAACCGTCTTCGGCGAGGGGCCGGAGAATGCCGATGTGATCTTCGTCGGCGAACAGCCCGGCGACCAGGAGGATCTGGCCGGCAAGCCGTTCGTCGGACCGGCGGGCAAGGTGTTCGACAGCATACTGGACGACGCAGAGATCGATCGCCGCAAGGTCTATGTGACCAATGCGGTCAAGCACTTCAAATTCGAGCCGCGAGGCAAGCGGCGCATCCATTCGAAGCCCAATGCCGGCGAAATCCAGGCCTGCCGCTGGTGGCTGGACAAGGAGCTCGACCTCGTCAAGCCGAACCTCGTGGTGGCGCTCGGCGCGACGGCGGCGCAGTCGCTGCTCGGTAAGGCGGTGCCGATCACCAAGATGCGCGGCGATGTGATTGAGCGCGAGGATGGCTTGCGCGTATTCGTGACCATCCACCCGTCCTTCATCCTGCGCATCCGCGATCGGGAGGACAAGGAGGCTGAGAAGGAGCGGTTTTTGCAGGATATGCGGAAGGTGAAGCAGCTGATGGCTGCTTGATCGTTCTACGCACCCGAGGGACCGGAGGGCATGCGCTTTTGAACGGGTCTGCGGCGTTGGAGATTAGCCGAAGCGCCTATCGCTTCGTCATTCACGGGCCGAGCAAGGAGCGAAGCGACGCGCGCAGACCCTAGAATCCTGTGTGTTGGTTCTGGTGTATGGTTGAAGTGGGAAGGAGACCGAGTGGATCCTGGTCGTCCTTTCGGACAGGCCGTGGCATGGCCCGGTCCCTTCCCACCGATGAACCATCAACCTGAACAGTTGCACGGGGCTGTTCCAAGCAGACCCCGCACCACAGGAAGAGGC
>NZ_JAPYKO010000062.1:0-7798 GCF_037179585.1 Mesorhizobium argentiipisi (SeqCode)
ACTCTTCGCCGCCGAGAAGCTTAACTGTCTCGGCCCAGCCATCATCAACAAGCGATTCGTGTGTCATCCCCAGCGTAGAATCACAACCGATTCCGCGCCGCAATACCCTATCTTAGCGCCTATGCCCACAAGGGGGAGATTGGCAGCTCCCGCGCCCTGCTCCAGCGGCCAGGGTGCGCTTCCCGTCCTTCTCTACGTGACATACCGCTTCCCCTGGTTATATGATAAAAGCACTCCACTAAAACGGAGGTGCCTCCGTTTATTTAACTGGGGTCTGGCCAGCCATGGTTCAACCCCCCATATTGCTTTGGTGGAGAAAAAGGTGCCCGAGCAGGAAATGACCAAAGCGACGCGCGACGCGCCGGTGCAAAAACCGCTGCGCGCCGATGCGCAGCGCAACCGCGACAAACTTGTCGAGGTGGCGGCGCAGATGTTTGCGAGCGACGGCGTCGACGCTTCGCTGGAGGAGATCGCCAGGCGGGCAGGGGTCGGCATCGGCACGCTTTACCGCCATTTCCCGACCCGCGAGCATCTGGTCGAGGTGGTTTACCGCCGCGAGGTTGAAGGGCTCTGCCACGCCGCCGGGGAACTGGCACAGCTGCATCCGGCCGATGTCGCGCTCGAACTGTGGATGCAGCGCTTCGTCGACTACATCGCCACCAAACGCGGCCTCGCCACCAGCCTCCGGATTCTGCTTACCACGAATTCGACGCTGTTCTCCGACACGTCCGGTCGTGTCTCGGGCGCGATGCGGGGCCTGATCGAGGCCGCAGCCGCCTCGGGCAAAATCCGCGCCGACGTCGACGCTTCCGATGTGATGCATGCGCTGGGCGGCATTTACTCCGCGCCCAACACGCCCGATTGGCGCGAACGTTCGGGGCGGCTGGTGAAGCTGCTGATGGATGGGTTGCGCTTCGGGGCGAGGGGCTGAGGCGCCGCAACTGTTGATCTCCCGGCAGGATAGAGGGGGGCGCTGTCCCGCCAACGTCTCCCCGACTGGCGTTCCCCAACCCACGGCCTACATAGTCGGCACCACCCTCCCTCCCAAAAGGATCCTGCCATGCCTGAACAGCTCAAACTCAACGACGGCTCGACCATCCCGCAGATCGGGCTCGGTGTATGGCAGGTCGATCCGGAGATCACCGCCAAGGTCGTTCGCTGGGGCATCGAGGCGGGTTATCGCCTCATCGACACCGCCGAGGGTTATCGCAACGAGGAAGGCGTCGGCGAGGCGATTCGTTCGGCCGGCGTGCCGCGATCGGAACTCTTCATCACCTCCAAGCTGCGCAACGGCGCGCATCAGCGCGATGCGGCATTGCGAGCCTTCGACGACACGATGCAAAAGCTCGGCATCGACCAGATCGACCTTTTCCTTATCCACTGGCCGGTGCCCAGCCAGAACAAATATGTCGAGGCCTGGAAGGCGCTGGTCGAGCTGCAGAAGGCTGGGCGCACGTCGGTCGGTGTCTCGAACTTCAACCAGGACCATCTGGAGCGTATCATCGGCGAGACCGGCGTGACGCCGGTCGTCAACCAGATCGAATTGCATCCGCGCTTCCAGCAGCGTGACAAGCGCGATTTTCACGCCAGGCACAACATCCGTATCGAGAGCTGGAGCCCGCTGGGCAGCGGTCGGCTGCTGGCCGACCCGCCGCTAGAGAAGCTCGCCAGGAAGCATGGCAAGTCTGTAGCGCAGGTGATCATCCGCTGGCATGTGCAGGAAGGGCTGGTCGTCATCCCGAAGTCGATCCACCAGGAGCGCATCGCCGGCAATTTCAACGTGTTCGACTTCGAGCTGGATGCGGACGACATACAGACAATTCGTGGCCTGGATTCCGCCGACGGCCGGACGGGGCCGAACCCGGCCATAGCGGCGTTTTTGTTCTAAGGATTAAGCTCCACCTTCACCCCTTGTGGAACCGCTTGGGAAGAAGGGCGCTTAAATTCCCTCGCCGTCCACCAGCGGCACGTCATCGCCTTCCCAGGGGCTCGGCATCGACCCGCGCCCTGCGGTCGGCAGCGGCATCCAGCATCTGAGCTCCGGTTCTGCATATTCGACGATGCGGCCGGGCGAGGAGTCCGACGCTCGCCAGCCTTCCTCGCCGAACTGGTCGGCGCGCGACCAATAGGCCATGTCGACCTCGGCCGGTCCTTGCTCCGAGGAGCGCACCGTCACCAGGATGCGGCTGCCGTCCCGCGGCGCGCTTGCCATGTTGCGCCACTGTTCGGTCTCGTCCATGCGATCTCCTCCTGCTGAACCAATTCCAGAAAAACCGACCGTCGCAATAGTCGCCGCCCGCCGGGAAGGGGTCAACCCGAACTTGGAGCGCGACAGGCAATTCATTCACAGCTAATATGTCATTGGCCGCAATCGGACAGACGACGATGGATGAAGGATTGCTGTCACCAGTGACCCGTCTCGGGCCGGTCCATCTCAGGGTGACCGACGTGCCGGCGGCCTTGAATGTCTGGCGCGACGCGCTTGGGTTGGAGCTGCTTCGCGAGGACGCCACCATGACGGAGCTTGGCGCCGGCGGCCGGACGCTGATCGTGCTCCATGCCGGCGCGGAGGCACCGCTGCCGCAGAAGTCGCGCGATCTCTTCCACGTCGCCATCCATATCACCAGCCGCCGCGATCTCGCGCATACAGCCGCCCGCCTCAAGGCATCCGGCTTACGGTACAGTGCCCAGGATCACCTGGTTTCGGAATCGCTCTATGTCTCCGATCCCTCCGGTAACGGCATCGAGATCTGCTTCGACACGCCGGAGCGCTTGCTGCGCCGCGAAGTGTCGCCCAACGGCCGCGTGGCGCTGATTGCCACCAACGGCAGCGCGCATTCGGGGATCGAGCCGCTGGACGTGTCGGGCCTGCTGCGCGACCTCGGCAATTCCGGCAATATCGAGCCGAAGATGGCGCCGGATGCCTTTATCGGCCACATCCATTTGCGCGCCCGCGCGCCCGAGATGCTGATGAAATTCTATCTCGGCGTGCTCGGCTTCCGGCCGCATATCCAGTCCCGGACCTTCGGCATGTTCGACTGCGGCACGGAGCGTCGCGCCCATATGGTGGCCTTCAACATCTGGGCGCGCGACGAGCTGCGCGAGCCGCCGCCGGGTGCAGCCGGCCTCGACCATTTCACCATCGAGCTTGGCTCGGCGCAGGAGCTCGCCGCCGTGGAGCGCAGGCTCGAAGCGGCCGACACACCGGTGAAAAGGGACGGTCGCGTTATCTCGACCGCCGATCCGGAAGGCAACCGCCTGCGGCTCGTGGTCCAGGGAGATTGATCGCAACCGATTGAAGACGGGAAGAAGTGGAGGAGGGGGAAATGTCGCTGATGGTGATTGGAACCGGCTTCGGCCGGACCGGCACGGATTCGATGCGCGAGGCGCTGACCATGCTCGGCTTCGGTCCTTGCCACCATATGTCGGAGGTAATGACGCATGGGGAGCAGAAGCGGCTCTGGCGGGCGCTGGCCAGGGGCGAGGCGCCCGACTGGGCCCGGCTCTTCGCGGGATACAAATCCTGCGTCGACTGGCCCTCGGCGTACTATTGGCGCGAGTTGATCGAAGCCTATCCGCAGGCGCGCGTCATTCTAACCTGGCGTTCGCCCGAAAGCTGGTGGGAGAGTTTCGAAAAAACCATCCTGCCGGCGATCGCCGGCAGCACGGACCAGGAGTCGCTAGGCATCGCGCTCGTCGCCAAGCAGGTCTTCGGCGGCCGCCCGCAGGACCGCGCCCATGCGATCGCCGTCTATCGGGACAATGTCGAGGCGGTGCTGAGCACAGTACCGGCGGAGCGACTGCTGGTGCACAAGCTCGGCGATGGATGGGCGCCGCTCTGCGCCCATCTCGGCGCCCCAGTGCCGGACGAACCCTATCCCAGCCGCAACTCGACCCGGGAGTTTCGGACGGCGCTGTCGCTGTAGTGAAGTCGGTAAAGGAATAGGGCAGTAAGGCAATATGGCAGTAGGGCAGTAGGGGAATGGATGGAAGACGCGACGTCGACGCAGTTCCGATTTACCTACTGCCCTACTGCCCTATTCCCTTAGACATGCACGTCGCCGAAGGACAGCTCCCCGTCATCGGCGCGGACCAGGAAAGCGGCGGCGAGCAGCGCGAGATAGCCGGCGGCCACGCAGCACACGACGACGACGCCCGGGATGGGTCCGAGCGTCGCCACCCGGAACGTATCGACAAGCGAGGCGCCGAAGCCGATGGGAGAGCCTTCACGCGACAGGCTCGGCGTGGTGATCTTGAGGATCCAGGCAAGCAGCAGGATCGTGTACATGAAGATGTAGTTGCGGCGCAGCCGGCGGATCAGCGCCGCGCGCTGCGTGATCAGGAAACGCGGCGAGCGCAGGCCTTCGCCGAGGATGGCGAGCCAGTTGGAAGCGTAATCCGGCTGCGGCGAAAAGATCTGCGCGAAGTAGTAGCGCTCGAACTGCCGCACACGGGCGCGGTAGACGTCGAAAAAACGGTAGCGCCGCGCCTCGATCCACAACAACAGCGTGATCAGGAGCATGGCGAACAAAAGCACGCCGTGATGCGCGCTGGGCGTCGACAGCGACACCGACAGCATCGCCGCCACCACGGTGATCGCCCAGTTGCTGGTGCGGTCGAGCCGGTCGCGCCACCCGGCCATGCGCGCGATCTCGGCGCGGTGGAAATGCGACAGCGTCGTGGTGAATTCAGCGGAGCTGAGCTTCAGCGCCAGCGTGTCGGAAGCTCGCGGCGGTGCGGCCTTCTCGGTGGATCTTGCCGGTACAGCCGCCTCTGTCGACCTCGCCACAGCCGCGCCTGTGGATTTTGCGGCATTCGTCTGGGACATTCTGCCATGCGCCTCCCGCCGCCATGGCCGGCCCGTCCTCGCCTTAACATCGACCGGCCACACCCCTGGCTCTTCAACGTGCGGCCGGCCAGAATGTTCCCGTCTTTTCAGGCGGATAGATCAGGATGCGAGTGGGGAAGACCGCCATTCGCGCGCCGCGGAAAGGGCAGCACATCGGCAATCGGCCGGGCATGCTGGGCTGCCGCCACGGCCTCGATCACAAGGTCGAGCGCCGCGAGAGCGGCGCGGCTCGTTTCATCGCCGCCGCGCAGGTAATGGCACGCCCGGTCGAGGTGCAGGTGGGCGGCGGCAAAGTCGCTTTTCATCAGCTTCTCCTTGTTGCCCCGCCTTGGCGGCCAACATCGTCGAGTCGCTTTACCGGGAAACAAAGATCGGCGGCAGCATTTGATTAGAATTTTATGAGCTGCCAATCTCTCCACGAGGGGGGAGATCAGCAGTTCCGGCGCCAGTGCAACCGATCCTTACGCCAGACCGTTATGTCCGGGCGAGGAATGAGGGGTGCATAAATTGCCCAACATGCTCAATCGGGGAGCGTCGCTGTCGATCTGGATCGCGCTTGGTGCTGTGGCGCTCGTCTTGATGCCCGCCGTAGCATTCTCCGCCGAAAAAACCGGCATGTCCTCGGAGGGCATTTTCGTCGCCGAGTTGATCCTGCTTCTGGTCGTCGGCCGCGGCATCGGCGAAGTGCTTGAGACACTTAGGCAGCCGGCGGTGATGGGCCAATTGATCGGAGGCATCCTGCTCGGACCTTCGCTGCTCGGCTGGGTTTGGCCGGCGGCCGAGCGGCTGGTCTTTAGCGGCGACGCCTCGCAGAAGTCGATGATCAACGCCGTCGCCCAACTCGGCGTCCTGATGCTGCTTCTGCTCACCGGCATGGAGACGGATTTGCGGCTTGTGCGCCGCGTCGGCCGCGCCTGCTTTTCCATCTCGGCCGCGGGCGTGGCCGTGCCTTTCGCGCTCGGTTTCATCGCCGCCCAGTTCATGCCCGACACGCTGCTTGCCGCCGGCAGCGAGCGCATCGTCGCCGGGCTGTTCCTCGGCACTGCCCTCTCCATTTCCTCGGTCAAGATCGTCGCCATGGTGGTGCGCGATATGAATTTCATGCGCCGAGACCTCGGCCAGGTCATCGTCTCCTCGGCGATCATCGAGGACACGATCGGCTGGGTGATCATTGCCATCACCATCGGCATCGCCACCCAGGGGCGGATCGAGCTCGGCAGCCTGGCCTTCACGGTTGCCGGCGTTGCCGCCTTCATGGCGTTTTCCTTCACGCTCGGACGCCGCATCGTCTTCGACGCGATCCGCTGGACGAACGATACTTTCCGCTCCGAATATGCGGTGGTCACCGTCATCCTCGCCATCATGGGCGCAATGGCTTTGATCACGGACCTGATCGGCGTCCACACCGTGCTCGGCGCCTTCGTCGCCGGAATACTGGTGGGCGAATCGCCGATCCTGTCTCGTCACATCGAAGGGCAATTGCGTGGCATCATCACGGCGCTCTTCATGCCGGTGTTCTTCGGCGTCGCCGGCCTGTCGGCCGACCTCACCGTGCTTGCCGATCCTCAGCTCGCGCTGCTCACACTGGCGCTGGTGGTGATCGCCTCGATCGGCAAGTTCGGCGGCGCCTTCATCGGCGCCGAGGTCGCCGGCATGAGCCGCGCCGAGGGCATTGCGGTGGGTTGCGGCATGAATGCGCGAGGCTCGACGGAGGTGATCGTCGCCTCGATCGGCCTGTCGATGGGTGTGCTCTCGCACAATCTCTTCACCATGATCGTCACCATGGCGGTCATCACCACCTTGGCCATGCCTCCGACATTGCGCTGGGCGCTGCGCCGGCTGCCGATCAGCGAGCAGGAAAAGAAACGCCTGGAGCGCGAGGAGATCGACCAGCGCGGCTTCGTCGCCAATCTGGAGCGGCTCCTGGTTGTGGTCGACGAAGGCGTCGTTGGCCGCTTCGCCGCTTATCTCGCCGGCGTCATCGGTGCCGGCAAGCCGACGACCGTGCTGCATTCCAGCGGCGAGATCGATGCCGAGCCGACCGAAGGCCTGCATCTGGAGGAAATCGAGAAAGGTGCGGAGGACAGCCGCGAGGCCGCCAGGAAATCCGACGAGACCCCGGTGCGCGAAGCGCCGGTCACCCGCCGCCAGCATGAGGAGCTTTCGACCGACGCGGTGGCCAAGGAAGCGCGCAAGGGCTACGGCATGCTGCTCGTCGGCCTCGGCCGCGCGGTCACCTCCAAGGGCGCATTCTCGCATCGGCTGAACGAGGTCGCCGGCGCCTTCGACGGGCCGCTCTGCCTGGTGTTGAAGCCGGCGACCGCAGGCCGTCAGATGCCGCGGCTCGGCCCGGAAGCCGGCAAGATATTGGTGCCGGTCAACGGCACGGCGGTCGCCCGCCGCGGCGCCGAACTGGCGCTGGCGATAGCGGCGGTCACCGGCGCGTCGGTCAAGATGCTCTATGTCGCCAGGGTCGGTCGCGACGAGCCGCGCGACACCGTATCCCACCGCCGCAGGGAAGCGGTGCTGAAGGACATCGTCGCGCTTGCCGACCGCTATGGCGTCGAGACCGAGACGGCGATCCGCAGCAGAGCCGCCGCCGCCGATGCCATCGCTCGCCAGGCCGGCCGCAACGTTGCGTTGATCGTCATGGGCGTGGCGCGGCGCCAGGGCAAGGAGCTGATCTTCGGCGAGACGACGACCGGCGTCCTGCGGCGCAGCCCATGCCCGGTGGTGCTGATCTCCGACGAGCGGGTGACGCGCGACGAGAGCGACCGCGAGGCGGTGCGCACGGGCACGGGGACAGGGTCAGGGATTGGCTAATCTCCCCCACAAGGGCATAGGCGCTAAGATAGGGTATTGCGGCGCGGAATCGGTTGTGATTCTACGCTGGGGATGACACACGAATCGCTTGTTGATGATGGCTGGGCCGAGACAGTTAAGCTTCTC
>NZ_JAPYKO010000063.1:0-7178 GCF_037179585.1 Mesorhizobium argentiipisi (SeqCode)
CATCTTTACTCAGCCGCCCTTGGCAACCCTGCGCCAGAATCTCCATGCCTTGCGACATCGTTGGCGCGAGCCACCACGAAAGCGCAAGTTTCAAGCCATGCCAAAGCTATCTTAGCGCATATGCCCATCGAGGGGAGATGGCCGCAAAGCGGCCAGAGGGGGTCGTCTCACATAGATCGCCGACGTCACTTCTTCGTCGCGCAAAGCGCTGCCGCTCGACGCGCGGCGACCCCCTCTGTCGCCTCTGGCGACATCTCCCCCTCAAGGGGGGAGATAAGGCGCCGCTATTCCTCCAGGTCGATCTCCTCGGTCTGGCCGCCGCTGCAGGTGTAGCAGCAGTCCTCGCAGGTTTCCTTGTTGTTGGGGCCGACGCCCCAATAGGTTTCCTCGTCGCCGTCGACCCAGGCGCCGTAGCAGATCTTCTCGCCCTCATTGCAGGAGATCGGCAATTGCTTGGTCTCGCCGTCGTCGAGATAGAAATCCTTGCCGTCGCCCGGCCAGACATAGTCGCGGTCCTGGCTGTAGAGCTCGACACGCATGGCGTTGGGGTGGCCATTCTTGATCTGGAAGGTGACGTCATCGGCGTGAGCGGCGGGCGCGATGAGGGCCGCGAGCGAAAGCGCGGCGGCAGCGCGGCGCGCAAAGGTGGAAGACATGAAAACCCCCGAGGTAGAATCGGCCCCCACGGCCGATCGCGGGATGATGACATGGCCGGCGCGTATGCCAAGGGGCGGCAGCGAAAATGGCTGAGATTTTGGGGAAAGCGCCGCGTTACTCCGCCAGGTCCACCGTCTCGGTCGAATGCTCGGTGCAGATGAAGCAGCAGGTGTCGCAGGGCTGGTCATTGTCGGGGCCGACGCCGGCGGTGACGGAATCGTCGCCGTTCACCCATGCGCCCCAGCAGATATGCTCGCCCGGCTCGCAGGAGATCGGGACGGATTTTCGCGCCTTCGGCCGGATGAGAAAAACCTTGTCGTCGCCCGGCCAGACTTTTTGGCTGTCGCGGCTGAACAGCTCGACCGCGACGCCGTCCGAACGCTGGTTGCGCACGAAGACGGACATGCCGGCGGCGAAGGCCGGCGAGGTGAGGAGAAGGAAGGCGAGCAGAGCGCGAATCATGGCGAGGTCCCCGGGGGCAAGTAGAGCACGGGTGGCGCCGGTAATCTCCCCCCTCGAGGGGGAGATGGCCGCAAAGCGGCCAGAGGGGGTCGCCGCGCGTGGAGCGCCAGCCTCCATTTTACGGCGGGAGGCTGAGTCGGCTGTTTTCACCTAGAGTGCCGACGCTCTTTCTTGTCGCATAGGGCGTCGGCGCTTCACGCGCGGTGACCCCCTCTGTCGCCTTCGGCGACATCTCCCCCTCGAGGGGGGAGATCAGCGCCTCACCACATGCGGCGCGAATGCCTTCACCGCATCCACCAGATCCTCCCCGCGCACGTCGAGCGAGGAAATCTCCATATGCACCATGTTCCGGCCAAAGGGCATGACCCCGAAGGCGTTGGCGGAGGAATATCGGATTGCGTCGGGCGGCTCCTCGGTGAGCTCGAAATTGAGCATCGCCGCGCCCTTGCCGCCGGCGGCGAGCCGCACGCTCTTCACCTTGCTCCACGGCACCAGCACGTCGCCGGCGCGAGTATCGCGGAAGCCTTGGCTGTCCAGCACAACCTTGACCGAGCTGTCGAAAGCGCCGCGCGCGATAAAGGCGCCGAGGCCCAGGCAGGCGGCGCTAAGCAGCGCGATCCACAGCACATGGCCGCTGTTCGCCCCCGAGGCCATGCCCTGCAGCGCGCCGAAGCCGAAAATGCCACCGAGCAGGAATGGCCCGAGCGCGGGCAGGATTTTTCCCGACGGGCTGTTGCGGAGTTCGAGCGGCGCGGCCATCGCCTTCGCACTCAACGCTCCGGCTTAAGCAAAGTCCAGATCCAGCCGATGAAGGTCAGCACCAGGAACGGATAGCCCAGCGCCGGCAGCGGTGCCGAGGTGGGCAAGAGCGGCGCGCCCCACAGGATCATGAGAACCGAGACGGAGAACAGCACAGCGGCGACGGACGCCGTGAGACGCATCCACAGCGCGAATGTGGCTTGCGCGCTGACCATGACCAGCCCCGCAGCCCACAGCGCAATACCGCCGGCATAGGAAGGCACGGAGGCTTGCAGGCCCGCCGCATTTCCGGCCAGAAGCAGGCTTTCGCCGGCCAGGAAGGTGAGGAAGCCGGCCGCGGCGAGATCATTGCCCAGCCGCTGGTATTTCATCGTGAATAGCGCCGTGGCGACGACGATGCCGACACCGTCGATGGTCCAGACCGTTTCGCGCAGCGGGTCGCTGGCAACGAAAGTGCCCGCCAAGCCAAAAGTGCCGCCGACGGCGAGGCCGATCGCGGCGACGAGATCGAGAGTGGAGCGCATGTGATGTCTCCCCAAGCCGGGGAGAGGATACGCCGATGTGGCTGGATGGTGAAGGGCGCGGTGCGACGGGGAGCGGGTCAACAGTTTTGCGGATGAGAGATGTTTTCCAAGTTACCACGAATCATCTACTTTGATCGGACGCAGGAGCATACGCATGTCTTTGACTGATGAATTTTCTTCGAGCACCGTCCTGCTCGGAGATTGTATGAATCTTCTTCAATCGCTCCCTGCGTCTAAGTTTTCGCTGGTAATAACTTCTCCGCCTTATAATATCGGAAAGTCATAAGAAAAGGATAGTTTTCGTAGCTATAAACACTACGAGGAATTTACGGTCGATGTAGCAAGAGGAATAGACAGAGTTCTTATTGAAAACGGAAGTATTTGCTGGCAGGTAGGAAATCACGTTCGGAACAGCGAAATTACCCCGTTGGACTTTTTAGCCTTCAATGTCTTCTCATCGCTTGGATACAAGCTTCGAAGTCGAATCGTATGGACGTTTAATTTCGGCCTGCATGGCAGTCGCCGGTTTTCTGGCCGGTATGAGGTACTCCTTTGGTTTACAAAGAATGACGATTACAAGTTCAATTTAGATCCTGTCAGAGTGCCTCAGAAATACCCCGGTAAACGCCACTCATCGAAAAAGGCTGCAGAGCGAGCCGGCAAGCTCAGTGGAAATCCCCTTGGCAAAAACCCTGGAGATTTCTGGGAATTTGACGCGTCAGCAGCGCTTTTCGACAAACCCATTTGGCGACTGCCGAACGTCAAAGCTAACCACCCTGAAAAGACGGCTCACCCTTGCCAGTTCCCTGTTGAGGTTGCCGAGCGCTGCATCTTGGCGCTCACGAGTGAAGGGGACAGCATACTGGATCCGTTCGCCGGCGTAGGCTCGTCTATGCTTGCAGCGGAAAAACACTCCAGGATTGGAATTGGTATCGAAAAGGAGGCGAGCTATCAGAAATTGGCGATGGACCGCCTTGAGCAGCTAAGGGCGGGTACGTTGCCCTTAAGACCGTCAGGCAAACCTGTAGCCGAACCCGATGGCAGAGCAAAAGTTGCCACCTACCCTCTGGAATGGATGAATGCCGAAGGCAAAGGCTAAGAAAAAGAGCCCTGAAGAGCGCGCGCTCGCACGAAAGCAGAGAAGCCATTTAGCCATTGTTCGAAACGCACTGCAGAACATGGGCTTCGTCCGGTTTCCTGATATCTCTGATAGTGCGATCACGTTCAAAGGAACAACTTCCGATTTCGATGATCTCTTTATCTGGGAGAACGTCCTTCTTCTCCTAGGATATACAGTATCATCCAATAATATATCTGAGCACGTTAAGAAGAAGGAATTTCTCTATAGCAAAATAAGATCAGACAAAGATGGATTCTTGGATTACCTAATCGGAAAGTTCCCCTTGTAAAAGGATCTATCAATAAGATATATGATACAAGCAAGCTTATAATAAAGTTTGTATATTGCTCCCGGAACGACGTCCAACAGTCTCTCAAGGACGAGCTTCCCAACGTTTTGTTTTATGACCACCCAATAGCTATGTACTTTAAGGCACTTGCCAATTAACTTAAATTATCTGCAAGGCCAGAACTGCTGGCCTTTTTGAAGTTGGGGTACAACCAAGTAGGCGAAAACTGTCTTACGTCTTCGGGGGCGGCAGAGGATCCATTCAAAGGCTCCATCCTTCCTGAGAGCCATTCTCATATTGGGCATGGTTTCAGCATCGTCTCCTTCTATACGAGTCCAGCGGCGCTATTAGACAGGGCATACGTTCTGCGAAAGGAAGGATGGCGAGATTCTGATTGGCTTTATCAGCGTCTGATTTCTCAAAAGAAAATTGAGTCGATAAGGCAATTTGTTAAAGCTCGGCAAAGAGTTTTCCTGAACAACATGATTGTGACGCTTCCAAATGAGACAAGAGTTTTGGATACCGAAGACGCACAAATTGACCCAAGCAAGGTCAGTTCAACGTCTCCTGTAACTATATATCTGCCTCGTAAGATCAACTCGGTCGGCGTGATTGATGGCCAGCATAGGATATTCTCCTACCATGAGGGCGGGAAGTTCGACGAAGATATCAAGCCACTGAGATCGAAGTTGAATATCTTGGTCACCGGCATAATCTATCCTAAGAATTTTTCTGACCAAGATCGCGTCAAATTCGAGTCAGAGATATTTTTAGAGATAAACTCCAATCAAGTTAGTGCCGCACCAGAATTGAAGCAGGCAATACTATCAATAATAAGCCCATTTTTAGCTGAATCGATTGCAAAGCGCGTGATAACGAGATTGAATAAAGGCGGTCCGCTGCGAGACCTCTTCGTAAAATATTTCTATGACAAGGAGCGTTTGAAGACCACCTCCATCGTTAGCTATGGTCTCCGTCACCTGGTTAACATTGACAACCATGCAGGCCTCCATTGCCAGTGGACGATCAGTTCGGCGCAAAAACTAAAGGAGAAGCAGGATCTGTCAGTCGTCGATCTATACGTCGATTTCTGCGTCGAAAGACTCAACAGCTATTTCGGCGCAGTGCGGCAAGCTGTGGGTGGTGAAAAATGGGTCGTTGCTCAAAAGGATCAGCCCGGCATTTTGAACACCACTACAATCAACGGACTGATTAATTTGCTTCGTGCAATGATTGAGCACGGGCAGAAAGTCGGGGGCAGCGACATGAGCCCGATCAAAGATTTCAAATTCCGAGACTACAAATCGAGCCAGTATGGAGCCATGGGAAAGGATCTGTACGACCTCCTTTTCCCGAGCGCACCAGAGAGCTAGATCGCCCCATCCTCAATCCCCCATCTTCAGCGCCTGGATAAACGCCTCCTGAGGGATATCCACCTTCCCAAACTGGCGCATCCGCTTCTTGCCCTCTTTCTGCTTGTCGAGCAGCTTTCGCTTGCGGGTCACGTCGCCGCCATAGCATTTGGCGGTGACGTCCTTGCGCAGCGCCGAGATGGTCTCGCGGGCGATGACCTTGCCGCCTATTGCCGCCTGGATCGGGATCTTGAACAGGTGGTGCGGGATCAGCTCCTTCAGCTTCTCGCACATGGCGCGGCCGCGCTTTTCCGCCGCCGTGCGATGCACCAGCATGGACAAAGCGTCGACCGGCTCCTCGTTGACCAGGATCGACATCTTCACCAGGTCGCCCTCGCGATAATCGGTCAGGTGATAGTCGAAGGAGGCGTAGCCCTTGGAGATCGACTTCAGCCGGTCGTAGAAATCGAAGACCACCTCGTTGAGCGGCAGGTCGTAGGTGAGCATGGCGCGCTTTCCCACATAGGAAAGATCGGCCTGGATGCCGCGCCTGTCCTGGCAGAGTTTCAGGATGCCGCCGAGATAGTCGTCGGGCGTCAGGATGGTGGCGCGGATCCACGGCTCCTCGATCGAGGCGATCTTGACCACGTCGGGCATGTCGGCCGGGTTGTGCAGCTCCTTCACCGAGCCGTCATTGAGGTTCAGGCGGTAGACGACCGACGGCGCCGTGGCGATGAGGTCGAGATTGAACTCGCGCTCCAGCCGCTCCTGGATAATTTCCAGATGCAGCAGGCCGAGGAAGCCGCAGCGATAGCCGAAGCCAAGCGCGGCGCTGGTTTCCATCTCATAGGAAAAGCTGGCGTCGTTGAGGCGCAATTTGCCGACGGCGGCGCGCAAATCCTCGAAATCGGCGGCGTCGACCGGGAACAGGCCGCAGAACACCACCGGCTGCGCCGGCTTGAAGCCGGGGAGCGCCTTTTGCGTCGGGCGGCGGTCCTCGGTGATGGTGTCGCCGACGCGGGTGTCGGCCACTTCCTTGATCGAGCCGGTGAAGAAACCGAACTCGCCGGGGCCGAGCTCGTCGACATTGACGCGGGCCGGCTTGAACACGCCGGTGCGCTCGACGAGGTACTTTGCGCCGGTGCCCATCATGCGGATGGTCTGGCCCTTCTTCATGACGCCGTCGATGATGCGCACCAGAACGATGACGCCGAGATAGGCGTCGTACCAGCTGTCGACCAGCATCGCCTTCAGGGGTGCCGCGATGTCGCCCTCGCGCGGCGGCGGCAGCTGATGGACGATCGCCTCCAGCACGTCGGGCACGCCAAGCCCGGTCTTGGCCGAGATCAGCACCGCATTGGAGGCGTCGAGGCCGATCACCTCCTCCACCTGCTCGCGGATGCGCTCGGGCTCGGCCGCCGGCAGGTCGACCTTGTTCAGCACCACGACGATCTCGTGGTTGTTGTCGATGGCCTGGTAGACATTGGCGAGCGTCTGCGCCTCGACACCCTGGGAAGCGTCCACCACCAGCAGCGAGCCCTCGCAGGCGGCCAAGGAGCGCGACACCTCATAGGCGAAGTCGACATGTCCAGGCGTGTCGATGAGGTTCAGCACATAATCCTCGCCGTTTTTGGCGCGGTAGTTCAGCCGAACGGTCTGGGCCTTGATGGTGATGCCGCGCTCGCGCTCGATATCCATCGAGTCCAGCACCTGCTCCTTCATGTCGCGCTCCTCCAGCGCGCCGGTGAGCTGGATCAGCCGGTCGGCAAGCGTGGATTTGCCATGGTCGATATGGGCGACGATGGAGAAATTGCGGATATGGTCGAGGGGCGTCGTCATGCGGCGGGCTTTAGCAGGGGCGGGGTTGAGGGGCAAGCGGAACGCCCTTTTCCCCTTCTCCCCTTGTGGGCCTGTTGCGTAATTGGCTGGTTGTGATTCCCTGAGAAGGAAGCTCGGAGGGAATCGCAATGGCGGTGAAGCAGACGGGGCAGTTGAGCCTGGCGGAAGCATTTCTG
>NZ_JAPYKO010000064.1:0-6753 GCF_037179585.1 Mesorhizobium argentiipisi (SeqCode)
CAACTGCCCCGTCTGCTTCACCGCCATTGCGATTCCCTCCGAGCTTCCTTCTCAGGGAATCACAACCAGCCAATTACGCAACAGGCCCCTTGTGGGAGAAGGTGTCGCCGAAGGCGACGGATGAGGGTGCTCCAGCTTGGCAAGGACGGCGATCCTTCCAACACCCCTCATCCGTCTCGGCGCTTCGCGCCGATCCACCTTCTCCCACAAGGGGAGAAGGAGGGCGGCGGCCTACAGCTTACCGTTGCGCTGCTGCACCATCATGAAGGTGTCGTAGTTGTATTCGGCGACCTGGGCCCAGAGATAGTGCTCCTTGCGGAAGCCCTTGATCGATTCCCAGATCTTCTTGAACGGCGCGTTGTTGGATTCCATCTCGGCATAGACCTCGTTGGCCTTCTCGAAACAGGCGGCCATGATCTCCTGGCTGAACGGCCTGAGCTTGGCACCGCCGGCCACCAGCCGCCGCACCGCCGGCGGATTCACATAATCGTATTTCTGCAGCATGTTGGCGTCCGCAGCCTGCGCCGCGGTGCGGAGCAGCGATTTGTAGGTCGGCGAAAGTTCTTCGTATTTCGCCTTGTTGAACAGCAGGTGGACGGTCGGGCCGCCTTCCCACCAGCCGGGATAGTAGTAATAGGGCGCGACCTTGTAGAAGCCGAGCTTCTCGTCGTCATAGGGGCCGACCCATTCGGCGGCGTCGATGGTACCCTTTTCCAGCGCCGGGTAGATGTCGCCGCCGGCAATCTGCTGCGGCACCACACCGAGCCTCTCGACGACCTTACCGGCAAAGCCGCCGATGCGCATCTTGAGGCCCGACAGATCGGCGACGCTGTTGATTTCCTTACGGAACCAGCCGCCCATCTGCACGCCGGTGTTGCCGCCGGGCAGGCCGAACAATCCTTGCGCCCCAAGGAATTCGTTGAACAGGTCGATGCCGCCGCCGTGATAGTGCCAAGCGTTCATGCCGCGTGCATTGAGCGAGAAGGGGACGGCGGCGCCGAGCGCCCAGGTGGGATCCTTGCCCCAGTAATAATAGGCCACGGTGTGGGCCGCTTCGACGGTGCCGGCGGCGGCGGCATCGGCCGCCTGCAGGCCGGGCACCAGTTCGCCCGACGCGAAGACCTGGATCTGGAAATTGCCGTCGGTCGCTTCGGATAGCATCTTGGAGAAGACTTCGGCGCCGCCATAGATCGTGTCGAGCGACTTCGGGAAGGACGACGCAAGCCGCCAGGTCACTTTCGGATTGGACTGGGCAATGGCCGGCGTGGCGAGTGCCGCGGCTGCTGCGGCTGCGCCCACGCCGGACGCACCGGCCTTGCGAATGAAAGAACGACGATCCATTAAGTTTCCTCCCTTGCGGATCAGCTGACCGACGTCAGGGCATCCTCGTTGCCCGCATCGGTTGGGGAAGAAACATACACAGGCAAAGGGTCGAGTCCAGCGTTGCGGGCAAGGGTTGCCGCCATTCCGGCGCCGCGTGCAACTATAGTCTAACGAACCTGCCGCTGGCCCATGCAAGGCAGCGAAACTCACCATGGCAAACTGCCTTCAGATCGCCTATTTAGTAGGCAGATTAACTCCTTAGCTCTCGAAGGAATCCAAACCCAAAATGCAGCAACCGCTCGTCGCAGTCTCGTCCGACGTCCGCCAGTTCGACAACTACACGTGGCACGCGGCACCCCAGCAATATTTGGAAGCGGCGGTCGCGGGCGCCGGCGTGTTCCCGCTGCTGGTGCCGTCCTTCGGCGACCGGCTCGACCTCGACGAATTGCTGTCGTCTGTCGACGGCGTCATGCTGACGGGTTCGAAGTCCAACGTCCATCCCTCGCTTTATGGCGGCGACCCGAGCGAGGCCAACGGCCCTTACGATCCGGCGCGTGACGCCACGACGCTGCCGCTGGTCCGCAAGGCGCTCGAGCGCGGCGTGCCGCTGCTTGCCATCTGCCGCGGCATCCAGGAGCTGAACGTTGCGCTCGGCGGCACGCTGGGCACCGAAATCCAGGAGCGCGAAGGCTCGCTCGACCATCGCGCCCCGGTGAGCGACAATCAGGATGAGCGCTTCGCTATCCATCAGACGATCTCGATCAAGCCCGGAAGCTGCCTTGCCGGCGTGTTCGGTGCCGGCGAGATCAAGGTGAATTCGCTGCACCGGCAGGGAATCGATCGGCTCGGCTCGAAACTGCAAATCGAGGCTTTGGCCACCGACGGCACGATCGAGGCAGTCTCGGTCAAGGATGCGCGGGCCTTCGCGATTGGCGTGCAGTGGCACCCCGAATACTGGGTGAAGTCGGACAGCAATTCCGCCAAGATCTTCAAGGCCTTCGGCGATGCCGTACGGCTGCACGCGGCGGCGAAAGCGGGCGCCCGCGCCGCTGCGGAATAAACATTCCGCTTAAATCAGTTGCCGCTGTCGCTGTTCAACGCCAGCAGCGGCGCGGCCGGCGCGTAGGATTCGTAGCCGTCGCCATCGGCAACACCGAAGGTGACGATCGGATCGACGGCGTTTTCGCTGAAAGCGACCGAGCCGTCCGCTTGCTCGCGCCAGAATTTTACGCGCTCGATGCCGGGCATCAGCTTGCGGCAGTTCGGCGCGACGGAGAGCAACGAAAGGTCGGCCGACACGTCGGCGCCCCGGTGGACCGCGCAAGCCGCCTCGTCGCCGTTGGCGGTGAGTCTGAAGCTGCTTGATGGGGCGGCCTCCGCAGCCGTGTTGCGGCCATCACCGCCATTCAGGTACTGCACACCCCCGAACATCGCCACTGAAGCTACCAAACCAGCTACCAACTTCACCCTGCCACTCCGTAGGCTTAACGAATATGCGGAGATTCCAAAGGGTTAAGCCGCCGCTAATAAATGTGGCAATCGCCCCTATCGCTGCGTGGCGGGCGAATAGCGCTCCGAAATTACCTTGGAGAGCCACTCACGCTCGACATCGGTCGCGGCTGAGCCGATTTCGATCCGCTGCGCGCCGGCATCGACTGTCAGGCGGTTGCATGTATCGCCCTCGCGAAGCTTCAACGATTCTATTTGCGTTCGATCGAATCTTTGCTCGATCCGCTGCGGGAACAGCTGCGACCACACGCAAAAGTTTCGGTAGTACTGCATCTTGAACGGCGGCACTCCAGAGTCATAGCTGAACCCAGACGCATCAAGCTTTATAACTTCAGGGACGGAACGTCGCAAAATGCGGCGCAGCATCAGCATTGCGAAGATCCCGCCGACTGTCCAGGCGCAGAGCCAGAAGACCAGGAAGGCCGTCGGAGGTCCAATTGGTCGGGTCACGAGTTGATAGGCGGCGGAAATCTCACCGAAGGCCCAGCCACCCAGCCAGCAAAAAATGAATAGTCCGGCCAAATAGGTGGCAGCGGGCGGCTTTGGATGCGGAATGGAAATGACCTGATCACGGCCGTTGGTGACGACCGATATCGCAGAATTGTCGGGCGGCCTGACCGTCATCGGGTTAGCTTGCGGCCTTCACATTCGCCGTCTCCGGCACCGGCGTCAGCGGCCGGCGATCGGTGAACCAGGCGACGAGATTGTCGACGCAGAGATCGGCCATGGCGCGGCGGGTATGGACCGACGCTGAGCCGACATGCGGCAGAAGCGAGGCGTTGGGCGCGTCGAGCAGGGCCTGCGGCACGTTCGGCTCGTCGGCAAAGACATCGAGCCCGGCGGCAGCGATGGTACCACTCTTAAGAGCGCCGGCCAGCGCTGCCTCGTCCACCGTCGAGCCGCGGCCGATATTGACGAAGACGCCGCTCGAACCCAGCGCCGACAGGACCTCGGCGTTGACTGCCTTCTCGGTGGAGGCGCCGCCCGGGGCAATGCAGATCAGCGTGTCGACGGCTTCGGCAAGCCCCTTCAAAGTGGCATGATACTCGTAAGCCAAGCCTTCGACCTTGCGGCGGTTGTGATAGGCGATCGGCAGGCCGAAGGCTTCGATGCGGCGGGCGACGGCACGGCCGATGCGGCCCATGCCGAAAATGCCGACGCTGCGGCCGCGCAAGGTAAGCCGGCTCAGGCGATAATTGCCCTTCTCTACCCAGTCGCCGTCGCGCAGCCATTTCTCGGCGGCGTAGAGCTCGCGAACGGTGTTGATCAAAAGACCGATAGCGGTGTCGGCGACCTCCTCGGTCAAAACGTCGGGCGTGTTGGTGACCATGACGCCGCGCTTGGCCGCATGATTGGCGTCGACCGAATCGTAGCCGACGCCGAAACTGGCGATGATCTCGAGATTGGGCAGCGCGTCGATCATCGCCGCGCTGATGCCTGAGTAGGAAGCGATGCCGCGCACCGTCCGGCGCATCTCGTCCGTGACCAGCGCAGGGTCGGCGCGTTCGATCCGCACAGGCTTGAACGCCTCGTCGATGCGGCCGACGGCATGGTCGTTGAAGTCGCCCGGCACCAGGATGGCGACCGGCAATTTTCCTTCGGCCCTGGTCATGCACGCTCCACCGGCTTGCCGGTCGACTGCCGCACATGCAGCTCCGGCTTGATCAGCTCCTGCGAGGGCCGCACCGCCTGCCCGTTCAATTTGTCGAGCAGGGCGCTCGCGGCGCGGCGGCCGACCTCGCGCTGACCGTTCCAGACCGTGGTCAGGGCCGGTGTCGCGATTGCCGCCTCCTCGAGATCGTCATAGCCGGTCACGGAGATGTCGACGCCCGGCACGAGGCCGGCGCGCGCGATGCCGTTCATCAGCCCGATCGCGACCAGATCGTTCCAGCAGCAGGCGGCGGTAGGCTTGTCCTTCAGCGCCAGAAACTGTCCCGCGGCCTCGAACCCCGCCTGCTTGGTGCGCGGACCAGGAATGCGCCAGGACGGCTTCACCTCCAGGCCGGCCGTCTCCATCGCGTTGAGATAGCCCTGGTAGCGGTCACGGCCGGTCGAGGTCTGGTCGGTGCCGCCGACCATGGCGATACGCTTGTGGCCGAGCGAGATCAGGTGGTTGGTGGCAAGCGCGGTGCCATAGGCGTCGTCGCCGCGGAACACCGGCACGTCGGCGCCGGCGACAGTGCGCGCGATCAGCACCGCCGGCAGGCCGTTTTCCTCGGCCATGATGATGTCCTTGGCCGGCGTGCCGATGGCCGGCGACATGATGACGCCGTCGGCGCCGAGCTGCAGCAGCGTGTCGATGAAGGTGCGCTGCTTTTCCAGCTGGTCGTAGTGGTTGGAGAGAATGAAGGTCTGGCGGCTGCGGTCGAGCTCGCTTTCGATCGAGCGCAGGATCTCGGCGAAGAAGGGGTTCATGATATCGTGCACGACCACGCCGACAATGCCGGAGCGCGAGGTGCGCAACGAGGCGGCGCGGCGGTTATAGATATAGCCGATGGCGCGGGCATGCTCCTTGATGCGCTCGCGCGTGGAGCCTGCGACCAGCGGGCTGTCGCGCAGCGCCAGCGATACCGTTGCCGTGGAGACGCCGAGCGCATCCGCGATCGTCGAAAGCTTGATCTTCTGTGCCAGTGCCCTTCGCTCCCCAGGGTCTTTAAATTGTTTAAATTCGGCCTTATGCCATCGATCGGGAGCAAATCAAAGTTTTTTCGCCAGCGCCTCGGCCTCGGTGTCGAGCGAGGCCGAGTTGCGCACGCGAAGCCGGTGCTCGCGGTGAATGATGTAGAGGCCGCTGGCAACGATGATGGCAGCGCCGAGCAACGTCCAGCGGTCGGGGAATTGATGGAAGATCAGCCAGCCGGAGATGATCATCCACACCATCTGCGAATAGGGGAAAGGCGCCAACTGGGTCGTGCTCGCCAGGCGATAGGCCCGGACCAGCAGATAGTGGCCGCCTGCCCCGAATACGCCCAGCATCAAGACGACGAACCATTGAAAGCCGCCGTGGGGCAGCGCGGGCGCGAAGGCAAGCATCGGGGCCAGCAGCACCGACGGTGCCAGCGCCGAGAACAATATCAGGCTCTCCGATATTTCCCGTCGAGGACATGCGCCGGGTCATGATGACGTAGAAGCTGTTCGACAGCATCGAGCCCAGCGCGAAGAGATGACCGATGCCGAACACGCCGACGCCCGGTCGGGTGATAATCAGAACGCCGACAAAGCCGGTGAGGATCGCGAGCCATCGCCGCCAGCCGGCCCATTCGCCGAGCAGCGGGCCGGCAAGGGCGGTGATGACCATCGGACCGAAGAAATAGATCGAGGTGGTCTCGGCGAGCTGCAGCGTCTTCAGCGCCAGGATGTTGAACATGGTCGAGCCGAAAAGCATGCAGCCGCGCAGTATGTGCGCCGGCAGGTTGTTGGCGCGAAAACGCGCCGGCTCGTGCCAGCCGCGCAGGAAAAGGCCGACCAGCAGGACATGGACGGCGAACCGGGCCCAGGCGACGATCAGCGCCGAGACGCCGGCCAGCACCAGATATTTGCTGGAGGTGTCGAGAAAGGTGAAGCAGACATAGACGCAGAGCATCAGAAGCATCGCCGCGGGCGGCGTTGCGCTGTCATCGTTGTTTTTGGGAATGCTCAAGGGTCGGGCCGAGGAAGATAGACCTTACCCTTCTGCGGCAATCGTCGCTTGCCAGCAAGCCAAAAGCGACTGGCCCAACAAGCGCTTCGGACAGGCTTAGAACGCATTGTTTGTTGGCGATGGCCTGAGAGCACCTCGCAGTCGTCATTCTATGGCGGAGCAAGGAGCGAAGCGACGCGGCGCAGACCATAGAATCCTGTGTGTTGGTTCTGGTGTATGGTTGAAGTGGGAAGGAGACCGAGTGGATCCTGGTCGTCCTTTCGGACAGGCCGTGGCATGGC
>NZ_JAPYKO010000065.1:0-6376 GCF_037179585.1 Mesorhizobium argentiipisi (SeqCode)
GCGCCCTCTATATGGCAGCCCTCACGGCCATTCGAACCTGTGAGCGCTTCAAGACCTTCTACACCGCACTTGCAGCCCGGTCAGGCTCCAAGAAACTGGCTATCATCGCCGTCGCAAGGAAGCTCCTCGTCGTCCTCAACGCCATCATGCGCGACAAAACCGCATTCGCATGAACACAGTTGCCATTCCGTGACTTCGACGCGTTGCCACGGTGCAGAATTCTGCTCCGCTGCGCTCTTCGGCGAAGATCACGGAATGATCCTCGGGTCTGCGCTCTGCTTCCCGTTGCTCCGCTCATGAATGACGACGTCAAGAAGGCTTCGGCCTATCGCGACGCTGCCGGCCTTTACTTGCCGGCCAAGATATCCTTGATCAGCCGCTGGCAGCGCTCGGCCATGAAGTCGAGCAGCAGCCGCACCTTCGGGTCCTGCAGCTTCTTGTGCGGATAGACGGCGGCGAATTGCACCGGTGTCGGCGGCGCCTGGGGCAGGATCACCTTCAGCCGCCGGTCGCGGATGAAGGGCTCGACCTCGAAGCGCGGCTTGTTGATGATGCCGCGCCCCGAGAGCGCCCAGCCGGTCAGCACGTCGCCGTCGTCGGTGTCGTAAGGGCCGTGCACTTCGAATTTCTGCACGCCGCCCGGTGTCTGCAACGTCCAGACGAATTCGCGCGCGCCGGCATAGCGCAGCATCAGGCAATCGTGCTTCTTGCCGACGAGTTCCTGCGGCTCGGCCGGTTCGCCGCGTGCTTCGAGATATTTCGGCGCCGCCACCAGCACGCGCTCGCACTCCATGATGCCGCGCATCCTGAGGCTGGAATCCTCGATGATGCCGAGCCGGAAGGCGACGTCGATGCCTTCCTTCATGATGTCGACATTGTGGTCGGAGAGCCTGAGCCGCACCTCGATATCGGGGTATTTGTCATGGAAATCCGGAATGCCGGAAGCGATCAGCCGCCGACCGAGGCCGAGCGGTGCTGTAACCCTGATCGTGCCGCGCGGCTGGCCGGAAAGTGCTGCGACCGCGGCTTCCGCCTCGGTGATCGCATCCAGCACCTGCTTGGCGCCGGTGTAGAACACCGTGCCGTGCTCGGTCGGCATCAACTGCCTTGTCGTGCGGTTGAACAGCCTGACGCCCAGATGCTTCTCCAGTTCCTTGATGCGGTTGGAGGCGACCGCCGGCGAGATTCTCATGTCGCGCCCCGCCGCCGACAAATTGCCGAGCTCGACGACACGGACGAAGACGGCAATGTTGTCGAGATAGGCCATGCGGGTTTCGTGGCTCTCAAACGGCTGCGCGAAGGTGTGTGGAGATTCAGGTGATGCCGGCCTGCAAACGACGGGTTCCTGCGCTTCCGGTGCTCACGTACTTCAAGTACGCTCCGCTCCGGTTCTCGAAACCGCCGTTTCCGGCTCGGCCTGACCTGAATCCTCACACACCCTTAGGTAACCCTAGTATTTTCCATTTTTTTTTGAAAGTCATCGCGCACCTCGCCTCTTTTCGTTTGCGCGCCAGACCGTAAAGTCGCTCTCATCGGCAGGGACGAGTGCAATGACGGATTTCGCGATTTTCTGGGACTGGCTGAGCTTCGCCGTCCGCTGGCTGCATGTCATCACCGGCATTGCCTGGATCGGCTCGTCCTTCTATTTCGTCGCTCTCGACCTTGGCCTGCGCCAGCGCCCCGGCCTGCCCGCCGGCGCCTTCGGCGAGGAGTGGCAGGTGCATGGCGGCGGCTTCTACCATATCCAGAAATATCTGGTCGCGCCGGCCGAGATGCCGGAGCACCTCACCTGGTTCAAATGGGAATCCTACGCCACCTGGCTGTCGGGCTTCGCCATGCTCTGCGTGGTCTATTACGCCGGGGCCGACCTCTTCCTGATCGATCCCAACGTGCTCAACATATCGGTGCCGGTCGGCATCCTCTTGTCGCTGGCCACCATCGGCGTCGGCTGGATCGTCTATGATCTGCTCTGCCGCTCGCCGCTCGGCAAAAGCGACACCGGGCTGATGCTGGTGCTCTATTGCGTGCTGGTGTTCATCGCCTGGGGGCTGACGCATCTCTTCACCGGCCGCGCCGCCTTCCTGCATCTCGGCGCCATCACCGCCACGATCATGTCGGCCAATGTCTTCATGGTCATCATCCCCAACCAGAAGATCGTCGTCGCCGACCTGATCGCCGGCCGCAAGCCGGACCCGAAATACGGCAAGATCGCCAAGCAGCGCTCGCTGCACAACAACTACCTGACCTTGCCGGTCCTGTTCCTGATGCTGTCGAACCACTACCCGCTGGCCTTCGGCACCCAGTTCAACTGGGTCATCGCTTCGCTGGTCTTCATCATCGGCGTTCTGATCCGGCACTATTTCAACACCGTGCATGCAAGGAAGGGCAACCCGACCTGGACCTGGCTCGGTGCTGCCGTGCTGTTCATGATCATCATCTGGCTGTCGACCGTGCCGAAGGTGCTGACCGGCGAGCCGAAGACCTCCGCCGCCTCCGCCGCAGCGCAGGTCTACATCGCCTCGGCGCATTTCCCGGCCGTGCGCGACACCGTGCTCGGCCGCTGCTCGATGTGCCACACGCAAGAGCCGGTCTATGAAGGCATCTACCATGCGCCGAAGGGCGTGCTGCTCGACACCGACGAGCGCATCGCCGAGCATGCGCGCGAGATCTACATCCAGGCCGGCCGGGCGCATGCCATGCCGCCCGCCAACGTTACCCAGATCACCGACCAGGAAAGGGCCCTTCTGGTCGCCTGGTTCGAAGGCGCCGGAAAATAAGCATGACAGCGAAAATTCTGCGCGGCCGCACGCTCTCCTTCCTGCGTTGGCCCGAAGCGATAGACGATCATTCCGCCTGGCGCTACGAGGAAAATGGCGGACTGCTGATCGACAATGGCAAGATCGTTGCCGCCGGTTCCTATGCGGAGGTCTTGAAGAAGGCGGGCACGGGCGTCGAGACGATCGACCATCGTCCGCATCTGATCCTGCCGGGTTTCCTCGACGCCCACGTTCATGTGCCGCAGATGCAGATCATCGCCTCCTACGGCGCCGAGCTGCTCGACTGGCTAACCAAATACACCTTTCCCGAAGAGTCGAAATTCCAGAACGCGCAGCATGGCCGCCGCATCGCCAGGGTCTTCCTCGACGAGATGCTGCGCCAGGGCACGACGACCGTCGTCGCCTATTGCTCGGTGCACAAGTGTTCAGCCGAAGCTTTCTTCGCCGAGTCGCACGAGCGCAATATGCTCAACATCGCCGGCAAGGTGATGATGGACCGCAACGCGCCGGACGGCGTGCTCGACACGCCGCAGACCGGCTACGACGATACCAAGGCGCTGATCGCCGAATGGCACGGCAAGGGCCGCCAGCTCTATGCCATCACGCCGCGCTTCGCCATCACCTCCACGCCCGAGCAGATGGAGATGGCCGGCGTGCTATGCCGCGAGCATCCCGATCTCCACATGCAGACGCATCTGTCGGAAAACCACGCCGAGATCGCCTTCACCCAGGAGCTCTATCCCTGGTCGCGCGACTACACCGACGTCTATGAACATTACGGCCTGCTCGGCAAAAAAAGCCTGTTCGGCCACTGCATCCATCTGTCGGAACGCGAGGCGGATGCGCTGTCGCAATCGGGCTCCGTGGCCGTGTTCTGCCCGACATCCAACCTTTTCCTCGGCTCCGGCCTG
This sequence comes from Mesorhizobium argentiipisi (SeqCode), assembly GCF_037179585.1. Lineage (NCBI taxonomy): Bacteria > Pseudomonadati > Pseudomonadota > Alphaproteobacteria > Hyphomicrobiales > Phyllobacteriaceae > Mesorhizobium > Mesorhizobium argentiipisi (SeqCode). The sequence goes on from NZ_JAPYKO010000065.1 coordinate 3,689, forward strand.
TTCGATTATCAGCGCTACCGCCGGCGCGAAAAGCCGCTCAGGATCGCCGCCGCGACCGATGTCGGCGGCGGCACCAACTATTCGATGCTGCGCACCATGGACGAGGGCTACAAGGTGATCGCGCTGAACGGCGAGAAGCTCAACCCCTTCCAGTCCTTCTGGCAACTGACGCGCGGCAATGCCGAGGCGCTGTCCGTGGCCGACAGGGTCGGCACGCTGGATGAAGGCACCGATGCCGACATCGTCGTGCTCGATGCTCATGCGACGCCGGGGATGCGGCTCAGGATGGAGACCGTGGAGACGCTGGCGGAAGAACTCTTCCTGCTGCAGACGCTGGGCGACGACCGCGCCGTGCGCGAGGTCTATGTGGCGGGGCGGCCGGCAAAGAGCGCGATCGCGGCATAACGCAATTCCATGCCCTCCGTGCTTGACCGGGCGTCAGCCATCGGCCAAAGCGTGCGTCGACATTTGACAGGGGAACGCTATGGCCACCGCCGACGACATCGCTCTGATCAAGAAACAGGAAGCCACGTTGGTCTTTGCGGCCTTCGATGAGGCTGTCGCCTTCAAGATCGGCTCTGCCATCAGGGACCGGGCACTGAAGGAAGATCTTCCGATCATCGTCGACATCAGGACTTTCGACCGGCCGCTCTTCTATGCCGCCATGCCGGGCTCCAACGCCTCCAATCCCGACTGGGCGCGCCGCAAGATCAATGTCGTAAGGCGCTATCTCAGGAGCACCTATCGCCTGGTGCTGGAGCAGCAGCGCCCGGACCGCACGTTCAAGATCGGCGAAGCGCTCGACATTGCCGATTATGTGCTCGCCGGCGGCGGCTTTCCGGTTACGGTGAAAGGTGCCGGCGTCATCGGTGTCATCGCCGTCTCGGGCCTGCCCGAGCGCGAGGACCATGGCGTCGTGGTCGACGCGCTCTGCGCGTATCTTGGCATCGATGCGAGCGGGCTTGCGCTGCCGCCAGAAGACAAATCGTGATGCCGGTGCTGCCCCTCATCCGCCTGCCGGCACCTTCTCCCCGTATAGAGACGGGAAGAAGGGAAGCGCGCCGGCGCCGGCGACCCCTCTCCCCGTCTCTAAACCGGGAGAGGGTAAGGGCGAAGGGCAGCGCCGGCGGTTATTCAAATTGAAATCTGCCAGTGGCGACCAGGGATGAACGTGCTCGATTCCAAGTCCTTCCTCACCTCGATCTTCAACGCCGCCGTCGCCGCCGCCGATCCGGAAAAGACGATCCGCAATCATTTGCCGGCGAAGCCGAAGGGCCGCACCATTGTCATAGGCGCGGGAAAAGGCTCGGCGCAGATGGCCGCCGCCTTCGAGAAGGTCTGGGATGGTCCGATCGACGGGCTTGTCGTCACCCGCTACGGCTATGGCGCCAGATGCGAGCGCATCGAGATCATCGAGGCGGCGCACCCGGTGCCGGACGCCGCCGGTCTCGAGGCGTCGCGCCGGCTGCTGGAGAAAGTGCGGGGTCTGACCGCAGAGGATCTGGTGGTGGCGCTGATTTCCGGCGGCGGTTCGGCCTTGCTGCCGTCGCCGGCTCCCGGGCTGACGCTTGCCGATGAGATCGCCGTCAATGAGGCGCTGCTTGCCTCCGGCGCGCCGATCGCGGCAATGAACACCATCCGCAAGCATGTCTCGACCATCAAGGGCGGACGCCTGGCGGCCGCGGCGCACCCGGCGCGCGTCGTGTCGCTGGTCGTGTCCGACATTCCCGGCGACAATCCGGCGCTGGTCGCATCGGGACCGACCGTTCCCGACACCGACAGCCGCGCGGATGCGCTGGCTTCGATCGCCGCCTATGGCATGAAGCTGCCGGCCTCGGTCATGGCGCATATCCAGTCTCCGGCCGCCGATGCGCCGCGCCCCGACGATCCGCGCTTCGGCGGCAATGAAGTGCACCTGACCGCCTCGGCCGGCGTCTCTCTGGAAGCCGCAGCCGCCGAAGCGAAGCGGCAAGGCATCGAGGCCGTCATCCTTTCGGACGCGATCGAAGGCGAGGCGCGTGAGGTCGGCGGCGTCCATGCCGCGATCGCGCGCGAGGTGGCGACGCGCAATCGCCCCTTCGCCAAGCCGGTGCTGATCCTGTCCGGCGGCGAGACGACCGTGACGTTGCGGGCAAAGGGCAAGGGCGGCCGCAATTCCGAATTCCTGCTCGCCTTCGCCATCGGCATCGACGGCGTGAATGGCATCGATGCCTTGGCTGCCGACACCGACGGCATCGACGGCTCGGAGAACAATGCCGGCGCCTTCGCGGACGGCTCGACCGTGGCGCGCATGCGCGCGGCAGGCGTCGACGCCAAGGCGATGCTCGCCGGCAACAATGCCTGGACGGCCTTCAGTGCGGTCGGGGATCTGTTCGTGCCGGGCCCGACCGGTACGAACGTGAATGATCTGAGGGCGATTCTGGTTAGGTAGCGCGATAAGCGCTGACGTCGTCATTCCAGGGCGAAGCAGGAGCGAAGCTCCGTCGCGAAGACCCTGGAATCCATTCCGTGACGTCGGGCAAGGAATGCAGCGGAGCAGAATTCTGCACCGTTGCGGCGCATCGAAGTCACGGAATGGCAACTGTGTTCATGCGAATGCGGTTTTGTCGCGAATGATGGCGTTGAGGACGACCAGGAGCTTCCTTGCGACGGCGATGATAGCCAGTTTCTTGGAGCCTGAGCGGGCGG
>NZ_JAPYKO010000066.1:0-2500 GCF_037179585.1 Mesorhizobium argentiipisi (SeqCode)
TTGGTTGCGGGGACAGGATTTGAACCTGTGACCTTCAGGTTATGAGCCTGACGAGCTACCGGGCTGCTCCACCCCGCGTCAACCACGAGCAAGCGTTTGCTTGCGAACACGAGCAAGCGTTTGCTTGCGAACACGAGCAAGCGTTTGCTTGCGTCCTTGGAGGTAAGTGCGACCTTACCGGATTCAAGAGCCGCCAAATGAAAGGGCCGCTTGCGCGGCCCGTGATCCCGTTTGGCGGGCCTTAAGATCGTAGAGAGAAGATTGTCTTCATCCGGATCCTGTGGATCTGGAAGTGAGCTGAACATGCGCTTTGCAGACCTGGCAGCGACCTACTCTCCCGCGTCTTGAGACGAAGTACCATCAGCGCTGGAGCGTTTCACGGCCGAGTTCGGAATGGGATCGGGTGCAGCCGCTCCGCCATAACCACCAGGTCGGCAAAACGCATGTTCAAATCGAGAAGCTGTTCAAGCGCGATCCAAGGATCGTCGCAGCGACGATCCGAAGATCGTCGCCTTTGTGCCTTTGACGTTCTTTTGGCCTGGCGCCCTTCGAAGCGAAGCTTCGCAAGGTCGACCGACCGTCGGCGCCGATGCGCCGCACCCACGTAGCGCCGCCCGCAGGGCGGAACAAGCGTGAGTGAGAACAAACCATTGCATACGGGCGAAGCCCGCAAGCGCGACTGCGCGTCGCCGGTCGTCCGGCGCCCTCGCGGAGCATAGGCCCCGAAGGGGCCGCTCATGCGTGAGCGCTGGTAGACCATCCGACTTTGGGCGACAATCCTTCGGATTGCGCCTTGATGGATATAAGTAATGAGAACGATCAAGCCTATCGAACTATTAGTACCGGTAAGCTTCAAGCGTTGCCGCTCTTCCACACCCGGCCTATCAACGTGGTCGTCTTCCACGGTTCTCAGGGAATACTCGTTTCAAGGTGGGTTTCCCGCTTAGATGCCTTCAGCGGTTATCCCGTCCGGATATAGCTACCCTGCAATGCGGCTGGCGCCACAACAGGTCCACCAGAGATCCGTCCATCCCGGTCCTCTCGTACTAGGGACAGATCCTTTCAATATTCCTACACCCACGGCAGATAGGGACCGAACTGTCTCACGACGTTCTGAACCCAACTCACGTACCGCTTTAAATGGCGAACAGCCATACCCTTGGGACCTGCTCCAGCCCCAGGATGCGATGAGTCGACATCGAGGTGCCAAACAACCCCGTCGATATGGACTCTTGGGGGTCATCAGCCTGTTATCCCCGGCGTACCTTTTATCCGTTGAGCGATGGCCCTTCCACGCGGGACCACCGGATCACTATGACCGACTTTCGTCTCTGCTCGACTTGTCAGTCTCGCAGTCAGGCAGGCTTATGCCATTGCACTCAGCGAACGATTTCCGACCGTTCTGAGCCCACCATCGCGCGCCTCCGTTACTCTTTAGGAGGCGACCGCCCCAGTCAAACTACCCACCATACATTGTCCCGGACCCGGATAACGGGCCGCGGTTAGACATCCATAGTGATAAGGGTGGTATTTCAAGGGTGGCTCCACCTGAGCTGGCGCCCAGGCTTCAAAGCCTACCACCTATCCTACACATGCCACTACGAATGCCAATGTAAAGCTATAGTAAAGGTGCACGGGGTCTTTCCGTCTAACCGCAGGAACCCCGCATCTTCACGGGGAATTCAATTTCACTGAGTCTATGCTGGAGACAGCGGGGAAGTCGTTACGCCATTCGTGCAGGTCGGAACTTACCCGACAAGGAATTTCGCTACCTTAGGACCGTTATAGTTACGGCCGCCGTTTACTGGGGCTTCGATTCAGAGCTTGCACCCCTCCTCTTAACCTTCCAGCACCGGGCAGGCGTCAGACCCTATACGTCGCCTTGCGGCTTCGCAGAGCCCTGTGTTTTTGATAAACAGTCGCTACCCCCTGGTCTGTGCCACCCTCCTCTGCTTGCGCAAAAAAGGGTCACGCTTCTTCCGAAGTTACGCGTGCAATTTGCCGAGTTCCTTCAGCATAGTTCTCTCAAGCGCCTTGGTATACTCTACCTGACCACCAGTGTCGGTTTCGGGTACGGTCTATAAGGAGGAGCTATTTCCTGGAACCACTCCGCTGCCCGTTCAATCCGATAAGATTGGACAACTTGTGTGATCCGTCACTACCTCCAGGCCCACGAATATTAACGTGGTTCCCATCGACTACGCGTTTCCGCCTCGTCTTAGGGGCCGGCTAACCCTGCTCAGATTAACTTTAAGCAGGAACCCTTGGTCTTTCGGCGGGGGAGTCTCTCACTCCCCTTACGTTACTCATGTCAGCATTCGCACTTCTGATACCTCCACCGCCCCTCACGGGTACGGCTTCATCAGCTTACAGAACGCTCCGCTACCGCTCGTGATTGCTCACGAACCCTAAGCTTCGGTGTATGGCTTTAGCCCCGTTACATTTTCGGCGCAAAGACCCTTATTTAGACCAGTGAGCTGTTACGCTTTCTTTAAATGAT
>NZ_JAPYKO010000067.1:0-5867 GCF_037179585.1 Mesorhizobium argentiipisi (SeqCode)
CTTGAGAAGATCGTGCCGCCGAGTCCGAACTTCGAATCATTCGCCAATGCCGCCGCCGCGTCGTCGACCACAAAAACCTGCGCGACTGGGCCAAAGAATTCCTGGTGGTATGCTGGGTTGTCGGGCGGGCGTCGAAGCGGCACGCGCGTTCGGCGCGACCATGGATGCGGGCGACGCGGTTGGCCTCAAGATCGCGCAGGATGCGGGCGACAACATTGTCACACTCGACGAAGCCGAGACCCATCGCTGGAAGGACGCGTCGCAGGCAACCATCGACGCGTGGTACGAGAAGGCAGGTGCTGCGGGGTTCGATGGCAAGGCGCTGCACGAAGCGGCCAAGGCGCTCGTCGGCGCATAGGCGGAGCTATCTCTGTGACCTTGTCCACTCCTTCAAGGGGCGATTCGGCGCCTCTTGCGGTTGGCCATGATCGGCTCACGGCCGATAACCGACGTCGATGATGGCCCGGCCACCGACGAGACGCGAGACACAGGCGCACATGCGCCTGCCCTCGTGCTTCTGTTCAGCGCTAAAGAACACGTCGCGGTGGTCGATCGCGGTGTCCGCCTGCAGCACTTCCACCACGCATAGCCCACACTCACCGCGCTGGCAGTCGTAGATCATATCGACGCCGGCACTCGTCAGCGCGTCGAGCAACGTCTGGTCGGGGCGGACATCGACGAGCACGTCACGTCCCGCCACCTCGACCTGGAACGGCGCCTCGGCAAAAAGGCCGCTGTCGCCAAACACCTCGTAGCGCAGCCGGCTCACCGACCGGCCCGCTGCCTGCCAGGCTGCCTTGGCCGCTTGCAGCATGCCGATCGGGCCGCAGACATAGAGCTCCGCCTCGGCCGGCAGGGCGGCGATCTCGGCATCCAGGTCGATCCGGCGATCCTGGTCGGCGGCAAACAGTTCGAACTGCTCGCCCAACCGGGCCTCGAGCTCGTCGGCAAAGGCCATGTCCCGCCGGCGCCTGCCGCCATAGACCATGCGCAACGGCGTGCCGCGGGCGTGGAGCGCCAGCGCCATGCCGTAGATCGGCGTCACACCGATGCCGCCGGCGACGAGGAGGCTAGGCGTGTTGCGCCAGGACAGTTCGAAGCGGTTCTCCGGCACGGTGACCTCGATCGGCTCGCCAATCGCCAAACCCCACATGAAGCGTGAGCCGCCGCGGCTATGCACGTGCCGCTTGACTGCAACGCGGATCCGATCCGGCGGGGCGGGGAGGCAGGTATAGGTGCGCGTCGCCGCGCCGCCGCCAATCTGCACCCGGACATTGGTGTGCGAGCCCGGCTCGAACCGCGGCAGCGCGTGCGACATGGCAAACTCGATCAGCCGCGTATCGTCCGCGACGAGCCGCGCATCCGCCACTTCGGCCCGCATCCATTCCTGTCTGCTGCGCATATTGCTCCCTTCAACTGGTGACCAGAGCCAGGGCCGGCACGCGCCGCATCAGGCTGCGGTCCTGCTCGATGACGTATTCGAGGTTCTGCCGCGCCAGGCGCCCGTGCTCGCGCGTAAGCGCCTCGGCGCGCGCGCCCTCTCGGAGCTCGATGGCGTTGACGATGGCGCGATGCTGCGCCTGGCCAATCACCAGCGAGCGGCGGAAGGCTGGCACGTCGGCTTGCTTGTCGAGGAAGGCGCTGGGCGAAGCGAAAGGCAATTGCGTGACCCGCTCGATCTCGCGCCGAATGGTCTCGCTGCCGGCAAGGCCCGCCAGCGCTTCGTGGAACTGGGCGTTGAGTTCGACATAACGGTCGAACGCCATGTCCTCCGGTCGGCCGGGCATCGTCTCGTCGAGCCCGCGCAGCAGTTCGTTGACGGCGCGCAGCTTTGCCGGTTGCACGCCGCGTTCTGCCGCGAGCCGTGCCGCCGTACCTTCGAGCACGCCGCGCAGTTCGATCGCATCGATCACCTCGTCGCGGGTGAAGCTGCGCACCGCATAGCCGCCCGAGGGAATCGGCTCGAGCAGGCCCTCCTGCTCGAGCCGGGCCAGCGCCGCCCGGATCGGAGTGCGCGAGATGCCAAGTTTTTCGGCGATGCCGATCTCGGACAGGCGTTCGCCGGGGCGAGCGTACCCATTGAACACGAGGTCGCGCACCCCCAAGAGTGCCTTCAGCGATTGCGGTTGCTGCCGCCGTTGTTGCGTCTCGACCAAAGCCTACTCCGCCGCGATCCGTTGGGCCTGCTCCTCGCCGATCATCCGGTCGATGAGCTTGCGCGCCCACATCGAGCCCGCATCGATATTGAGGTTGTAAATGACGTGGTCGGGGTTGTTGTCGATCGCGATCTGCTGGGCCTCGAGGATACGCTCGTCCTCACGGAAGATCGACGCCACGCCCTCGCGCAGCTCGTGGGTGCGGCGCTGCTCGGAAAGCTTGTAGTTGCGGGCGAAGGCCCAGAAGTAATGGCAAGTCTTGTCCGTTTCCGGCGTGATCGTATTGAGGACAAAGCCGTTGACGCCTTGGCTGCGGTCGCCCTCGGGCGCTCCGGTGCCAGCCGGCGCGACGCCGACATCGATCGCAACGGTTGCCGGCGCCTCGAAATTGATGATCTGCCAGCGATCGACGTTGCCGGGCTTTCCTAGTTGTGAGCGCCAGAAGGGCGGGGAATCGATGTCTTTCATCCAGCGCGTGATGGTCGCGGTACGGTCCGAATGGGTCGCCTCGAACGGCGCCTCGGCGACGGCGCGGTTGCCGATAGAGGAGCCGTGCACATAGGTCTCATGAGTCAGGTCCATCAGATTGTCGATGACCAGCCGGTAGTCGCATTTGGCGTGGATCAGCTTGCCGTCGGCAGCCCAGGCCGGGTCGTCGTTCCGGTGCAGGTCCGGCACCCTGGCGGGATCGGCCAAGGCCGGATCGCCCATCCAAAGCCAGATGAAGCGATGCCTCTCTACCAGCGGGTAGGACTTTACGCAGGCGGACGGGTTGATCGTCTCCTGGGACGGCATGTATACACATCGGCCGGAATCGTCGAACTCCAGTCCGTGATAGCCGCAGATGACGTTGTCGCCATAGAGCTCGCCCATCGACAGCGGCAGCAGCCGGTGCCAGCAGGCATCAGCCAGTGCGACAGCGTTTCCGTCCTGTTTCCGATACATAACCACCGGTTTTCCGCAGATTTTGCGAGGCAACAGCTCGCGCTTGACTTCAGTGTCCCACGCCGCGGCGTACCACGCGTTCATCGGAAAGGTCTGATGGGGCATGATCACGCTCCTCCCAGAAAATCGATCGTCGTTGAGCATTAAATGCCATATGTATACAATCTGCAAGCCCGAACTTGCACAATCGCTTCGATCGGGCTCACATCGGCGCACCGACGACGAGGAGGAGATCTGAAATGGCTGCCGTTGCCGCTACCGCTGTGCCCACCCCACCATTCCGCGCCGATATCGTCGGCAGCTTCCTGAGACCCGCAGCGGTCAAAGCCGCGCGGAAGGCCCGCTTCGAGGACAAGACCTTGTCGACCGGGGAGCTGAAACAAGTGGAAGATGTAGCTATCATCGACGTGATCCGCATGCAGGAGGCGGCGGGCCTGAAGGCCGTGACCGATGGCGAGTTCCGCCGCGCCTGGTGGCACTTCGATTTCATGGGTATGCTGGACGGCCTCGACATCATCCAGCGTGAGGGTGGCGGCATCCAGTTTCACGGCACGGCCACCAAGGCCGACGTGCCGGTGATCAACGGGCCGCTCGATTTTGCCGACGATCATCCGATGCTGGAGCATTTCAAGTTCGTGCTGGCGCACACCAGCGTCACTCCGAAGATCTCGATCCCCGGTCCCAGCGCCATCCATTTCCGCGTCGCCGAGGACGACATCCATATCCTCGAATACAAGCACGACGCCGAGGCCTACTTCGACGCGATCACCCGCACTTACAACAAGGCCGTGAAGGCCTTCTATGGCGCAGGCTGCCGCTACCTACAGATCGACGACATCTTCTTTGCCTACCTCTGCGATCCCAAGATTCGCGCCGAGCGCAAGGCGCGCGGCGAGGACCCCGACTGGCTCATCGGCCGCTACGCCAGGATGATGCACGACGCCATCGCGGATCGACCGACGGACATGCTAATCGGCATGCACATGTGCCGTGGCAACTTCAAGTCCACCTGGGTCGCAGAGGGTGCCTACGACCCCGCGGCCGACGCCGTGTTCAACCAGACGGGCGTCGATATCTATTTCATGGAATACGATAGCGATCGCACCGGCGGCCTGGAGCCGCTCAGGCTTTTGCCCAAGGGCAAGAAGCGCGTCCTGCCGGGCTTCATTACCACCAAGACGGCAGTGCTCGAGAATCTCGACGACTTGAAGCGCAAGTTCGAGGCGGCGAGCAAGTATGCCGATATCGATCAGCTCGGCATCGCCCCCCAATGCGGCTTTGCTTCGACGGAAGAGGGCAACGCGATCACGGAGGACGACCAGAAGCGCAAGCTCGAACTGGTGGTGCGGACAGCCGAGGCGATCTGGGGCGGCGTCTAGCGCTTCATCCACGGCGTGCCCAGCCGAGGCCCGGGTCATCTTCTCGGCGCTGCTTCGGTTCCCGGTTCGAGCCTGTCGGGCGTGCCTCCCGGCCGAACGAACAGCGGCAGGCCATGTTCGCCGCTGTCGCCGAAGAAGTGACCCGCCCCGGGGTTCCGCTGGCGCGCCGTGTCACCCGCCCAGGCGCTGCGTGATCTGGGCGAAGAGCCGCAGGTTTTCCTCGTCGCGCCCGACAGGCTCGGCCGTATGGGTGACCTTCACGATGACCATGTCGTTGACGGGTCGATATAGATGTACTGATGATGGAGGCCCATCGCCGCGTAGGCGTCGAAATCCGTAAACGTCCACCACTGGTAACTGATATCCCAGAGACTCGCCCGGCGCGATCGGCTCGTAGCCTTCGTCCGGCACGGCGGCGCTCGGTTGGCTTGGCCGGCGGACAGAGCGAGAGGATGGCGCCGAGAGGTGACGGCGGGTGAAGGCCGGGAGAAAGGCTCCTGACGCTCGCCGCGGAGCTGGAGTTATGACCGAGATGGAAGTTCAGGCGCCGACGCGGGTCGGGCGCAATGGTTACAAGGTGGATATCAGCCGAGGCCAGCGCGTTGGCCGCGTGTCGTCGGAGTGGTTCAACCACGAAGATCATCGACACCGTCCTACTCGAGGAAGGTCGGCCCCCGGCGTCGATCTTCGACTTCGGCCAGGGCATCACCCGTGTCGCACGTGACAAACCCATCAGGACGCACGGCTCGATATGGAGGGCAGGGCAAAGAAGCTCCTCGATCTCGCAATCTGATACTGATCATGCTGATACTGATCATGCCAGCGATGCGGACTCCCGCGTCTCCGCCATGATGCTTTCGTTTCCTCCGGTCGCCAGTCTACGGCGCCGTCCTCCAGACCACGAGGACGGCGCCGCTTCTCATGACTGATCGGAAGGCACCGTGCCGCAGCGGGTGGCCGCGGTGCCGGCAGAGGCAGAGGGGGGAGGGGAGGTTTCCCGACGGGCTTGGAGGTCCGGGGAGAGGCCCCGGGCCGCCCGTCATGGAGAACCTGACCATGGCAAAGGCCATTCAGAAGATCACAATGAACGCTGCCGGGTGAAGGACGGTGTTTCCATCGAGCAGCTCGCCGAGGACTCCGCAGGCGGAAGCTACTTCAGAGCCTGAACGTCCGTCCCATCCTCGATGAACCCTGCGTGCCGATGGCGCCACTCGGCGCAACCTCCCACGCCAAAACTGTCGGGCCGTGAGTGTCCAACGGAGCCTGGGAGAATGAAGTACCTACGATGCTTCACTCTCCGTCAGGCTAAGCCAGAGCCTCATGTTCAAGGCCAACGGTCTTGAAGATCCTTTGCTGATGACGACCGGTTTGCGGTTGACGAACTCCT
>NZ_JAPYKO010000068.1:0-3939 GCF_037179585.1 Mesorhizobium argentiipisi (SeqCode)
ACCGCGACAAGAACAAGGAGTCTTACGCGGAAATGTGGCACCGCTGGATCTATGAGGACTACTACCGCACCTACATGCTGCCGCTCGAGAAATACGGCATCAAGGTCCATCACGACGACGTCCAGGCGGCCTGGGAACGCATTACCAAGAAGAATTACGTCCACAAGGTCGGACAGTTTTTCGCGGTCGGCTGGCCGGTCAATTTCTGGCGCATCGAAGCCCAGACCGACAAGGACTTCGAGTGGTTCGAGCACAAATATCCGGGCTGGTACGCCGAGTTCGGCGATTTCTGGAAATGGTATGCCAAGCTCAGCCACAAGGGCGAGAAGGTGCTGCTGTTCAACAGCGACGTCGGCTACGTCTATCCGCACCGCTGCTGGTCTTGCCTCGTTCCCTGCCTGATCCGCGAGGACATGGTGGTCGGCGAGATCGACGGCCAGCTGCACACCTTCGCCCACGAACTCGACAAGTGGACCGCGACGGTGGCCTTCGCCGACGAGTATCAGGGCCGTCCGACGCCCGCCATGGGCCGCTTCAGCGGCAAGCGCGAGTGGGAGACGCTCTATGACGGCTGGGATCTGGCCGATGCGATCAAGGACCTGAACTTCGTCCGTTCCGACGGCAAGACCCTGGTTCCGCAGCCGCATATGCGCTTCGACGACAAGGAGATGTGGACGCTCGACGACGTGCGCGGCAACAAGCTCGGATCGCCGCTGAACGCGCTGCGCGCTATGTCGCCCGCGGAGCGCGAGAAGCACCTGGCGGATTACGCCAAGGGCTTCACCATCACCCCTTGCAACTAATCAGGGCGAAGGGGCGGGTTCGTCCCGCCCCCGGCTCATCTCACTGGAGGTCCGCATGTCGGAAACCCACACGGTCAGGCTTAGCCCGGTCGGCGTCGATTTCGAGGTCGAGCATGGCGAAACGGTGCTCAACGCCGCGTTTCGCCAGGGGATTGCCCTGCCGCATGGCTGCAAGGAAGGGCAATGCTCGGCCTGCAAAAGCGTGTTGCTCGATGGCGAAGCCGAAATGCTGAAATACTCGACCTTCGCGCTGAATGACATGGAGAAGGAGAGCGGCCACGTCCTTTTGTGCCGCTGCATCGCGTACTCCGATCTGGAAGTCGAGCTTCTCAACTATGACGAGGAGATTTTGGCGAAAGCGATCGCCGTGAAGACGTACAAGGGCCGGATTGCTCGGGTCGAGCGACTGACCCACGACATTCGCGGCATCGAGATCGAACTCGGCTCCCCAATGAAGTTCTGGGCGGGGCAATATGTCGACATCACGGTTAGCACGCAAAAAGGGGAGACGATTACGCGCTCGTTCTCCATGGCAAATACGCCGGACCAAACCGAAAAACTCTGCTTCATCATCAAAAAATACCCTGAGGGAAAATTCTCCGGAGAACTCGATTCCGGAGGCATCAGCGCCGGAGCCGAAGTCACCGTCGTCGGACCCTACGGAACCTGTTTCCGCCGCGACGAACGGCAAGGACCACTGATCCTGGTTGCCGCCGGCTCGGGCATGTCGCCGATCTGGTCTATCCTCAACGACCATCTGAAGAGCGGCGAGAAGCGTCCGGTTTATTTCTTCTACGGTGCCCGGACGCGCAACGACCTGTTCTATCTCGACAGGATTGCCGAGCTGGTCGGCAATCATTCGGACGTCACCTTCATTCCCGTGCTGTCGCACGCGAACGATGACGCCGAATGGCAGGGCGAACGCGGCTTCGTACACCAGAGTGTCGACGCCACGCTCAAGCAACTGGCGGTCGACGGGCAGGGCGATGTCCATGCCTGTGGCCCGCCGCCGATGATCGATGCGCTGCAGCCGGTCCTGTTCATGAACGGGTTCGAAACGGAGCGGATCTTCTTCGACAAGTTCACCACATCGGTAGGTGCAACGCCGGCCCATTGAGGGCGGCCACGCAACGCCCATCGCAACTGCAACAAGGGAGAGAGAATTATGGCAGCTATTTCAAGTTCAGTCGGATCCGGAGCCGCCGGCGCGGCGATCTTTGCCGACTCCGATAGCCGGAAGTACCGGTATTTCGACCCGAAGGGTCAGCGTGCCACCCACTATGAGGACATGACGGTCGACGTGCAGCCCGATCCTGAGCGTTACCTGATACAGGACTGGATCATCTCCTTCGCCGACGGCAAGGGCGCCTACATCAAGCAGAATACCGCCGCGCAGAGCTCCAACTGGCATGCCTTTCGCGCTCCCGACCAGGAATGGGAGCGCACGCACTACCAGCGCCAGTCGAAGATCGAGACGATGGTGCAGAGCGTCATCAACAATGCTCGCAAGTCGGGCGCGCCGAAGACCTTCGACAAGGCCTGGATCAAGATCCTGCAGATGCAGCTCGGCGCCTGGAAGCACGCCGAATTCGGGCTTGGCACTTCGCTGATGCAGGCGCAGCGTTACGGCTATACCCAGATGATCAACAACGCGACGCTGACCAACTCGTCCTACAAGCTCAGGCTTGCACAGGACATCACGCTCTACCTTGCCGAAATCGGCATGGACCTACCTGGATGGGACGACGAACTCGGCAAGAAGGCATGGCTTGAGGACAAGAACTGGCAGGGCACCCGCGAAGCGGTCGAGACCATCATGGGCGCGTCCGATTATCTCGAGCAGTACTTCGCCATCAACATTATCTTCGAACCGTTGGTCGGCGAAGTGTTCCGCTCCGGCTTCCTGATGCAGATCGCCGCCGCCAACCACGACTTCATCACGCCTGCGGTGATTTCGGCTGCCGAAGCCGATTACGAGCGCAACCTCGCCAACACGATCGACCTCATGCACCTCCTCGCCAATGACGAGACGCATGGCGCCGCCAACCGAAAGCTTTTCCAGGGGTGGGTCAAGAAACACGGCGCGCTCGCCGACAAGGCAGCCACCGGCCTGCAGCCGATCTGGTCGATGCCGCATTCCAAGCCGGTCGCATTCGCGGATGTCCGTGCCAAATCCGAGGAACGGATTGGCCAGATCCTTGGCGAACTCGGCCTCAAGCGCTGAAAAAGGGGAAATTGTCATGTCATTAGCAGCACGCGACGCCACTCATTCCAACATCTTCAAGGAGATGAAGGACATCACCTTCGAACAGACGATTTCGCATCAGTGCGGCGTCACCATGAACGACTCGGTCGAAGCCAGGGCCATCGCCGAATTCATGGGCCAGAAGGCTGGGGTGACGATCACCTACCAGCCGGCGATGATCCGCATCGACGGCAGCGGCAAGCTGGTCTTCAAGATGGACGAGATCAGCGAATATCTCGGCCGCGAGATGACGGCGGAAACCTTCGAGGTCAACAGCTCCACCCACTACGGGCGGATGGTGCGCATCGACGACAACACGGTGATCCTGTTCGGCAACATGGACGAGATGTTCGAATACATCGAATAGACGCCAAAGCATCAGGCGCGCCGCCTGGTGGCGGCGCGCCGAACCGATCAACACCCATCACGCGGAGGGAAGAATGTTTAGGACACCGGAAGGCAAGGATATTTTCGTGGTCGACGGCCACACCCATTTCTGGGACGGCAGCCACGAGAACCAGAAAAATGTCCACGGCAAGCAGTTCATCGAGTGCTTCTATGCCTATCACACGGGGCTGAGCCCCAAGGACCAGCTGTGGGAGAAGAGCAAGTTCGAGAAATACAGCGCCGACGATCTCTATCGCGACCTGTTCATCGACGGTCCCGACGATGTGGCGATCGTCCAGTCGACCTATCTTAAGGATTTCTACAAGAACGGCTTCAACACGATCGAGCGCAACGCCGAGGTGGCCAAGCGCTATCCTGAGCGTTTCATCGTCAATGGTGCTTTCGATCCGCGCGACGGTGAGAAGGCGCTGGAGTACATCCACTTCCTCAAGGAGACCTATGACATCAAGGGCGTGAAGATGTACACGGCCGAATGGAACGGCG
>NZ_JAPYKO010000069.1:0-3936 GCF_037179585.1 Mesorhizobium argentiipisi (SeqCode)
ACCGCGACAAGAACAAGGAGTCTTACGCGGAAATGTGGCACCGCTGGATCTATGAGGACTACTACCGCACCTACATGCTGCCGCTCGAGAAATACGGCATCAAGGTCCATCACGACGACGTCCAGGCTGCCTGGGAACGCATCACCAAGAAGAACTACGTCCACAAGGTCGGGCAGTTCTTCGCGGTCGGCTGGCCGGTCAACTTCTGGCGCATCGAAGCTCAGACCGACAAGGACTTCGAGTGGTTCGAGCACAAGTATCCGGGCTGGTACGCTGAGTTCGGCGATTTCTGGAAGTGGTACGCCAAGCTCAGTCACAAGGGCGAGAAGGTGCTGCTGTTCAACAGCGACGTCGGCTACGTCTACCCGCACCGCTGCTGGTCCTGCCTCGTGCCCTGCCTGATCCGCGAGGACATGGTGGTCGGCGAGATTGACGGCCAGCTGCACACCTTCGCCCACGAACTCGACAAGTGGACCGCGACGGTGGCCTTCGCCGACGAGTATCAGCGCCGTCCGACGCCCGCCATGGGCCGCTTCAGCGGCAAGCGCGAGTGGGAGACGCTCTATGACGGCTGGGATCTGGCCGATGCGATCAAGGACCTGAACTTCGTCCGCTCCGACGGCAAGACGCTCGTCCCGCAGCCGCATATGCGCTTCGATGACAAGGAGATGTGGACGCTAGACGACGTGCGCGGCAACAAGCTCGGGTCGCCGCTCAACGCGCTGCGTGCCATGTCGCCCGCAGACCGTGAGAAACACCTGGCGGAATACCGGGCCGGCTTCACGATCAATCCCTGCAACTGATCAGGCCAAAGGGGCGGGTTCGTCCCGCCCCTTCCTTTCACTGGAGGTCCGTATGTCGGAAACCCACACGATCAGACTTAGCCCGGTCGGCGTCGATTTCGAGGTCGAGCATGGTGAAACGGTGCTCAACGCCGCGTTCCGCCAGGGTATCGCCCTGCCGCATGGCTGCAAGGAAGGGCAATGCTCGGCCTGCAAAAGCGTGTTGCTCGACGGCGAAGCCGACATGCTGAAATACTCGACCTTCGCACTGAACGACATGGAGAAGGAGAGCGGCCACGTCCTTTTGTGCCGCTGCATCGCCTACTCCGATCTGGAAGTCGAGCTTCTCAACTACGACGAGGAGATTTTGGCGAAAGCCATCGCCGTAAAGACGTTCAAGGGCCGGATTGCTCTGATCGAGCATTTGACCCACGACATTCGCGGCATCGAGATCGAACTCGGCTCCCCGATAAAGTTCTGGGCGGGGCAATATGTCGACATCACGGTTACCACGCAAAAAGGGGAGACGATTACGCGCTCGTTCTCCATGGCAAATACGCCGGACCAAACCGAAAAACTCTGCTTCATCATCAAAAAATACCCTGAGGGAAAATTCTCCGGGGAACTCGATTCCGGAGGCATCAAGGTCGGAGCCGAGGTCACCGTCGTCGGACCCTATGGAACCTGTTTCCGAAGGGAAGAACGGCAAGGACCCCTAGTCCTGGTCGGAGCCGGCTCGGGCATGTCGCCGATCTGGTCGATCCTCAACGACCATCTGAAAAGCGGCGAGAAACGTCCGGTCTATTTCTTCTACGGCGCCCGGACTCGCAAGGACCTGTTCTATCTCGACAGGATCGCCGAGCTTGTCGGCAACCATGTCGACGTCACTTTCATTCCCGTGCTGTCGCACGCGAACGATGACGCCGAATGGCAAGGCGAGCGCGGTTTCGTTCACCAGAGTGTCGACGCCAAGCTCAAGCAACTGGCGGTCGACGGGCAGGGCGATGTCCATGCCTGCGGCCCGCCGCCGATGATCGATGCGCTGCAGCCGGTCCTGTTCATGAACGGGTTCGAAACGGAGCGGATCTTCTTCGACAAGTTCACCACATCGGCAGGTGCAACCCCGGCCCATTGAGGGCGGCCACGCAAAGCCAATCACAACTG
The DNA here is from genome assembly GCF_037179585.1 of Mesorhizobium argentiipisi (SeqCode). Classification (NCBI taxonomy): domain Bacteria; kingdom Pseudomonadati; phylum Pseudomonadota; class Alphaproteobacteria; order Hyphomicrobiales; family Phyllobacteriaceae; genus Mesorhizobium; species Mesorhizobium argentiipisi (SeqCode). The sequence continues at coordinate 1,947 of NZ_JAPYKO010000069.1, forward strand.
CAACAAGGGAGAGAGAATTATGCCAGCAACCTCGAGTTCAGTCGGATCAGGAGCCGCCGGCGCGGCGATCTTTGCCGACTCCGACAGCCGCAAATACCGGTATTTCGAGCCGAAAGGCCAGCGCGCCACCCACTATGAGGACATGACGGTCGACGTTCAGCCCGACCCGGAACGGTATCTGATCCAGAACTGGATCATCTCCTTCGCCGACGGCAAGGGCGCTTATGTCAAGCAGAACACCGCGGCGCAGAGCTCCAACTGGCATGCCTTCCGCGCCCCCGATCAGGAATGGGAGCGCACGCACTACCAGCGCCAGTCGAAGATCGAGACGATGGTGCAGAGCGTCATCAACAATGCGCGCAAGTCCGGTGCACCGAAGACCTTCGACAAGGCCTGGGTCAAGATCCTTCAGGGCCAGCTCGGCGCCTGGAAGCATGCCGAATTCGGGCTTGGCACCTCGCTGATGCAGGCGCAGCGTTACGGCTACACCCAGATGATCAACAACGCGACGCTGACCAACTCGTCCTACAAGCTCAGGCTTGCGCAGGACATCACGCTTTACCTTGCCGAGATCGGCATGGACCTGCCCGGCTGGGACGACGAACTCGGCAAGAAGACCTGGCTCGAGGACAACAACTGGCAAGGCACCCGCGAAGCGGTCGAAACCATCATGGGCGCGACCGACTATCTCGAGCAGTATTTCGCCATCAACATCGTCTTCGAGCCGCTGGTGGGCGAGGTGTTCCGCTCCGGATTCCTGATGCAGATCGCCGCCGCCAACCATGACTTCATCACGCCGGCGGTGATCTCGGCCGCCGAGGCCGACTACGAGCGCAACCTCGCCAACACGATCGACCTCATGCACATCCTCGCCAACGACGAGAAATACGGCGCGGCAAACAAGAAGCTCTTCCAGGGCTGGATCAAGAAGCACGGCGCGCTCGCCGACAAGGCAGCCATCGGCCTGCAGCCGATCTGGTCTATGCCGCATTCCAAGCCAGTCGCGTTCGCGGACGTTCGCGCCAAATCCGAGGAACGGATTGGCCAGATCCTCGGCGAACTCGGCCTCAAGCGCTGAAAAAAGGGGAAATTGTCATGTCACTAGCAGCACGCGACGCAACGCATTCCAACATCTTCAAGGAGATGAAGGACATCACCTTCGAACAGACGATTTCGCACCAGTGCGGCGTCACCATGAACGACTCCGTCGAAGCCAGGGCCATCGCGGAATTCATGGGCAAGAAGCCGGGGGTGACGATCACCTACCAACCGGCGCTGATCCGCATCGACGGTGACGGCAAGCTGATCTTCAAGATGGACGCCATCGGTGAATATCTCGGCCGCGAGATTTCGGCCGAGACCTTCGAGGTCAACACGTCCACCCACTACGGCCGCATGGTCCGTGTCGACGACAACACCGTGATCCTGTTCGGCAACATGGATGAGATGTTCGAATACATCGAATAGCCGCCAAAAAATGGGCGCGCCGCCCTGGTTGCGGCGCGCCGAACCGATCAACGCCATCTCGCGGAGGGAAGAATGTTTAGAACACCGGAAGGCAAGGATATTTTCGTGGTCGACGGCCACACCCATTTCTGGGACGGCAGCCCCGAGAACCAGAAGAACATCCACGGCAAGCAGTTCATCGAGTGCTTCTATGCCTATCATACCGGGCTGAGCCCCAAGGAGCAGCTGTGGGAGAAGAGCAAATTCGAGAAATACAGCGCCGACGATCTCTATCGCGACCTGTTCATCGACGGTCCCGACGATGTGGCGATCGTCCAGTCGACCTATCTCAAGGACTTCTACAAGAACGGCTTCAACACGATCGAGCGCAACGCCGAGGTGGCCAAGCGCTATCCGGAGCGTTTCATCGTCAATGGTGCTTTCGATCCGCGCGACGGTGAGAAGGCGCTGGAGTACATCCACTTCCTCAAGGAGACCTATGACATCAAGGGCGTGAAGATGTACACGGCCGAATGGAACGGCG
>NZ_JAPYKO010000070.1:0-3127 GCF_037179585.1 Mesorhizobium argentiipisi (SeqCode)
CGCCTGGTGCTCCTTCAAAATGCCGATGATCTGTTCGTCGGAAAATCTCGATCGCTTCATTGCCCTGTCTCCTCATCCGGATGACAGGCTATCCTCAAAGCGAGGACATTTCAGGGGAGCACGTCAAGCCAGTCGCGCTCTGCTGGACGGACCCGACGGTGCTCTCGCAGCACATTCTGTCCAGCTGTTGGCGCTGTTCATTCATGAACTAGCAACTAACGCGGCTTCGCACGGCTCGCTCTCGACAGCGAGAGGTCGAGTGCAAGTCTATTTGGCAAGACAGACCGCAGAATGGCGGCTTCGTCCTCGTTTGGGAGAAGTCGGTGGACCACCTCCACCGCCGCGTCGACGAAAAGGATTTGGAACGCTGATCGGTGATGCGACATTTCGGAAACAGCTTCAGGGATCGCTGCAACGCGATTGGTCAGAGCAGGATCGTAGCTGACGTCCCTAACGTCACGCCCTCAGGTAAAGGGAGCTTGCTGCGATCGCCGCTCAGGTTGGCATCCTCAACAGTCATTTAACCGATTGCAAGAAAGGTCCGTGGCGCACCCTCCCCCCGCAGTGGTCACAAGGTACCGTCTTGCCGGGACACCCTGTTTTGTGGGTTTCCTGCCGGGCGGTCACTGCTGACGCATGCCACCTGCCGCAGATGAATATCTTCGCACTCCATGCCAGGTTGAACATGCGAGAGATGCGGTATTTGGCGGGGTCGGCAATTATCCTTTGATAGATGCACCCAAAAACGGTTTGGCCGAAGACCGCCTCGACACAGCCTGCTAATCAGGCCAGGGTTCAGCCGCTCGGCCCAGCCTTTCCCGTGGGGTGTCGCGCCATACAGGCTTGCACCTTTGATTCATTGCGACGGTGGAGAACGCCGCCGCGCTTTCGATAGGAGCTTTGCAGCGACGGAGCGGGCTGATCCGATGCTTAGTCCTTCAAAGCGTCGCGGACAGCGTCCTTTGCCTTGCCCACGCCCTTTTGCAGCGTGCCCTCGGCTTTGTCAGCCGCCCCGTCGGCGCGGAGCTTGTCGTCACCTGTAGCCTTGCCGATCTTGTCCTTGACCTCGCCGCGCAGTTTCTTGGCAGATCCTTTTACTTCGTCCTTGTGCATCATCGCGCTCCTCTATCTCGGACAACCCAACGTGGGGTAAGCCGGAATGTTCCTAGTCCAAACGGCGCATTTGCATAATCGGCTCGCCACCGCCGCGCTTGGCCCACCTAGCGCTTCCTCTAATCGTTCTGCTGGGAACTGACGCCCCAGGCGGCCGTTCCCCTGCGCGTTAGATAGGTTGAGTGCATCCGGCGGATATCGGAGCTGTTTTCGAGTATGATGATTGAAATAGCGCCGTAGACAAACGCAGACCGGAACGCGGCGCAAGTATCCGGAGCATCCCTCAAGTCGTGGCGCTTGCCGCTGGACCATGAACCACAGAGAGGAAACCCGCGGAGCGGATCGTGGTCTGGTATCTTGATCGAGGCGGATGGCAAGGCACCCGACCAAGAAGCAGCATCGCAGCCCTTAGGCTGTTATCTTTTGTGTCGCGGTGGGGAAGCTGATCCTGCGGCAATTCTTCTGATTCGTCGGGCCGGCGCCGGGTATTTCCCCAACAGCAACGGCGCCGGTCACTTCGAGAGGGGCAAGCATTGAAACGGGCTCTCGAGCGGGTCTCCTGCGGAGCAGCATTTCCAGTGTGGGCCTGGTTGCGGTTACAGTCCAACCGGCGGTTCGCGGTGGAGCAGCCCAAGCGCGTGACGCTTGGTGGTCAACTTTGCCCGGGGCCTGACATTCCATTAGTGATTGCTTGACTAAGCCGTCCTTCGCTCCAGAATCGTTTCAGGGCTAAGGGTTCATTCAACATCGGTGACGAGGTCGTCATCACCGCGACTGTGCGCCGGCGGTCACCGACGATCGCGTAAGCGTCTCGATCTCGACCTACAACCACCCGCATTCGATCGTTGACCGAACATCGAAGGTCAGCAAGGGGCAGCCGATCGAGCTCGTCGGCGAGGTCACCCATGTCAGTGGGGGCAGGGTCACCGTGCATCTTGGAATAGCTGTGACCGCAGACGTCGACGCAGTTATCGTAAGAACGCGCTATGTGCCGCCCACGCGCAAGACGCCGCTCACCGATAGGGCGACCTGAGACTACTAGGCAGCGGACGGCTCCGGCTTACCGTCCAATGGATGCTTAAGGCAAATCGTATCAGCCCCCAGTCATGTCTATCGTCCGCCGAGGCCGGTGGTGGCAAACAGACTGCGCGCAAACCGCCGTCGCCGGGAAAGCGCGGCAATGGCGGCTTGGACATCGAGGTTACATAGAGGGTGGGCCGATTGGTGGCGACCCCGTGGCGATCCCATAGTCATAGGCCCAGATTTCGCCGGTCCAGGCGTCGGCAAAATAGAAGGTTCAGTCGTCGGGGCTCCAGCAGGGCCCGTTGGAGATCCCGGTATCGATCTTAGTGACTGAAAAATCCGGTCCAGCTGTAGAGGGCGCCGGAAGGCCCCTCTTCATCGTGTCCGTGGAGCCGGCGAAGAAGGGCTAGCCGGTCGACCTTGGCGTTGTTGAGCCGGTTCATCGGTCTGTCCGGCTCGGGATCGTGGATGAGCGTCACCTCGGCGCTGGCGAAATCGAGCAGGTGGAAGCCGCGCTGCAGCGATATAACGGCGCCTGCGCCGTCCTTGCGCCTCCATCGAGCCGATCGTCATCGGCACGTCCCAGCTGCGGATCTCACGCGCGGAGAAATTCAAGGTGAGCCCGAATAAACCGGCGCAAGAATATCACCGGTCAATGTCAGCGTGCCGTTTCGGCATGCTGAAAATGTCTCCGCCCCTGGAGGTGTTGGTGAAACGCAGAGTCGGCTGGCCAAGAATGCCTACCAACAAGGCCGCCGCTGCATTTAACAAGAAACACTGAGACCAAATCGATCCGCCACGATTGCCCGCAAAGGATGCAGCGCTCCGATCGATGGCGCGGCTGGAGAAGGAACGCCGGACGAAGCGCAGGTCCGGCACTCGCTGCATGCCCGGCCGGAACCTGAACCAGGGTCGAACATTCTTGCTGTTGAAAATCACCAGAACTGACCCGGGGGACGAAATAGGTGAGGTCTCTAGGCTTTAGAGCGTC
>NZ_JAPYKO010000071.1:0-2844 GCF_037179585.1 Mesorhizobium argentiipisi (SeqCode)
GTAGCCATCCGGCGAAGACCGCAGTCGTGCGTATCCGGCTGCCATGAGCCCCTGACCCACTGCGGTGCTGGGTCAAGGTTTCGATGGTGAGAGGCGATGATATTCTTCGAGGAGGAGTTTGACCTCCTCGATGCCTTCATCGGTGAAGGCCAGGATTCCGTCGTCATCGTTGGCGCCGTAGACCCAGATGACGCCGTCCTCGGGCTCGAGACCGAGGGTCAGGTCCTGGATGAGCGCTTCGCTGACGCCGAGGTCGCTGGCGACACGTTCGACGGTGGAGACGTGATGCACCTTATTGCGTTGCATGATCAGGCCGCCGCTGGCTGGGTCCGCAGTTTTGCGGATTTCCAATTCCACGGCAGCAAATCATCGATCCGCTGTGCTGGATGGGCCGCGATGCGCGCCAGGATATCGGCGAGCCAGGCCTGAGGGTCGATGTCATTCAACTTGGCGCTGGCGATCAGGCTGTAGAGAACGGCAGCGCGCTGTCCGCCGCGATCGGACCCGCAGAACAGCCATGACTTTCTGCCGAGAGCGATGCCGCGCAGGGCTCGCTCGGCTGCATTGTTCGACAGGCAAATGCGCCCATCGTCGAGGAACCGGGTGAAGGACGACCAGCGGCGCAGCATGTAGTTGAAGGCCTTGCTCAGATCGTGTCCGCGCGAGAGCTTGTCGCGCGTCTCGATCATCCAGCGCTCGAGTTCGGTGACCAGCGGCACGCTCCGCTCCTGGCGCGCGGCGTGGCGTTGGGCCGGCGACAGGCCGTTGATCTCGCGCTCGATATCGAACAGGGCATCGATGCGCTTCACGGCTTCAACCGCGAGCGGATAGACCAGGTTGGGCTTGTCGCCGCGCGCCTTCTTGCGCGCCGCTGCTTCGACATCGGCCAGCTCGAACACTTTGCGCCGGCTGTGGGCCCAGCAGCTGGCTTCCAGAACAGGCGCCGGCTGACGACCCGTCGCATAGAGATCGCCATAACCGCCAAAGGCATCGGCCTGCAGGATGCCGCTCCAGCCGGCGAGATGCACCGCGGGATGTTCGCCTCGGCGATCGCGGGAATAATAGAACACCGCCGCCGGCGGGTCGGCGCCGCCGAACGGTCGGTCATCGCGCACATAGGTCCATAATCGGCCGGTATCGGTCTTGCCCTTGGCCAGGACCGGCACCGTCGTGTCGTCGCCGTGCAGACGTGAAGCGGCCAGCACATGGGCTTCGAGCCGCTTGAACAGCGGCATCAGCGCCGCAGCGCCGGCGCCGACCTGGTCGGCGAGCGTCGACAGGCTGAGCGGCACGCCTTCGCGGGCATAGCGTTCAGCCTGGCGGTTGAGCGGCTGATGCTGGCCGAACTTCTCGAACAGGATCATCGCCAGCAGGCCAGGACCGGCCCAGCCGCGTGGGGTGGCGTGGAACGGCGCCGGAGCCTGGCTGATCGCCTCGCAGTCGCGGCAGGTGAACTTCTCCCGCACGTGCTGGATCACCTTCCATTGCCGCGGCACCACCTCCAGCGTCTCGGTGATATCCTCGCCCAGCTTGCGCAGCCGATGACCGCCGCAGCAATGGCAAGCGGCCGGTGCCGGCTCGACCACGCGTGCGCGCGGCAGATGCTCGGGAAATGGCTGGCGCGCCGGTCGTTTGCGCACATAAGGCGCCACCTCGGTGGTCCGGGCCGCGGCCTGTTCGGCGGCGATCTCGTCTTCGGTCGCCGTGCTCTCGAGCTCCTCGAAGGTGAGCTCCATCTGCTCGTGCAGGCGGGCGGAACGTTCAGAACTCTGACCATGCAGCGCCCGCTGCAGCTTCCGGATCGTCAGATCCTGGTGTGCGATCAGCGCCGCATCATCCGATGCCTTGGCCTTGGCGACCGCCAGTTCGGCCTCGACCAGCGCGGCGCGCGCGGCCTCGTCTTCGGCTCTGGCCAGCGCCGCGGCCAGCGCTGCCCTCAGCGCGCCGATATCGTCCGGAACAGCATCCTGGGCGGTGGCTACCATGCCCTGGAGTGAATCATAAAACGCCTCCGCTGACTCGCGGAAAATGGCGCAAACTCAAAGAAAAACTCAGCCCGCGCGCTCAGGGCGGAAGGTGTGACGCGGGTTGCGCCAATCGATCCCGTCGAGCATGTAGGCGAGCTGCGCCGGTGATATGGAAACCGTGCCATCCGCCGGCGACGGCCATAGAAACCGGCCCTTCTCGAGCCGTTTTGCATACAGCGACATGCCGAGCCCATCATGCCAGATAATCTTGATCAGATTGCCGCTGCGGCCGCGGAAGACATAGAGATCGCCGGCATGCGGATCCCGGCCCAACGTCTCCTGAACCTGCAGAGCCAGGCCTTGCATCCCGCGACGCATATCGGTCCGGCCGACCGCCAACCAGATCCGCACCTGGCTCGGAACCGGGATCATCAAACGCCCAGCGCCTTCACCATCGCCGCCGCCAGTGTCGGCGGCGTGTTCAGCGGAATCCGCAGCCGCATCTTGCCGGCGATCTCCAGCTCGATCACCGCTGGTGGCGCCGCCGGCACCGAAGCGGCGACAGGCTCGTCGGGAACCACGACAACTTCGGCAAAGCCCGTCTCGCGGGCTCTCATCGTGCGGCGCCACTTATAGATCAGGCTGGTCGCGACATCATACTGACGCGCCACCGCCGCCACCGTGGACCCGGGCGCGAATGCCGCGGCCAGTATCCGGCACTGATCCTCTTCACTCCAACGACGACGACGCTCAGGCCCGGTCAATAACGTCACATGGCTCATGCTGTGCTGCTAACTACGCTCGTAAGGACGACCTTAAGAGCGCAGCCTCGCTACCATGCCATGCTCGCGCAAGGCGGCCCTCGCCGGAGGCGTAC
>NZ_JAPYKO010000072.1:0-2181 GCF_037179585.1 Mesorhizobium argentiipisi (SeqCode)
GCCTCTATCTGCCCTTGCGGACGGGGCGAACCGCGATCGGCGTGGTCGGCCTCGACAACGACAAGCAGGGACCGCTGCTGACGCCCGAGCAGCAACGCCTGCTCGACGCCTTGGTCGACCAGGCAGCGGTGGCCATCGAGCGGGTCCTGCTCGTCGCCGATGTCGACCGCGCCCGGCTTGCGGCTGAAGCGGACCGGTTGCGCTCGGCGCTGCTCACCTCCATCTCTCACGATCTGAAGACGCCGCTCGCCGCGATCATGGGCGCCGCCGGCACGCTGAAGGAATTCGCGCCGGCGCTGCCGGAAAAGGATCGCGCGGAGCTTCTGTCGACGGTCGTCAGCGAGTCGGAGCGGCTGAACCGCTTCATCGCCAATCTGCTCGACATGACCAGGATCGAATCGGGCGCGATGGAGCCGAATTACGCGCTCCATTATGTCGGCGATGTCGTCGGCTCGGCGTTGAACCGGGCGCAGAAGATCACCGCCGAGCACACGATAGAGACCGACATTCCGGCCGACCTGCCGATGCTGCGGCTTGATCCCGTGCTGTTCGAGCAGGCGCTGTTCAACCTGCTCGACAATGCCGCCAAATATGCTTCGCCCGGCTCGATCATCCGGCTGCAGGCCTGGGTCGACAATGGCGCCATCATCCTGCAGGTGATGGATGAGGGGCCGGGCATCCCACCGGGCGACCTGGAGCGGATATTCGACACCTTCTACCGCGTGCGCAAACGCGACCAGGTGCGCGCCGGCACGGGCCTCGGCCTGTCGATCAGCCGCGGCTTCATCGAGGCGATGGGCGGCACCATAGCGGCGGCCAACCGCACCGACCGTCCAGGCGCGATCTTCACCATCCGCATCCCGGTGCCGGCTGACTTGCCGGCGCTCGGCGCGCCCCTTACGGATGATGCGGCATGACAAACCAGGCTGTGTCCATATTGGTCGTCGACGACGAGCCGCCGATCCGCAAATTGCTGCGCGTCGGCTTGGGGAGCCAGGGCTATACGGTCTCCGAGGCGCCGAATGCCAAGGCGGCGATCGAACTCATGCAGACCGAACGGCCGGATCTGATCCTGCTCGATCTCGGCCTGCCCGGCATGACGGGCCTGGAGCTGCTCGGCAAATGGCGCGGCGAGGGTCTCGACATTCCGGTGGTGATCCTGTCCAGCCGCACCGACGAGGCCGGCATCGTCTCGGCGCTCGAGCTCGGGGCCGACGACTATGTGACGAAACCGTTCGGCATGAACGAACTGGTCGCCCGCATCCGCGTGGCGCTGCGCCACAAATTCCAGCAGCAGGGCGAGAAGCCGGTGTTTCAAACCGGCGACCTTTCCGTCGACCTGGTGAAGCGCATCGTCAAGGTCGAGGGCAAGGAGGTGAAGCTGTCACCCAAGGAATACGACATCCTGCGCATGCTCGTGCACTATGCCGGCAAGGTGCTGACGCACCAGTTCCTGATGAAGCAGATCTGGAACGACACGACCGACGTGCAGTATCTGAGGGTCTATGTGCGCCAGCTGCGGCAGAAGATCGAGAAAACACCGGACCAGCCGCGCTACATCATCACCGAGACGGGCGTGGGATATCGTTTGCGCGAGGTTGAATAATAGTCAGGTCCCCTGCGGCCGACACAAAGGCCATCAGGGCGCACGAGCGTGGTACTCACCTTCAAAGGTGCGTACAGATCAATTCCGCCTGATGACATAGGCGATCACATCTGACCTATCCAACCTCGGCATAGTCGAGGGCCGGCGACGCCGCTTTCAGGAGTCGGAGGGCTTACCCTTTACTGACGGCCAGCGGCACCTCCTACACGTCCTGGCGGGTCGTAGATCGCGGGTTAAAGCTGCTTACCGCTTGCCGGTTCTTCGCGCCGCTTCAACTTAAGGGGGGTTGCATGGCGGCTAGGCGCGCTCGGTTTGCCCGCGCTCCGGTTTCCCGCGACTTCCCGGCGCCCTGGTCCGCACTATGGTACGCCGCGGCGATTGCGTGCCTCGTCCAAACGCAAAAAACCGCCCCGGGTTAGACGGGGACGGTTATTGATTTATGATAAAATTGGTTGCGGGGACAGGATTTGAACCTGTGACCTTCAGGTTATGAGCCTGACGAGCTACCGGGCTGCTCCACCCCGCGTCAACCACGAGCAAGCGTTTGCTTGCGAACACGAGCAAGCGTTTGCTTG
>NZ_JAPYKO010000073.1:0-1974 GCF_037179585.1 Mesorhizobium argentiipisi (SeqCode)
CCGCCGCTACGCGAAGAGCTGGGCGAAGGCGCAGGGGTCGGCGACGGCGGAAGCTTATGTGCCGCTGTTCTTCGCGCCGGGCGAGGCCTACCAGTTCGACTGGAGCCACGAGATCGTCCTGATCAACGGCGTGACAGTGACCGTGAAGGTCGCCCATGTCCGGCTCTGCCACAGCCGCATGATGTTCGTCAGGGCCTATCCGCGGGAGACGCAGGAGATGGTGTTCGACGCGCACGACCGGGCCTTTGCCTTCTTCGGTGGCGCCGGCACGCGCGGCATCTACGACAACATGAAGACGGCGGTGGAAACGATCTTCGTCGGCAAGGACCGGCAATACAATCGCCGCTTCCTGCAGATGTGCAGTCACTATCTGGTGCAGCCGGTCGCCTGCACGCCGGCGTCCGGCTGGGAGAAGGGTCAGGTCGAGAACCAGGTCGGGCTGGTGCGGGAGCGCTTCTTCACACCGCGGCTGCGCTTCAAGTCCTATGCCGAGTTGAATGCCTGGCTCGCCGACAAGTGCGTCGCCTATGCGAAGGCACACCGCCATATTGACCAGCCCGAGCGCACGATCTGGGAGGTGTTCGAGGAGGAGCGCGGCAGACTGGTCGAGTATCGCGGTCCATTTGATGGCTTCCACGCCATGCCGGCTTCGGTGTCGAAGACCTGCACGGTTCGCTTCGATAACAACAAATACTCCGTGCTCTCGACCGCTGTCGGCCGCCCGGTCGAGGTCCAGGCCTATGCCGATCGGATCGTCATCCGACAGGACGGCGTGATCGTCGCCGAGCATGCACGCTGCTTCGGCCGCAACGAGACGGTTTATGATCCCTGGCACTATGTTCCGGTGCTGGCCCGCAAGCCGGGCGCGCTGCGCAACGGTGCGCCATTCCACGACTGGACGCTGCCCTCGGCGATGGAACGGGTGCGGCGCAAACTGAAGCCGGCCCATGACGGCGATCGGCAGATGGTGGCGATCCTGACCGCGGTTCTCGGTGACGGTCTCGACGCGGTGGAAGCCGCCTGCCAGGAAGCGCTCGACCAGAACGTCTGCTCGTCCGCCGTCATCCTCAACATCTTGGCGCGGCGGCGCGATCCGACGCCGGCCGTCACCATCCTCACCCCGGACGCTCTTCGCCTGCAACACGAGCCGCAGGCCGACTGCGCCCGCTACGACAGCCTCAGGAGGGCAAGCTGATGGAACGCACGCAGGTTCTGGAACTGATGGGGACACTGAAGCTCTATGGCATGCGCGGCGCCTATGACGAGATCATGGCGACAGGCATCAAGCGCCAGCACGAGCCGCCGAGGATCGTCGGCGATCTGCTGTCGGCCGAGATTGCCGAGAAGCAGGCCCGCTCCATCAAATACCAGCTCACTGTCGCCAAGCTGCCGATCGCCAAGGACATCGATGAGTTCGACTTTGACGGCACGCCGGTCAACGAGGTGCTGGTCCGGGACCTTGCCAACGGCACCTTCGTCGCCGACCAGCGCAACGCCGTGCTCATCGGCGGCACCGGAACCGGCAAGTCGCATCTGGCAATCGCCATTGCCCGCGCCCTGATCCGCAACGGCTCACGTGGCCGCTTCTTCAACGTCGTCGATCTCGTCAACCGGCTCGAGACCGAGCACCGCGGCGGCAAGCAGGGCCGTATCGCCGACTACCTCACCAGGCTCGACTTCGTCGTGCTCGATGAACTTGGCTATCTCCCGTTCGCGCAGGCCGGCGGGCAATTGCTCTTCCACCTGATCAGCAGGCTCTATGAGCGGACCTCGATCATCGTCACCACCAACCTGGCGTTCGGAGAATGGCCCGCCGTCTTCGGCGACGCCAAGATGACGACAGCGCTGCTCGACCGTCTCACCCATCATTGCGAGATCATCGAGACCGGAAACGAATCCTGGCGCTTCAAGAACCGCGCCTGATCATCCCATCAAGCTGCCAAGCGCCATCCGCGCTCGCCCGGGCTGCGCAAC
>NZ_JAPYKO010000074.1:0-1571 GCF_037179585.1 Mesorhizobium argentiipisi (SeqCode)
GCGAGCCGAAGCGATGCCGCCCGTCGCGCTCATATCAAGGATCGCAGGCTGCTGGGAGCGCATCGATGAACGGTGCAACGGAAGTTGAAGCGCATGGCGTCGGCACGCTGACGGGCGCCATCTAACACAAGGAATCCGCTCCGGCGGATGAGGACTGATGCAGACCAGGAACGACGGAACGCACGTTATCTTATGGGATGGCCCGCCCCTCCGGTTCCGGACAGACTGTCAGTCCGTGTCAGAAGGAGGAAGGAAGATGAACATCGCCGTACTCGGAATCGATCTCGGAAAGACGCTCTGCAGCCTAGTCGGCCTCGACCGCGAAGGAGCGGTTGTGCTTCGTCGTCGAATGCGCCGTCCATCCCTTGCTGCATTCGTCCAAAAGCAACCGCGCTGCATCATTGGAATGGAGGCGTGCTGCGGTGCTCATCACCTCGCGCGTCAGTTCGTCATGGGCGGACACGAGGTTCGGCTGATGCCGCCGGAATATGTCAAACCCTACGTCAAGTCGCACAAGAATGACGATCGCGATGCGGAGGCGATCGCCGAGGCGGCGACGCGGCCGACCATGCGCTTCGTGCCGACCAGGTCGGAAGAGCAACTCGATGTGCAGACTTTGCACCGTGCACGCGAGCGGCTGGTCGGTACCCGGACGGCCCTGATCAATCAACTGCGCGGTGTGCTGTTCGACCGCGGCATCGTCATCGCGAAGGGTCGGCCAAAGCTGAACCTATGGCTGCGCGAGAACCTGCCGAACAACACGATCCTAACCGCGCGGATGCAGCAACTCGTTCATGACATGGTCCATGAACTGCACTCGCTCGATCACCGGATCAAGCAGCTCGACCAGGAGTTCGAAGCGCTCGCGAAGAGCGATCCACGGGCTCGATTGTTGCGCAGTGTGCCAGGCATTGGCGCGCTCAACGCAACGGCGCTGGCGGCAGCGGTAGGGGACGTGTCGGCGTTTGCGAAGGGGCGCGACTTCGCCGCCTGGCTGGGGCTTGTCCCACGCCAGATCACGACCGGCGGCAAGCCGCGGCTGACGGGGATCAGCAAGCGCGGGAGCACCTATATGCGCGTGCTGTTGATCCATGGCGCGCGAGCGGCACTGCCATATCTGGCGCGAATGGACACCCAGCTCGGCGCCTGGCTGCAAGCGCTGCTACAGCGCGCCAAGCGCAACGTGGTGGTCGTTGCGCTCGCCAACAAGCTGGCCCGAATCGCCTGGGCCGTGATGTCAAACCAGCGCCCCTACGAAGCCGTGATGGCCTCGAAGGGGTAACGAGTTTGGTCGAGCGGGCGCGTCCCGGCATCTGTTCGGCCGCATGAAGTCTGCGGGAGGATGTACATAGAGATGGCCCAACGGTTGATCGGCGTTCGGCAAACCTGTCGGCAGGCAGCGGCCCTTTCGAGGTCGTGTATCTTGTTAGGAGCCGGGCGCGCGAATCTCCATCTTGGCAGGACGCCTGAAGCGTCGAGGCCGGATACATTGGTGCAGACCGGGTGTGCCTCTCAAAACATTCCGCTTGCAGACGGGGCGGGCCATACATTGCCTGCGGCCGCGCCGATCG
>NZ_JAPYKO010000075.1:0-1469 GCF_037179585.1 Mesorhizobium argentiipisi (SeqCode)
CTGGCGGAGTAAGAGGCTCAGCAGGACTCTGCCGCCCACGTTTCTCTTTCTTCAATATTCAATTGTCAAAGAACAGACATCGCTTCACGCAATGTCGCGGCCCGCTTCGCTTTCGGCTCGGGGCCACCCGAGTGTCGCTCACGCGGCTCTCTTGAATTTCGCCAGAGGGCAGACCTAGAAGCAAACTTCTTCGTCGCCAGCGGCGCACCGCCCTCGTTCGTGGGCCGTATATAGTCGCCGCCCGACCAAACTGTCAACAGCCTAGATCGCTCTTTTTTCGATTTCTCGTGAGGATATCCACGAAGGCAAAAATTCGTGAGCTGGCTTGGTTGAATTTTGGCCGGCGCTTCCGTTGCCAGCCATTGCAGCGATACCCGTCACAACCGCTTCGCCAGGTGAATGCGGTCGCCCTAAAGCAGCCACCAGCACTTAGCCGAGTGTCGATCGTCGCGGCCCTTTGACCTGCGGTTCAGAGCCGTCCTTCGAGCAATTCAGGCATGATATTCCGGCCTGCGTAGAAGATGCCCAGGGATCAGCACGCGCTCGCCGTCGACAGCGAAAACGATGCTGACAGCGCGACGATAACCCATGATCCGCAGCCCCCGGCATGATCTCCACCCGCTCGGGTGCCGCGCTGTGGAAATGTCGACAGGCCCAGACAGAGATCGCGGATGCCCACAACAAAATCCCAGGCAACCGCCGGCGACGCACGCTCGGCTATATCGTCATAGATTGCTCGAGTTCGGCTTCCGCTTTCGTGTGGAAGACAATCCGGTACTCCATCCCCTACTTGGCTTTCGCCTGCCGTGCGCGATGACGGAGCTCCAGCCGGGAAAACACCGTTTCGGCGGGGATTCCCTCGGCCGGATCCTGCCGAAGATCGGCCACGCGCGACGGGATTTCCTCACGCAGCCACTTCTCCCGCTCTGCCTCAAAATCCTCGAGCATGCGCAGACCGGCGCGGACAACCTCGCTGGCATTGTTGTAGCGGCCCGATTCGAGCTGCTTTCTGATGAAGCGCTCATAGTGCTCGTTCAAAGCGTAGCTGGGCATGGAGGCCTCCTCCGGAAAATATGGGGCCGCCGGGCGGGAGATATAGCAATAGATAGCAACAATTGGCAATTTGTTGATTCGATTCCAATTTACCCGTCGCGATTCGGTGAAGGCCCAACAGGACCCGAATCGGCAGAGATCAAAATTATCGGGTCGAGACGCCGGCGCCCGATCGAGGATCGCCAGGCGGCCGATTCCACCACCTCTGCGCCATTTCAAGGCGGCTGAGACGCGGAAGCCGGCTGAGTTTAAAACTCAACCGGCTAATATTATTTCGTGCCCAGTTGTGAGGTACGCCTCCGGCGAGGGCCGCCTTGCGCGAGCATGGCATGGTAGCGAGGCTGCGCTCTTAAGGTCGTCCTTACGAGCGTAGTTAGCAGCACAGCATGAGCCATGTGACGTTATTGACCGGGCCT
>NZ_JAPYKO010000076.1:0-1465 GCF_037179585.1 Mesorhizobium argentiipisi (SeqCode)
GAGCGTTTCATCGTCAATGGTGCTTTCGATCCGCGCGACGGTGAGAAGGCGCTGGAGTACATCCACTTCCTCAAGGAGACCTATGACATCAAGGGCGTGAAGATGTACACGGCCGAATGGAACGGCGCCTCCAAGGGCTGGAAGCTCACTGACCCCGATGCGTACAAATGCTTCGAGCTTTGCGACAAGCTCGGCATCAGGAACATTCACGTCCACAAAGGCCCGACGATCATCCCGCTCAGCAAGGATGCCTTCGACGTGCATGACGTCGACCACGCGGCGACGGATTTCCAGAACCTCAATTGGATCGTCGAGCATTGCGGCCTGCCGCGCCTCGACGATTTCTGCTGGATCGCGACGCAGGAAACCAATGTCTATGGCGGCCTGGCGGTGGCGCTGCCCTTCATTCATGCGCGTCCGCGCTATTTCGGCGAGGTCATCGCCGAGCTGCTGTTCTGGCTCGGGCCGGAGAAGATCCTGTTCGGTTCCGACTACGCGATCTGGACGCCGCGCTGGCTGGTCGAGAAATTCTGGGCCTACCAGATCCCCGAGGACATCGCCGCGGAACGCGGTGTGCAGCTGACCGATGAGATCAAGGAGAAGATACTCGGCCTCAACGCCGCGCGTCTCTACAACATCGACGTCGAAGCCAAGAAGAAGGCGCTCGCCGGCTCGCCCTTCAGCATCGCGGCGGAGTAAGGGCCATGGCAACGGCCAGCATTTCCGATGATGGCCGCCAGAAAGAACTCTGGCGGCGCCTTGGAGAGGTCAACGACCCGGAACTCGACGAGGCCATTACCGAGATGGGCTTTGTCGAGCGGGCGGAGGTGACGAGCGATGGCAGCGTGGAGGTCGACTTCCGCTTGCCGACCTACTGGTGCTCGCCCAACTTCGCCTTCCTCATGCTGGACGGCGTCCGCCAGGCGCTGGAACAGCTGTCCTGGTCGCCTGCCTATCGCGTCAAGCTGCACGACCACATGTTTGCGGAAGAGGTCAACCGCGGCATGGAAGCGGGCAAATCCTTCGGCGACATCTTCGCCGAACTTGCCGAGGATCGCGATCTCGGCGCCTTGCGCGAAACCTTCCGGATGAAGGCATTCAAGCGGCGCCAGGAGGCAGTCTTGCGCGGCCTCAAGGCGCACGGGCTGACCGATCGGGAAATCCTCGGCATGGGGTTGCCTGCATATGACGCCGCGCGGTTCGAAGCGGGCGAAGCAGCCAAGCAGAAGCCGAGATACAGGGCCGCCCTGCTTGAGCGTTTCCCCGACCGCCGGGCGGATGATCCGGTCTTCGTTACATGGGATGGGCAGCAGATACCACCCATGGCACTGACTGCCTATCTCGGCGGATTGCGCTCAGTGCGCATCAACATGGAGTTCAACGGCGCGCTTTGCCGGGGGCTCAAACAGACAAGATACAAGGAACTGGATGTTGTCGACGGCGAACCGACGCTGGTCGATTTCAT
>NZ_JAPYKO010000077.1:0-1429 GCF_037179585.1 Mesorhizobium argentiipisi (SeqCode)
TCTCATGTTCCCTGTCAAGGTTGAAGGCAAGAAGGCTCACCTGCTTGGCAGGTTTGCGAAGCAGTCGGATCGGCCGAAGCTGCACAGGGCTGGGGGTGGAGCTCAGAGACGACGGTTGATCAGACTCTCATCCGCGGGTTGGGTACCGGCCTTCCGTGTCTTCGTCTCGGGGGCTGTCCTCGGTCTAGAGGGCGGGCGTCGGGCGCATCGGCTCGGCCACATAACTAACGACGGGAGTTCCCCACCGTGGCCCCACCCCCAGCACTGTGCAGCTGGGTTGGTCGAGACCGGCTATGACGGCGCGACCTCCCGGCCGATGGCCCACAGGAAGGCGGCCATCTCGCGTGCGATCGCAGCCACGACCACCGGCGGCTTCTTGCCGGCGGCGCTGAGGCGGCGATAGCGGGCGCAGAGCCGGACCTGCCCCTTCCAGGCAATATCGCGGACAGCCTTGGGCAACCCCTCGAGCCGGGCCCTCAGGGCCTCGCTGACCCTGGCAGGATAGCGGTAAGTCCATGCCGCTTCGACCAGGGCGCGGCGGGCGCGTCGATTGCCGGCGAGCGTAAGGCTCGACCGGCGAACCGAGTCACCGGTCGAGCGCTCCCCCGGGACAAGGCCGAGAAAGGCCATCAACTGCGGCGGCGTATCGAAGCGACGCACATCCCCGATCTCGGCCGCAAATATCACTGCGACCAGGAACGAGGCGCCCCGCATGGCCTGATAGGCCTCGACGACCCGCGCCATGGACCAGGTTGGCACGACGGCGCGCAACTGCTCGTCCAGGCGATGTAGTCGCTGAGCCGCGTCCTCGATCGCGTCGATCTTCTCCTGGAACACGATCTGCTGCGCGGTATGCTCGAAGCTCTGGCGGGCAAGCCAGCGCCGGTGCGCCAATGTCCAATGACCGCCGTTCTCGTAGATCCGCCCATGGCGCAGGAGGAAGGAAAGTAGCTGCTGGCGTTTGCGGCGCAGGTCGTCGGCTGCGGCTTCTCGGGCCCGGACCAGATCGCGGACAGCTTCGTGGACCACGTCCGGCACCCATACCCCGGTCAGCTCGCCCGCCCGATGCAGCCGCGCCAGCGTGACCGCGTCCCGCCGGTTGGTCTTGACGCGCTCGCCCGGCCGCTTCGGGATCAGGGCCGGCGCAACCACCATGCAGTCGTGTCCAAGATCGCGGACCTGCCGGCACAACCCATAACCGGTCGGCCCGGCCTCGAAGCAGACGTGCAGTCGATCATACTTTTTTCCCAGCTTCTTGATCGTCCGCTCTATCGCCGCAGGACTATTCTCGACCTCGCCGACAAACCGGACCTGGCCAGTACGACCGCCCTCCGCGATCGCAACCGCGTGCTTCTTCTTGGCTACATCAAACGCAACAAATGCTTCGCTATACTCTCCCATGGCTCGCCCTCCGTGCGTGAGGATCGGC
>NZ_JAPYKO010000078.1:0-1406 GCF_037179585.1 Mesorhizobium argentiipisi (SeqCode)
GCGCAGGTCCGGCACTCGCTGCATGCCCGGCCGGAACCTGAACCAGGGTCGAACATTCTTGCTGTTGAAAATCACCAGAACTGACCCGGGGGACGAAATAGGTGAGGTCTCTAGGCTTTAGAGCGTCACTGGCTCGCAAAAAGGCGGTCGTGGCCGGACGCAAGGCCGGCTATTGGCCCGACGTCCTCAAATATGTCGCCGTTGCGATCGCGGCCGGCTTGGTCACTCTGGCCGCGATAAACCTGACCCCGGAGCCTCGTGTCATCCGCACGATCGTTCCGCATCGTTTCGACGCGGCGGACCCGCAATTCGTGCAAAGCATGAGCAGCTATTCGCAAGGGCAGATGTTCGAGCAGAACGCCGTGCAAACCCTCGTCAATGGCGACGAGATCTTTCCGGCGATGCTGCAAGCGATCGGCGCGGCTCAAACCAGCATCGACATGGAAACCTACATTTATTGGTCGGGATCGGTCGGTTACGCGTTCGCCACGGCCTTAGCCGCGAAAGCCCGGGAAGGCGTCGAGGTTCGAGTGCTCGTCGACTGGCTCGGTAGCTTGCCTTTCGACGAGAACCTGATCCACATCATGACGAGTGCAGGGGTGCGCTTCCAGCGGTACCGGCCCATCTACTGGTACACGCTTGACCGAGTGAACAACCGGACGCACCGGAAGCTGCTCATCGTGGACGGGCGGGTCGCGTTCACCGGCGGGGTCGGTATCGCAGACAACTGGCTGGGCGATGCGCGCGATCCGAACGAGTGGCGTGACACCCATTACCAAATTCAGGGACCTTCGGTCGCCGCTTTCCAGGCGGCCTTCGCCGAGAACTGGCTGGAGACCGTGGGCGAAACGTTGCAAGGAGAAAAGTTCTATCCGCCACCCGAACCCGCAGGTGCGCTAAGCGCCCAGTTGATCCTTTCATCGCAACCGAACGGCTCCGAGGACATGGAGCTGATGATGCTGGCTGCCATCGCCGCGGCCAAGGATCACCTGCGCATCGGCATGGCCTATTTCGTGCCGGACGAAATCGCGGTCCAGCAGATACTGGACGCCAGAAAGAGAGGCGTGGCGGTCGACGTCATCGTTCCCAATTCGCTGACCGATGTGCCCATCGTGCGAAAAGGCTCGCGCCATTTCTGGGGCCAACTGCTCGAAGCGGGCGTGCGCATCTATGAGTTTCAGCCGACGATGTATCACCCCAAACTGCTGATCGTCGACGACGTCTGGGCGAGCTTCGGTTCCACCAATCTCGACGAGCGCTCGTTGCGGCTGAATGACGAAGCCAGCCTCAATGTCTACGGCAAGGATTTTGCGCAGACGCAAATCGACTTGTTCAACGAGGACTTGAAGCGGTCGAGGCAGATCAGCTTGGCGGAGTGGCAGGCGCGCCCGATGAGCGAGAAGGTT
>NZ_JAPYKO010000079.1:0-1251 GCF_037179585.1 Mesorhizobium argentiipisi (SeqCode)
TCAATTCCACCCCAAAGCCAAAACGGAGCGAGACCTCGCGACCAAATCGCTCCGCGAGCCTGTCCTCGCTAACTGCGCAACAGGCCCCTTGTGGGAGAAGGTGTCGCCGAAGGCGACGGATGAGGGGGGGCTCCAGGGAAAGCCAGCGTCTCACTTCGCTGGAGCACCCCTCATCCGTCTCGGCGCTAACGCGCCGATCCACCTTCTCCCACAAGGGGAGAAGGAGAAGAGGCTCACTTCTCGAACCTGCCCTTATGGCCGCTGCCATTGATGTCCCAGACCAGGCTGGAGCCGGACACCGTGAGCACCAGTCCGCTGAAACCGCGATCGTCGGGCGTGTGATGCGTGGAGGCGGAGCCGCGGCCGGCCGGGATGACCTCGACGGTCGAGCCCTTCCTCAGCCAGCAGCCTTTGCCGTACTGGTCGTTGGCGCCATAGGCGAGCGCGAACTCGAAGCTGCCGTCTTTCTTCAACAGCAGCTCGGAACCGACTTCCATGACACCGTTCAGGTAGTAGTGGCCGGAAAGGCGGGCATCGCCCGGCTGGCAGGCGTTGGTCGTGCCGGTCGCGCCGACAGCCAGCGCGCCGGCAAGCGCGCCCGCAAATTGCAACTGCATGATGATCCCCCGATCGTTGGATTAAGTCAGACGCTGCCGGCGCCGGCCAGGAACAGCCCGGCAATGATCGCCGCCACGGCCGCGAAGGCCGGATAGATCACCAGCAGGCGGTCACCAGCGCGTCGCGCATGGTCGGCTTGCGCGCCTCGGCCGCGACCTCGAACGGCCCGGCCGGCTGCTGCGCCGGCTTGAGCGCAAAGCCGCCGGCAGGCCTCAGCCTGGCGGGCTTGCCGCTCTCGATGATATCTTCAGCCGTCACCATGGCCCCGAACCCCTTGTTTCGGCGGGGTTTATGGTCGCCGATTGTGTCGGCACCATGCCGCACCGATGGCGGAATTGTTTCGTTTTGGTGTGGTTTTGTTTCAGTTTTTCCTTCTCCCCTTGTGGGACAAGGTGTCGCCGAAGGCGACGGATGAGGGGTGTTCCAGGAAACGCCGACGCCTCACTCCGCTGGACCACCCCTCATCCGTCTCGGCGCTATCGCGCCGATCCACCTTCTCCCGCAAGGAGGGCTTTGCACAGAATCGGATCGGTGATTCCATGCGGATATCCGGCGAGGAGGGATTCGCGATGGTCGATCGAGTGCTTGGCCAATTGAGCCTAGCGGACGGTTTTGCGGCGTCGGATGAGACGA
>NZ_JAPYKO010000080.1:0-1205 GCF_037179585.1 Mesorhizobium argentiipisi (SeqCode)
TGACGTGCTCCCCGTTTTGTCCGCGCCTATAAGTTAGCCCTGTTCACGTTGTGGTCCGATCTGGACCGGGTTGCAAATTCGTTCGGTGTGAGCCCGTCGAGGCTCGTGTGGGGGCGGTTCACATTGTAGTCGATCCTCCATTCTTCGATGCTGTCTCGGGCATGCCGATAGCTAGTGAAGAGCCGCTCGTTGAGACACTCGTCGCGCAGCCGACCATTGAAGCTTTCCACGAAGCCGTTCTGCATCGGCTTGCCGGGCGCGATATAGTGCCATTCGACTTGCCGCTCCTCCTGCCACGCCAGAATGGCATTCGAGGTCAGCTCAGTGCCATTGTCCGACACGATCATGCAGGGGAAGCCGCGATGCTCGGCGATGATGTCGAGTTCGCGGGTGACACGTTCGCCCGAGATCGAGTTGTCGACGACGGTCGCTAGGCACTCCCGGCTGAAGTCGTCGATGACACACAGGATCCGGAAGCGGCGCCCGTCGGTCAACATGTCGGAGACGAAGTCGAGGCTCCAGCGCTGGTTGGCATCCTGCGGTATCGCCATCGGCGCTCTCGTGCCGAGCGCCCGCTTGCGGCCACCGCGTCTGCGCACCGTCAGCCGCTCTTCGCGATAGAGCCGGTAGAGCTTCTTCCAGTTCACCGCCACGCCTTCGCGCTTCAGCAGAAGGTGCAGTCGGCGATAGCCGAAGCGTCGGCGCTCGGCTGCCAGTTCCCGCAGCCGCTTTCGCAGGCCCGCGTCGTCCGGTCGGCTCGAGCGATACCGGTAAACCCGCGGCTCCATGCCGACGAGCCCGCAAGCACGACGCTGCGAATAGCCCTTGTTCTCGATCGCCCAGGTCACGGCGGTCCTCCTCGACCCAGGCGTCAGAAGTTTTTTCCGAGCATCTCGCGCAAGGTCGAGACGTCGAGCATGGCGTCGGCCAGCAGGCGCTTCAGCTTGCCGTTCTCCTCCTCGAGGCTCTTCAGCCGCTTCGCCTCCGATACGTCCATGCCGCCATACTTCGAGCGCCACTTGTAGAACGTCGCATCGCTCACACCGTATTTGCGGCAAAGCTCCATCGCCGAAAGCCCCGCCTGGTGCTCCTTCAAAATGCCGATGATCTGTTCGTCGGAAAATCTCGATCGCTTCATTGCCCTGTCTCCTCATCCGGATGACAGGCTATCCTCAAAGCGAGGACATTTCAGGGGAGCACGTCAA
>NZ_JAPYKO010000081.1:0-1143 GCF_037179585.1 Mesorhizobium argentiipisi (SeqCode)
GGGCCTGTTGCGTAATTGGCTGGTTGTGATTCCCTGAGAAGGAAGCTCGGAGGGAATCGCAATGGCGGTGAAGCAGACGGGGCAGTTGAGCCTGGCGGAAGCATTTCTGGGCCAGAAGCTTGCAGGTGGATCCTCGCCGCTCGACCGACTGTCCGGTCTGGTGAAGTGGTATCGCTTCGAGAAGCTGCTCAACCCGCTACGCGACGGCGGACCGGGACGCGCAGCCTGGCCGCCGTTGTTGCTCTTCAAAGCGCTGCTGCTGCAGTCGCTCTATGGGCTATCAGATCGCGAACTCGAGGAAGCGCTCGGCGATCGGTTGTCATTCCGGCGCTTTGTCGGGCTTGGGCTTGAGGAGAGCATTCCCGACCACACGGTGCTGTCGCGCTTTCGCAACCTGCTTGTTGGCGAAGGGCTGATGGAGAAGCTGTTTGGCGAACTGGACCGGCAGTTGGAGAAGGCGGGCGTGATCCTGAAGCGCGGCACGATGCTAGACGCCACGCTGATCGATGCAGTCTCGGCGCCGCCGACAGCCGAGCGGCCCTCGAAGGACGCCGATGCCCGTGGCGTAAGACGGGGTAAGGGCGACTTCACCTTCGGCTACAAGGCCCATGTCGGGGTGGACGAGGGCTCTGGCCTGATCCGCACGGTGATCACCACACCGGCCAACGTCAACGACACGGTAATGGCCGATGAGTTGGTGCGCGGCGACGAGAAGGCGGTGTGGGCGGATGCCGCCTATGACACGCATGCCCGCCGTGCCAGGCTCAAGGCTGAGGGCCGCAAGCCGCGCATTGCCCGCCGCCCCAACAAGCACCATCCCGAACTGCCGCCGCGGCTCAAGCGCTACAACCGCCTGATCGCGAGACGGCGGGCAGCGGTGGAGACCACCTTCGCCACGCTCAAGAACCGCATGAAGCTGACGACGATCCGCTATATCGGATTGGCCAAGGCCGCAGCTCAAGTGACGATGGCTGCGATCGCCTTCAACATGCGCCGATGGGCCGCCATCACAGGATAGGTGCGTCCAGCATCCGGCCTGAGGCCACACCGCCACCCTCAATTCCACCCCAAAGCCAAAACGGAGCGAGACCTCGCGACCAAATCGCTCCGCGAGCCTGTCCTCGCTAACTGCGCAACAGGCCC
>NZ_JAPYKO010000082.1:0-1088 GCF_037179585.1 Mesorhizobium argentiipisi (SeqCode)
GCTGCCTGGTCGACCAAGGCGTCGAGCAGGCGTTGCTGCTCGGGCGTCAGCAGCGGTCCCTGCTTGTCGTTGTCGAGGCCGACCACGCCGATCGCGGTTCGCCCCGTCCGCAAGGGCAGATAGAGGCGTTTTGCGCCGGGCAAGGTGTCGGCGCCGCGGCCGGCGGCGCGGTTGTGCTCCCAGGCCCAGCGCGCGGCCGCGATATCGGCCTCAGCCAGGGTATCGTCCGGCGGATAGCCGGCCTTGACGGTGATGGTGCCGTTTTCCGGCAAAAGCAGCACGACGCGGACCTTCAGCATCGAGGCGATCTGGAAGGCGGTGGCCCACAGCACGTCGTCGAGCGTGCCGGCGCCGGCGAGCTTCCTGGAAAAGGAATAGATATCCTCGGTGGCGCGCGCCCGCGAGCGCGCGGCGACCGCCTGGCGCTGCACGCGTGCCGTGAGATTGCTGGCGATCACGGCGACGACGAGGAAGACGGCGAAGGCTACGATGCTTTCGGGGTCCCTGATCGTCAGCGTGTAGCGCGGCTCGAGGAAGAAGAAGTTGAAGGCAAGCGCGGAGAGGAAACAGGCGTAGAGCGCCGGCCAGAGCCCGAAGGTCACAGCGGCGGTCAGCACCGCCAGCAGCAGGACGCTGGCGAGATTGCGGACATCTAGGAACTGGTCGAGGATCGAGCTGACGGCCAGCGCGCCGACGACGTAGACTGTCGAGATCAGATAGGGCCAGATCTGGAAAGGCTTCTGCTCGGTCGCGGCCTTGACCCGCGCTGACGGCGCGTCGGTATCGCGCTCGGCGCCGGAAATGACATGGACGCTGATGTCGCCGGCATTGCGGATCAGATCATAGGTTAGCGAGCCTTCGATCAGCTCGCGCCAGCGCGAGCGCGTTGGCCTGCCGATGACGATGTGGGTAAAATTGTTCGTCGTCGCGTGGCGCACGATGTCCTGGGCGACGTTCTGGCCGGGAATCGTGGTGATCTCGGCGCCGAGCTGCTCGGCGAGGCGCAGGTTCCTGGCCAGGCGGTCCTTGTCTTCCTCGGACATGCCGGCCAAACGCGGCGTGTCGATGTGAAGCGCCGTCCAGGGCGC
>NZ_JAPYKO010000083.1:0-1043 GCF_037179585.1 Mesorhizobium argentiipisi (SeqCode)
GCCTGGACGTCGTCGTGATGGACCTTGATGCCGTATTTCTCGAGCGGCAGCATGTAGGTGCGGTAGTAGTCCTCATAGATCCAGCGGTGCCACATTTCCGCGTAAGACTCCTTGTTCTTGTCGCGGTTGGTGGTGCCGTATTCGATGAAGGTGCCGATGGCGGCATCGACGATCGCGTGGTTCTGCCAGAAGGCGTAGCGCAGGTCGCGCTCGAGCAGCAGGTGGTTTTCCGGTTCCTTGAGCGCCGCCATCAGCAGGGAGTGGCCGTTGCCGATATGCCGGCTCTCGTCCGATTGCACCGACAGGAAGACGGTCGGAAGCGCATAGTCACCGTTGCGGGCGGCCTCCGAAGGCATGGCGACGAACAGGGTGTTGGTGAAAGCGGTTTCGGCCACCACGGTCAAGTACATGCAGGCGGCGGTCATGGTGTCGCCGGTGATGAAGCCTTCGGCGAACTGCCGGCCGATGGTGGTGGCATAGCACTTTCCGAAGGCTTCTTCGGTGATGTCGAAGCCGGCCGGATCGATGTAGTTCTCCATGTACCATTTCTTCAGGTTCATCTGGATCGTCGAGTGACGGAACTCGTCGATCATCTGCATGGTGAAGCCGGTTCTGAGTTCCTCGCCGGGCGCGATGCGGGCGACCATCGCCATCGAGCGCGCGGCGGAGATTTCCGGGAAGGGAATGATGGCCAGGAAGAGTTTCATCCACTCGACCCAGCGAGGTTCCACATTGCGGAACATGTCGCCGCGCAACGCTGCATCCAGCGCGCCATAGACACGGTTGTCCTTCTCTTCCTGCATTGGGAAATAGGACCGCAGGACCTGCTTCATCGGGTCGCGCGGCGTCTTGTTGATCTTGTAGTCGGTCGGAAACGTCATCGCTTCCTGGACGTAGGAAGGATTCCAGCCGAGGTCGGCGATCTTCTTGGTTGCTTCGCCCACGGAGATTCCGCGTTGCGAGGTGATCTTGTTGAGCGTCAGAGACGTCATCGTCATAAGCCTCCACCAGGTTTGAGCCGCGGGTCCCTTGACCCCGGCATG
>NZ_JAPYKO010000084.1:0-1031 GCF_037179585.1 Mesorhizobium argentiipisi (SeqCode)
CAGGGCCGCAGCTGAGCCGAGAAGAAGGCTCTTGATGTTCATTTTCTGACCTCCAGTCAGAATCGAACGGAAGAGTCGACTTTATTCGACCGCCATCAACGCCAGTGCTTTGTTATTGCTACTTTTTTGCTCTGGTGAATTCTACCAAAGGCATTTGCTGGCGAACGCGTGTCCGGATCCCGATTTGAGATAGCGCTCGAATGAAGTCGCCTTTGCTCGGCTTGAAAAGGCCACGTAGGTCACGATTCGCCACGGGAGAAATTTGGAAGTGTGACTGGACTTTCCGGCGTTGTGATCGGCAATCCGCTTCTTCAAATCGGACGTTATGCCGATATAGCGCTCGCCTTCCGAAGCCTCGCTCTCAAGCAGATAGACATACCACACGAACCGGCCCTCCTTCGCCAAGGCTTCGGAGGGCATCCTCTCCGCCATCCTGCTTCGCTCGAAAGTTGGGGCTTGTCCTGCGAAGCTCGGAGAGCGAAGCAGGATGGCGGAGAGGATGGGATTCGAACCCACGAGAAGCTTTTGACCTCTACTCCCTTAGCAGGGGAGCGCCTTCGACCACTCGGCCACCTCTCCGTCGCGCCGCTGGATAAAGAAAAGCGTCGGCACAATCAACAAGCCGGCGCCATAATCGCCGAAAATTCGGCATGGTGCAGCTCGGCGGGCGGAGCCATGCGGCGATTCCATGGCGATTCCCTGCCCGGCGACTCGGGGCTGGCGCCGCAATTTCGGCCGTCCATCGCCGGATTCGACCGGCTGCAAGGCCTTATTGGTTAATGAGAACTTTCGGAGTGAGGCCAAATCGTGTCATTTGTGCAACAACGTCCGGGGATAGCGTCCGGATAGGGCTTCAGCCGGTGCGATCGTGGTTGAACGCCGCTGCCGCCTGGGTAAAGGTCTGGTTCGAAGGAGCGGCGCGGTGCGCATCTTTTTCGGTAAGTGGGGATGGGGCAGGGAACGCTGTCCTTCAGCAAAAAATACCCAGACCCGTTTTTTAACTTTTGACTGGAGGTCAGAAAATGAACATC
>NZ_JAPYKO010000085.1:0-712 GCF_037179585.1 Mesorhizobium argentiipisi (SeqCode)
CCATGCGGATATCCGGCGAGGAGGGATTCGCGATGGTCGATCGAGTGCTTGGCCAATTGAGCCTAGCGGACGGTTTTGCGGCGTCGGATGAGACGATCTTCGACCTGATAGCGAAGGAACTGGACTGGGCGCCGATCCGAACCTTGCTTGGTCATCGCAGCGGTCCTGGCTCTGGCAACACCAGCTATCCAGCCGAGCCGCTGGTGCGTTGTTTGCTGCTGGGCGTGTGGCATGGGCTGAGCGATCCCGCGCTTGAAGCGCAAATCCGGGACCGGCTGTCGTTCCGCCGCTTTGCCGGCTTCAGCCTTTCGGATCGCACGCCTGATCACTCGACGCTGTGGCGTTTCCGCGAGGAACTGACGCGCGAGCGTCTGATCGACAAGATCTTTGAGGAGATCAATCGCCAACTGGAGGCGAAGAGCCTGATCGTCAAGCGCGGTACCTTGGTCGATGCCACATTCTTGCAGGCCCGCGGCCGCCCGCCCAAGCAGCCCAAGAAGGGCCATCATGGTCCGATCAAGCCGTCGTCCGACAAGGATGCGCGCTGGGGCAAGAAGGGCAAGAAGAGCACCTTTGGCTACAAGATGCACATCGGCGCTGACCAGGCGCACACCATCATCCGGCGCGTCGAGGTGAGCGACGCCTCGCTCACCGACACCGAGCCGGCCGACCAGCTGATCTGCGGCGACGAGAAGGCGGCCTATGGCGATCA
>NZ_JAPYKO010000086.1:0-685 GCF_037179585.1 Mesorhizobium argentiipisi (SeqCode)
ACCGACCAGAGCGAGGCCGAGCTGATCGACCGCGTGCCGGTGGTGGCGGGCGAGATCCGCATCGGCGACCGCGTCTATCTGCAGGCCGAGCGGATCGCAAAGGTGATGGCGCAAGGCGGCGACGTTGTCGTGCGCGCATCGTGGAAGAATGCGCGATGGCTCGACGCCAACGGCGAGGCGTTCGATCTCATCGGCCATCTGGAGAGCTGCCGCGAGGAGGTCTTCGAAACGCCTGTCCGGCTGGGCCTCAAGCAGGGCGCGTCGGTGAAGATGCGCCTGATCGCCTTGCGCAAATCCGAGCCCGCGGCACAAGAAGCGCGGCGCAAACTCAACAAGGAAGCCAAGGCCAAGGGCAACAAGGTTCAACCGCAGACGCTGATTGCGGCCGGCTTCGTCATCCTTGTGACCTCGCTGGACCGGGAGGAGTTTCCCGCCGGCACGGTTCTCAAGCTCTATCGCATGCGCTGGCGCATCGAACTCGCCTTCAAGCGCCTGAAGAGCCTGATCGGGCTGCGCGCGCCTCCCGCCAAAGACCCAAGGATCGCAAAGCCCTGGATTCTTGCCCACTTCCTCATCGCGCTTGTGACCGAACCCCTCTCGCAGGAGTTGGGTGTCTCTCCCCCTTGAGCGACGGGCGCCCGCTGCTGTGGCGCGCTACCCGCCAGATCGTCGCCTCCCTGATCGC
>NZ_JAPYKO010000087.1:0-632 GCF_037179585.1 Mesorhizobium argentiipisi (SeqCode)
TGTATGGTTGAAGTGGGAAGGAGGCCGAGTGGATCCTGGTCGTCCTTTCGGACAGGCCGTGGCATGGCCCGGTCCCTTCCCACCGATGAACCATCAACCTGAACAGTTGCACGGGGCTGTTCCAAGCCGACCCCGCACCACAGGAAGAGGCGTGGACATGATAGCCCAGAACTATGTCGGCTGCGACATCTCAAAGCAGTGGCTGGACTTTTTTGATGAGACAAGCGGCCGTCTTCGGCGCATCGACAACCAGGCCAATACGATCGCGGCCTATGTGGCGGGCCTTGATCTCAGCCGGGACTTCGTCGTCATGGAGGCGACAGGGGTCCATGACCGGCTTCTGCGTCATGCGCTGGCCAAGGCCGGCGTGCCGTTCTCGCGGCACAACCCGGCGCACACCCACCATTATGCCAAGTCGACCAGACGGCGCGCCAAGACCGATCCTCTCGATGCCAGGATGCTGAGCGACTATGGCCGTCGCTACCAGCCTGAGGCCGAGCCGGCACCACGCGAAGAAGGTGAGCGGCTTCAGTCGCTTGCCGGCCACCGCGATCAACTGGTCGCGATGCGGGCAACGCTGAAGAAGCAACTCGCCGAGGCTTTCGAGGCGATCGTCATCACCAGCCTCAAAG
>NZ_JAPYKO010000088.1:0-556 GCF_037179585.1 Mesorhizobium argentiipisi (SeqCode)
TGTCCAAAAATGGAAGTCGAAGAAGTCAAAGCATCACCTTTCACAGGTGAAATCGTTGGATATTTAGACACTGAAAACCCTTTCTCACTTTATCCTCAAACAATCAATAAATTACTAATTGAAAGCGAGCACTTAACAGTAGCACGCCAAAAACAATTAACCTCTGGTTTCAATGTCAATTCATTCGGAGATGTTGATTTAACAATCAAACAATTGAGAAATATTAAATCCGAAGATGAAATTAGCAAAATACGTAAAGCTGCTGAGTTAGCAGATAAGTGTATCGAAATAGGTGTTTCTTATTTAAAAGAAGGTGTGACTGAACGTGAAGTAGTCAACCATATTGAGCAAACTATCAAACAATATGGCGTCAATGAAATGAGTTTTGATACGATGGTTTTATTTGGAGATCATGCCGCATCACCTCATGGCACACCAGGAAATCGCAGATTAAAAAGCAATGAATATGTACTATTTGATTTAGGTGTAATTTATGAGCATTATTGTAGCGATATGACACGTACCATTAAATTTAGTGAACCTAGCAAAGAAGCAC
>NZ_JAPYKO010000089.1:0-543 GCF_037179585.1 Mesorhizobium argentiipisi (SeqCode)
GTTACCGCCTATCTTCAGGCTCCTGCGGATGGTTTGTGGAGAAAGGGTGCCGAGTCAAACGCCGACAAGATCGTCATCTTTGAAGTCATGACCGAGGAGATCGACCTACGTGAGTGGCGTGATCGCCGTACGGCGCTGGAGAGGCGTTTCCGGCAGGAGAAGGTGATTATTCGCTATATGCCGATCACGCTGATTTAAGCCGCGAGGTCCGATACATCTTCAAGTCAAATCATTTGCCAACTGCCGTTCACGCGCGCAACGGCAAGGGAAGCGACGTGCACTGCTCGGCCTGAATTGCGATGATCAGTCATATAAACTGAAACCTTGCGGACCTCCGCACGTTGCAGTGCTGCCAACCACAAGTGGGAGCTTTCATGCAGAGTGTGAATCGAACCGGACATCAGTGGAACCAGGCGTATGACCCGGTCGAATTCGCAGAAAAGCACGGGTTGACGGTAAGGCAGGCTATCGTCGTCATCGAAAGCAACGGTCCTTCTCGCGAAAAATGCGACCAGGCAGGTCACGCCTTCGCCGCAGCTTTAA
>NZ_JAPYKO010000090.1:0-532 GCF_037179585.1 Mesorhizobium argentiipisi (SeqCode)
CGCATGCGCTCATCGACGCGCGGCATCTCGTGCCGCAGCACGGTCTCCACCAGCAGCGTGTGCTGCGCGACCGAGAAGATGTGCGCACCGGTGGTCTGCCCGTTCCAGCGCGCCACGCGCGCCAGCCCATGCGCGATGTCGGCGATCTCGACATCGAGCGGGGAGGGATCGAGCAGATCGAGCCGCCGGCCCGACAGCATGCGCTGCCAGGCGCGGGATGCCACGTCGCGTGCCGTTTTCTTCGCGGTCATTTGGCCTTGAGGCGCGGCTTGCGCTGCGTCTTGCCGCAGCTCGCGTGACAATGGCAGTCGACGAGATGGTCGTTGACCATGCCGGTCGCCTCCATGAAGGCGTAGACGATGGTCGGGCCGACGAATTTGAAGCCGCGCGAGGACAGCTCTTTCGAGATCTGCACCGACAGCGGCGTCGAGGCCGGCACGCTGGCGCTGGTCTTGAAATTGTTGACCTTGGGCCCTCCGCCCATGAAGTCCCACAGCAGCTTCGAGAAGCCGGGGCCCTTCTCCATGATGTC
>NZ_JAPYKO010000091.1:0-519 GCF_037179585.1 Mesorhizobium argentiipisi (SeqCode)
CCCGACTACAAGGCCGGGTGCCCGTCCTGCTCCTCGATCGCGGACGGGTTCAACGGGATCGTCGTCCATCTTGAGAACCACGATGTCGCCTTCTCGGCGGTATCGCGTGCGTCGCTTGCAAAACTGCAGGCGTTCAAGCAGCGGATGGGCTGGACCTTTCCCTGGGCCTCCTCGAATGACGGCGAGTTCAACCGCGACTTCAGCGTGTGGTTCACCGAGGAGGAACAGCGAAACGGGACGATAGAATACAACTTCCGCCGCGAACCGCCGGCGCCGGAGCCACTTGCCGGCAAGACCGTTCAGGAGTGGCGCGGCAACGAGGGGCCGGCTGCCCAAATCGCGGCCATGACCGGCACCGACGTTCCCACCTATACGCGCGACAGGCCGGGGGTCAGCGCCTTCGTGCTCGACGACGGCGTCGTCTACCACACCTATTCCAGCTATGCGCGCGGACTGGACGGGCTTTGGGGCGTGTACCAGTGGCTCGATCGGGCGCCTCTCGGGCGCAACGAGCACGGT
>NZ_JAPYKO010000092.1:0-518 GCF_037179585.1 Mesorhizobium argentiipisi (SeqCode)
TGTCACACCTGCGCATGTAATAGAAGACGCTGCTGCTGGATCTAATTTTTCAGGTACTTTCACAGCATAGTCTGCAGTAACAATAACTTGTTCAGCCATTGCACCATCTACTGTATAACCAGCATTTTTCACACTACGGCAAAGTGTTTCACGACCTGTTGTACAATATTCACATCTTCCACAGCTTTCGAACATCCAAGCGATAGACACACGGTCTCCAATTTTTAATGATTCTACATCTTCCGCAACTTCGATGACTTTACCAATACCTTCATGACCTAAAGTAACGCCTGTAACATCACCAAAATCAGCATTCTTAACATGTAAATCGGTATGACAAACGCCACAATATTCCGTTTGTACCAACGCTTCACCAGGTTTTAAAGCTCTTAACTTTTTGTCCTCAATACTTACTTTGTGATCTTTCGTTACAACTGCTGCTCTCATAATAATGTCCTCCTTATAGTCACTCCAGTATGTATAATATTAATTGGTGATTACTTTAAAAAATGAAAACG
>NZ_JAPYKO010000093.1:0-515 GCF_037179585.1 Mesorhizobium argentiipisi (SeqCode)
AATACTTCATTTACTAATGAGCTTTTACCAGAACCTGATACACCTGTAACGACCGTCATGATTGAAAGTGGTATGTCCACATCAACCCCTTTAAGGTTGTTACTTCTAGCTCCACGTATAGAAATTTTACGATCTGAAGCCGGTCTGCGATATTCAGGTACTTCAATACGTTTCTTACCACTCAAGTATTGTCCTGTTAAAGATTTTTTATCTTTCATTGCCTTTTGAGGTGTACCACTAGACACAATCTGTCCTCCATGCTCACCATCACCAGGCCCTATGTCCACTAAGTAATCAGCCGCACGCATTGTATCATCATCGTGTTCAACTACAATTAAAGTATTTCCTAAATCTCTCATTTCTTTAAGTGTATTAATTAATCGATCATTATCTCTTTGATGCAGTCCAATTGATGGCTCATCTAATACATATAAGACACCAGTCAAACGCGACCCAATTTGCGTTGCCAATCGAATACGTTGTGCTTCACCACCTGAAAGTGTACCTGAAGCTCT
>NZ_JAPYKO010000094.1:0-513 GCF_037179585.1 Mesorhizobium argentiipisi (SeqCode)
GGCCCGGTCCCTTCCCACCGATGAACCATCAACCTGAACAGTTGCACGGGGCTGTTCCAAGCAGACCCCGCACCACAGGAAGAGGCGTGGACATGATAGCCCAGAACTATGTCGGCTGCGACATCTCAAAGCAGTGGCTTGACTTTTTTGATGAGACAAGCGGCCGTCTTCGGCGCATCGACAACCAGGCCGATGCGATCGCGGCCTATGTGGCAGGGCTTGATCCCAGCCGGGACTTCGTCGTCATGGAGGCGACAGGGGTCCATGACCGGCTTCTGCGCCATGCGCTGGCCAAGGCCGGCGTGCCGTTCTCGCGGCACAACCCGGCGCACACCCACCATTATGCCAAGTCGACCAGACGGCGCGCCAAGACCGATCCTCTCGACGCCAGGATGCTGAGCGACTATGGCCGTCGCTACCAGCCTGAGGCCGAGCCGGCACCACGCGAAGAAGGTGAGCGGCTTCAGTCGCTTGCCGGCCACCGCGATCAACTGGTCGCGATGCGGGCAACGC
>NZ_JAPYKO010000095.1:0-510 GCF_037179585.1 Mesorhizobium argentiipisi (SeqCode)
GTGCGCGCGAGACGAAGGCGTTCCTGCGACCACGCGGCATCAGGTCGGCGAGCGACCTGTTGCGCCTGACGCTGGCTTACTGCCTTGGCAAGGTAGGGATGCGGGGCGTCGTGGCCTGGGCGGCGGCGAGCGGCATTGCCGACATTTCGGACGTGGCCTTGCTCGGCCGGCTGCGCAATGCAGGGCCATGGCTGCAGCAGTTGATCGGGCATCTTTTGAAGCGCGAGGAGGAGGAGGCAGGCTTGGCCAAAGGCCGGCTGATCCGCATCCTCGATGCGACGGCGGTTGCCAAGGCCGGTGCGCATGAGAAGAAGAACAATGGCCTTTGGCGAATGCACTGCGCCTTCGAGCTTGAGCGCGAGCGGTTCGATTTCCTCGAGATTACCGACCAGAGCGAGGCCGAGCTGATCGACCGCGTGCCGGTGGTGGCGGGCGAGATCCGCATCGGCGACCGCGTCTATCTGCAGGCCGAGCGGATCGCAAAGGTGATGGCGCAAGGCGGCGACGTTG
>NZ_JAPYKO010000096.1:0-506 GCF_037179585.1 Mesorhizobium argentiipisi (SeqCode)
CGCCTCGATCAGGGTCGCGTCCAGCATCGCGCCGCGCTTCAGCATCACGCCGGCTTTCTCCAACAGCCGGTCGAGTTCGCCAACCAGCCTGTCCAGAAGTCCCTTCTCGATCAAAAGATTGCGGAAGCGGTTGAGCACCGTGTGGTCGGGCACCGTCTCGTCGAGGGCGAGCCCCACGAAGCGGCGGAACGACAGCCGGTCGGCGAGCGCTTCCTCCAACTCGCGGTCCGACAGCCCGTAAAGCGACTGCAAGAGCAGGGCCTTGAAGAGAACCAGCGCTGGCCAGCCGGGATGGCCCGGACCACCATGATTGAGCCCGCCAAGCAGCTTCTCGAAACGGTACCACTTCACCAGCGACTCGATCCGATCCAGGATTCCCGACGAGCCAACCGCCTTGTTCCCAAGGAACGCCTCGATAAAGCTCATCTGTCCCGTCCGCTTCACCGCCATCGCAAATCCCTCCGAGCCATAATCGAAGTGAATCACAATGCCAGAATTGCGCAACA
>NZ_JAPYKO010000097.1:0-505 GCF_037179585.1 Mesorhizobium argentiipisi (SeqCode)
TTCTACCAGCCACTGCACCAGGAGCACTACCTAATGCACTTCCAACTTGCGAGCCTGCTACCATCGCTCCCGGTCCAAGACCAGCTCCCGCTGCCATACCTGCAAGTCCTGTCGCTGCTTTACCAATTGAACTTCCAATTTGACCTGCTTTTAACATACGAGCTGCACGAGATGTTGTACCAACATCTGTCCCTAAATTTGCTCCTAATGCATTTTTCGGGTTATCCGCATCTTCTTTATTATCTTTCTCTCCATCTTTCTTTTCTTTCCCTTTATCTTTTGCACTACGGTAGTCGTCACGAACACCTTTAACCAAACCAGCCACACTTGCTAAAGCATCCATACCCATCATCGTACCCGCTCTATGAATACCAGCGGATGCATTGGTGCTAAGGCCAATAAAACTTTTCACAATTTCACCAACTGGGATAAACATGGCAAGCAATACTAATTTTATGATAGGATTTTGTGCACCTCCAATAAGTGTAATGACTAACCATAGGGT
>NZ_JAPYKO010000098.1:0-498 GCF_037179585.1 Mesorhizobium argentiipisi (SeqCode)
TCGACTTCATGAACTGGTCGCTCTGGGAGTCGGCGGCCTACGATTTCCCGGCCAACCTGCCCGGCTACACCCAGGGCATCGTGGTCGAGTACAACCGTCGCGAGTTCGCGCTGCGCGCAGCCTATACCCAGGTCCCCAAGCTCCCGAGTACGGATCCGCTCGATCCGCGCTTCCCGCGCCGGGGCGGGGCCGTGGTCGAGTTCGAGGAACGCCACGTGCTCCCGATCCTCGACCAGCCGGGAAGGCTGAGGATCGGCGCGTTCTCGCACGAGGGACGTACCGCCAACTACCGGCAGGTGGTCGCGTTCGCGGACTCGATCGACATCCCCGACGTCAACACGGCCGTGAACCTCAGCCGGAGAACCCGCAACAAACGGGGCGCCTACATCAATCTCGAACAGGCGCTCACGCCGGAGATCGGCCTGTTCGCCCGGGTCAGCGCCGCCGATGGCCGCAATGAGAACCTCTCCTTCACCGATGTCGATCGGAGCGCCTCCG
>NZ_JAPYKO010000099.1:0-495 GCF_037179585.1 Mesorhizobium argentiipisi (SeqCode)
GCGCCGACGCTGACGGTGGACGAGAGCTACCTGACGGCGGCGACCAACAACGGCGTCAACGGCTCGGGCACCGGCCCTGCCGGCTCGACGCATGCGGAAGCCTCCTTCAGCGGCGCCTTCACGGTGACGACGGGCGCCGACGGCGGCACGACCAGCTACGCGCTCAGCGTGACGGCCGGCCCCTCCAACCTGATCGACACGGCGACGGGCCAGGCGGTGGTGCTGTCGATGAACGGCAACGTGGTCGAAGGCCACGCCGGCGCCGGCGGCCCACTGGTGTTCACGGCCAGCGTGGATGCCAACGGCAAGGTGTCGTTCGATCTCGACCGGGCGGTGCATGAGGACAACGCCTCCAACACCCCCGACGACGCCACCAGCCTGACGGCCAACCTGATCCAGCTGACGGCGACGGTGACCGACGGCGACGGCGACAAGGCCTCGCAGTCGCTCAACATCGGCAACGCGCTGAGCATCAAGGACGACGGCCCCTCGATC
>NZ_JAPYKO010000100.1:0-493 GCF_037179585.1 Mesorhizobium argentiipisi (SeqCode)
GCGAATTCTTGGTGCGTGATGCTTCAAGCGTGATTGCGTCCTGATCGTCTGAAAGTTCGTGCCACTTCAAGTTGGCGATCTCGTCGCGGCGTTGGCCGGTCAACAATAGCAGTTGCACCATCGGCCCAAATGGATAGCCGCATTTCTCTGCCGCCTTCCAAACGGTTTTGATTTCCTCATGGGATAGCACGCGGTCGCGGCTGGCCGCCTTAGCCGGCGCTTCCGCAAGTTCGATGATGTTGCGGCCAATGGCGCGTGCAACTGGTTTCCAGCGGAAGAATGCAGACAGAACCGCAAACGCGTTCCGACGTGCGCCGGGCGTGAGCTTCGCCAACAGCTTTTCAATGTCCCGGTAATCGAGCGTGCGAATGTCGGTGACGTGCTTCCAATGAGGCTTGATGTTGGTGGCTATGATGCGATCGTATTCGTCTGCGGTCGATGCCTTGACCGCCCTGCCCTTGAAGCCGGTTGCGCGGGCGGTTTTGATGAATTC
>NZ_JAPYKO010000101.1:0-492 GCF_037179585.1 Mesorhizobium argentiipisi (SeqCode)
GAGAAGGTTGCGATCTTCGGCGATTACGACGTCGACGGCGCCACCTCGGCGGCGCTGCTGGCCTGGCATCTGCGCCATTGCGGGCTCGATCCGCTGATCCATATTCCCGACCGAATTTTCGAAGGCTACGGCCCGAACACGGAAGCGATCCGCGCGCTGGCCGCGAAGGGCGCCACGCTGCTCGTCACGGTCGATTGCGGTACCACCAGCATCGAGCCGCTCGCGGAAGCCAAGCGCCTCGGCATGTCCGTCGTCGTGATCGATCATCACCAGGCCGGCACGGAGCTGCCGGAGGTCGATGCGCTGGTCAATCCGAACCGGCTCGACGATCTCTCGGGCCTTGGCCATCTCGCCGCCGTCGGCCTCGTGCTGGTGACGCTGGTCGCCGTCAACCGCGAGCTGCGCCAGCGCGGCTTCTGGACGAGCGAGATGCCCGAGCCCGATCTGCTCGGCATGCTGCATCACGTCGCGCTCGGCACGGTTGCGGATGTC
>NZ_JAPYKO010000102.1:0-483 GCF_037179585.1 Mesorhizobium argentiipisi (SeqCode)
CGTAGCCTTCGTTGTGGAGCGTCGCGTTCGAGACGACGACGCCGCCGACCGTCACCGGGCGCAGGCGCGCGAGCGGGTTGAGGGAGCCGGTGCGCCCGACATTGATGTCGATGGCTTCCAGCACCGTCACTGCCGTCTCGGCGGCGAACTTGTGGGCGAGCGCCCAGCGGGGGCTGCGGGAGACGAAGCCGAGGCGCTTCTGGAGCCCGAGATCGTCCACCTTGTAGACGACGCCGTCGATGTCGTAGCCGAGCCCGGCCCGGTCGGCCTCGATGGCGCGGTAGTGGGCGAGCATCGCCGCCGCGTCCGCGCAGACGACGGTGCGGTCGTTGACCGGCAGGCCCCAGCGGCGGAAACGCTCCAGCACCTGCGACTGCCGGTCTTCGAAGGGGGGATCGACCTCGCCCCAGGCGTAGGCGAAGAATCGCAGTGGGCGCGAGGCCGTCACGGAGGGGTCGAGCTGGCGCAGGGAGCCTGCGGCGG
>NZ_JAPYKO010000103.1:0-482 GCF_037179585.1 Mesorhizobium argentiipisi (SeqCode)
GAAGACTCCAACAAGACCATCGGCGAGGACGCCATCCGCGAGCTGATGGCTCAGGTCGACGCCTATATCCCGACGCCGGTTCGTCCGCTGGACAAGCCGTTCCTGATGCCGATCGAGGACGTGTTCTCGATCTCGGGCCGCGGCACGGTGGTGACCGGCCGCGTCGAGCGCGGCGTGGTCAAGGTCGGCGAGGAACTGGAGATCGTCGGCATCCGTCCGACCGCCAAGACCACCTGCACGGGCGTGGAAATGTTCCGCAAGCTGCTCGATCAGGGTCAGGCCGGCGACAACATCGGCGCGCTCTTGCGCGGCATCGACCGCGAGGGCGTGGAGCGCGGCCAGGTTCTGGCCAAGCCCGGCTCGGTCAAGCCGCACAAGAAGTTCGTGGCCGAAGCCTACATCCTGACCAAGGACGAGGGCGGCCGTCACACGCCGTTCTTCACCAACTACCGTCCGCAGTTCTACTTCCGCACGACGGACGT
>NZ_JAPYKO010000104.1:0-482 GCF_037179585.1 Mesorhizobium argentiipisi (SeqCode)
CGCCTGGGCCGTGGCGCGCTTCCTGCCCCACGAGCCCGTGGTGCCACCGGGCGGGCACGCCGCGGCGCTGGTGGACCTGCCGGTACAGGCCCTGCGCCTGGCCATCGAGAGCGCGGACGGTCTCGCGCAGCTCGGCATCGAGCGGATCGGTCAGCTCACGCAGATGCCGCGGGCGCCGCTGCGTCTACGCTTCGGTCCCGAACCCGGGCTGCGCCTCGATCAGGCCCTTGGTCATGCGCTCGAGCCTCTCGTCTATCTCGACTGGCCGGAGGCGCCGATGGCGCGCCTCGTCTTCGCCGATCCGATCGGCGCCCCCGAGACGCTCGCCCGCGTGACCGAGCATCTTCTCACGGACCTCTGCGCCGAGCTGGAACGGCGGGGGATCGGCGCGCGTCGGATCGACCTCGTGTTCCGCCGGGTCGACGGTCTCAGCCGGAGCCTGCGGGTGGCGACCATCCGACCGTCGCGCACCGTGCGCCATC
>NZ_JAPYKO010000105.1:0-466 GCF_037179585.1 Mesorhizobium argentiipisi (SeqCode)
CAGCTCGGCGAGAGGCGCGTTCCGCGCGCCGGCTGCCGCGAGCAGCACGAAGAAGGGGCGGATCGCCCCGGCGCTCCGGCGCAGGGTGCCGGCGTCCATGTCGCGGTGGCTGCCGGCATCGACGGGGCTGACGAGGCCCGGCTTCGGATAGGTCTCAAGCTCGTCGATTAGCGCCCGGTGCGCGGCCTGCGCGATGCGCTCGCAGAGCGGCGCGAGATCGGGCATCCGCGCCGGCGCGCCGTCCGGACTCAGCATGGCAGGATTCCCGGCAAGACCCCGTTCGGGCGCCGGTATCGCACGAAAGCACGGCCGGCGGAGGCCTCCCGTGACAGAGCCACGATGATGTCATTTCGCGGCCAAGCTCGTGCGGCGGCCGCATGAGCGGCAGCTAAGCCGCTCCGGCCGCTCGCCTTTCCTGGACAACCCTTCGCCGGTCCGAGGGTCCGGTTGGCCCGAACGCTGCTTG
>NZ_JAPYKO010000106.1:0-463 GCF_037179585.1 Mesorhizobium argentiipisi (SeqCode)
CGTCCGTTGATCGTCTCGAAGTCCGGTCCGTCGGCCGTTGTCCGGGCGGTTCGGCACGCGTCGCGGCGCTTGGGAGTGCCGGCCGGTCGGTCCCGGACGCTCCAGGTCCAGGGGCCGGCCGTGCGGCGCTGGTGCGGGCGGAGGGGCTCGAACCCCCACGTCTTGCGACACTGGAACCTAAATCCAGCGCGTCTACCAGTTCCGCCACGCCCGCGGCAGCCCGAGTGCGGCCGCCCGGCCGTCGGAAGCGCGGGTCTATAGCACGCGCGTCCGGGACCGCAGCAAAAAACTTCGGGCTCCCGCACACGGGGGCGCCGGCGGTGGCGCCGCCGGGGGCGGGCGGCTAGAACCGCCCTCCCGACGCGCCGCCCGCAAGGGTCGATAGGGGTCCATAGGGGTCCATGCCTCCGTTCCGACCGACCGTCCCGCCGATTCCCGTCTCCCGCCGGACCCTGCTCGCGGG
>NZ_JAPYKO010000107.1:0-460 GCF_037179585.1 Mesorhizobium argentiipisi (SeqCode)
TCGAAAACGCTGCGCGGCCGGATAAAAGGCACGACTCCCAAGGCGAAGATGAGTCCCGACAGGATAATCAAGGAGACGCTCACAGGGCCCTCGACACGGTTGCCATGGGTCTATTGCCGCGAGAGGAAGGCGAGTTCGCCTTCGGCAAGATCGGCTCGGACTGCAATGAAGTTCGCCTGAATGAAATTGTCCAGAGCCGGGGCATACGCAAAATACTCGATTCTGTCACGCAGCAGGCGGCCGATCCGCATCTGCGGCGTCAACACGGCGAAGAAATCCCGAAGGAAGGTTCGCGAGTAGATCGACATGTAATTATATTCGAATTGAATCACGTCGATGCTGCCAGACGCGAGAAGGCTCTGAAAGCCTTCAATCACCTTCAGGTCGTGGCCTTCGGTGTCGACCTTGAGGAATCGGATATGGGTAACATCGAGTTCCGCGCAGATATCTGCGCCCGTGC
>NZ_JAPYKO010000108.1:0-459 GCF_037179585.1 Mesorhizobium argentiipisi (SeqCode)
ACCGTGAGGGTCACCAGATCTTCCTCGAGCCGGAGGGGCTCGACGATCCGACCGTCTACCCGAACGGCATCTCGACCGCCCTGCCGGAAGAGGTTCAGCACGCGCTCGTCGCCCTGATCCCGGGGCTGGAAAGAGCGAGGATCGTCCGGCCCGGCTACGCCATCGAGTACGACTACGTCGATCCCCGCGAGCTCGACGCGACGCTCGGCCTGCGCAAGGCGCCCGGTCTGTTCCTCGCCGGCCAGATCAACGGCACCAACGGTTACGAGGAGGCGGCGGCGCAGGGCGTGGTTGCCGGCATCAACGCCGCACGACTCGCCGGGGGGGGCGCGCCTGCCCTCTTCGACCGGGCCGAATCCTATCTCGGCGTGATGATCGACGATCTCGTCACGCAGGGCGTGAGCGAGCCCTATCGGATGTTCACCTCCCGCTCCGAGTACCGGCTGTCGCTTCGGATCG
>NZ_JAPYKO010000109.1:0-456 GCF_037179585.1 Mesorhizobium argentiipisi (SeqCode)
CGCGATGAGGAGGCTTCGTCGTCATCTCCGCGCTGCTATCATCCGGGCACGACGGCGACAATTGAGGTCGGCGTGCCGTCGGGCCTGCTCCCGCGCGCGGTGTCGCATCGGCCTGCCCTTCCACGCTGGCCACGCGTGCCCGAAGGAAGAGCGCTGCGGTACCGCGGCGAAATCCGGTATCCGGGCCGCGGCGCCGCAGTGGATCGAAGGCAGCGTCCTCGAGGATAACACGAGCGGCGGGTCCGGGCGGCACCCACGCGCACGAAGGGGATGGCGTTGAGGACCTTCGCACTGCTTCTCGGCGTCGTCTTGGGCTTCGCGACGATGGTGTGGTTCTTCTACTTCGTGCCGCTGGGATGCGCGATGAACACCACGGGCTGCCGGGAGACCTTCTCGGTCTGGAGCCGACTCGGGCTCGTCCACTTCTGGGCGCCGTTCCTCGTCGCCCTCGCGGCG
>NZ_JAPYKO010000110.1:0-454 GCF_037179585.1 Mesorhizobium argentiipisi (SeqCode)
GAGGTCAAACTCCTCCTCGAAGAATATCATCGCCTCTCACCATCGAAACCTTGACCCAGCACCGCAGTGGGTCAGGGGCTCATGGCAGCCGGATACGCACGACTGCGGTCTTCGCCGGATGGCTACGTTGTGAGCTGGTCTCTGAATACGCTGCCGCGCTCACTTTGACGTCCCCGTCGGCCGCGGTTCATGATTCCAGCTAGCGAGCAGCGCCATGACGAGCGCGCCGATACGGGTTGAATGATTCGGCCTGGTGAGGGCCTGACCTTCGTGCCCGTCCTGCGATCACAAACGCGAACGGCCCGCGAGGAGCGGGCCGTTTTGTGTTTGGTTGCGGGGACAGGATTTGAACCTGTGACCTTCAGGTTATGAGCCTGACGAGCTACCGGGCTGCTCCACCCCGCGTCAACCACGAGCAAGCGTTTGCTTGCGAACACGAGCAAGCGTTTGCTTG
>NZ_JAPYKO010000111.1:0-450 GCF_037179585.1 Mesorhizobium argentiipisi (SeqCode)
ACGTGGCTGACACCCTTCATCATCTCGATGCCGAAGCGCGGGTCCTTGAAGAAGGCCGCCGGCTCCATGCCCTCGAAGGCGCGCACGTCCTCGAGCAGCCGGAGCTTCCGGCCCGTGCCGAGATCGCTCTTCATCGCGGTGATGACGGCGTTCATCTCCTCGTCGGAGATCTTCCCGTCGACGACGATCTCGGCGATGTCGGACTCCGGCTTCTTCTCGTAGCTCAGCACGCGGCCGCTCCTCTGGATGTGCGCCCGGAGGCTAGCATCGAAACGGGGCGCGGCAAGCGGTGCACGCTCGATGGCGGGGGATGAGCCTTACAGAAAGCTCTGCGGGTCGACGTCGACGGTGACGCGCAGGTTTCCCCTCGGCTTCGGCCCCCGGGCCAGCCAGTCCCGCAGGTAGGCCTGGATGTCGACGCTGCGCTCGGTCTTGACCAGCAGCCGGAAG
>NZ_JAPYKO010000112.1:0-448 GCF_037179585.1 Mesorhizobium argentiipisi (SeqCode)
TATGGTTCCGCTGCTTTAATCGAATCGCTGAAAATCCATAAATCACTTGAAAAAATAAGTGTGGCCGACTGATTGCAGCCAGATAATGCGTAGTTGGCTAAAAGATTTTCCGGATTATTGTAAATCCGGAACCAGGTTATGAAATTCACGCATTTTTCTACAGGCTTCTTTCAGAGCCGTTTCCAGGAGAGATTTGTCGATTTTGAAATGTCTTATTTTCTTACTTTTATTCCTTTGAAGATAGTAATCAAGACTATTCGTCAATTCAAAATAAGTACGCTGAATCTGTTCTTCCACGCTATTTTCGAAGAAAAACATCCGATCCTTTTTCGTATCGTAAAAAGTGGTCAGTGAGATATGAAAATGTCCTTCTTTGTGTCCAAAACAATCAAACCTGAGTACTTCATCGTCAAGTACAATCAGGGATAAAGAAGGGCCTTTGCCAATA
>NZ_JAPYKO010000113.1:0-446 GCF_037179585.1 Mesorhizobium argentiipisi (SeqCode)
GGCCGCCGGGGAGCGAGGCTCAAGGAACCGTCGCCCCGCGAACCCGTCGACGCGAGGAGGAAGCCGGAGTGACGTGGCCGTCCTGGGCCGGGGAGAAGACGCGCATCGCGAACTCCCTGAGCCGGCACCAGCATCCTCTCCCGGGCATCGCGGCGCCCGCGGCGCTCGACTGCCTCGCCACGCAGTTCATCGCCAGCCTGCGGCGCGAGAGCTACTACCAGGTCGTCCAGCGCGGGCCGATCCATCCCCGTCGGGCCGACCCGAACGATCCCGGGTTCGATGCCGAACGCGCGGTCGCCTACCACGTGCAGAACGGCGACGTCGACGAGGCTGCCTGGCTGGTCTTCCTGATGACCCACTTCGCGCGTCCCGTGGATACCGGTTGGCTGCGCTTGCGCGACGTCTACGGTCGGCTCGGACAGGGAAGGTGGGACTGGGCGACGGTC
>NZ_JAPYKO010000114.1:0-445 GCF_037179585.1 Mesorhizobium argentiipisi (SeqCode)
GGGCCTCCTCGGGCCGGGAGGGCAGGGCGGTCGGCTGCCCGAGCTGGAGGGTGGGGTCGGTGGTCTCAATGCTCATGGGCGGCTCTATACGCCGAGGCCCGCGCCAAGACACGCGGCCGCCCGCGGCACCTTGCCCAAGGGCCGGCCTTGGCGGATAAGCCCCGCGCGCGCCGTTCCCGGAGGATGCTTCATGACCGCGATCACCAACATCGCCGCCCGCGAGATCCTCGACAGCCGCGGCAACCCGACCGTCGAGGTCGACGTGCTCCTCGAGGACGGCTCCTTCGGCCGCGCGGCGGTGCCGTCCGGCGCCTCGACCGGCGCCCACGAGGCGATGGAGCTGCGCGACGGCGACAAGGCGCGCTTCGGCGGCAAGGGCGTGCGCAAAGCCGTCGAGGCGGTTAGCCGGGAGATCCTCGACGCGGTCGGCGGCATGGACGCGGAG
>NZ_JAPYKO010000115.1:0-444 GCF_037179585.1 Mesorhizobium argentiipisi (SeqCode)
TGCACCTGATCTCCGCGGGCCGCTTCGGCGAGATCGACGGTTATGTCGGCTACATGGAGCCATATGCGACCTCCCACCGCGACCTCGACGAGGACCGCGAGTTTCAGCAGGAGGTGCGCAACGTGGCGTGCGCGCTCGGCAACGCTATCCGGCTGGCCCGGAGTGGGCGGCTCGACGAGCCCGGAGAGGGCCTTGAAGAGCCAAATCCCAAATGACAGCCTGAAAGGAGATCGGATGCTGGAGGAGAAGCTCAAGGAGGCCATTATCGGCGAGCTCAAGCGTCAGGCCGCCAACCGGCCGCAAGCGCTGAAAGTCGAAGGCTCTTCGGAAGCGCTGGTCGTCAATGGAAAGATCGATCTTGCCGATCTCGTCATGGTGATCGCGGGCTCCGTTGCCGGCGGCCCATAGCTCGCCTAACCAGGACACGTTCGCCTGCGCCCACGG
>NZ_JAPYKO010000116.1:0-443 GCF_037179585.1 Mesorhizobium argentiipisi (SeqCode)
TTGGTCATCACCAGGCCGTTGACGCCGGCGACATTGCGGAAGATCTCAACCTGGTTGAGCGCGTTCTGGCCGGTGGTGGCGTCGACCGTCTGCAGCACCGTGTGCGGCGCATCCGGATCGAGCTTGCCCAGCACGCGGACGATCTTTTCCAGCTCGGCCATCAGTTCGGTCTTGTTCTGCAGCCGGCCGGCGGTGTCGATGATCAGCACGTCCGAACCTGCCTCCTTAGCCCTCTCGAAGGCGTCGTAGGCGAGACCGGCGGCATCGGCGCCGAGCTTGGAGGCAATGACGGGCGATTTCGTGCGTTCGCCCCAGATCTTCAGCTGTTCGATGGCGGCGGCGCGAAACGTGTCGCCGGCGGCCAGCATCACCGACAGGCCGCCATCGGTCAGCTTGGCGGCGAGCTTGCCGATCGTCGTCGTCTTTCCGGTGCCGTTGACGCC
>NZ_JAPYKO010000117.1:0-443 GCF_037179585.1 Mesorhizobium argentiipisi (SeqCode)
GTGATCTCGGGGAAATTGCCGCCGCCGCCGGCGCGGTAGTTGTTCGAGACGACGACGAACTTTTGAGCCGGATCGATCGGCTTGCCATTGAAGGCGAGGTTCTGGATGCGGTTGGCGTCCGGATTGATCGGCTTGCCGGACGAATCATATTTCGGCGGCTGCGATAGGTCGATCTGGTAGGTGACGCCGTCGATGACGTCGAAATTGTAGGACGGGAAGTCGTTGTTGAGCAGCGCCGCATCCTTCGAGCCGGCCTCGATGGGATTGAACATGCCGGCTGACATTTCGAGCCAGTTCTTCACCTGGGCGCCGGTGATGGCAACAGCCTGCACCGTGTTCGGGTAGAGATAGAGGTCGGCGACGTTCTTGATGGCGATATCGCCGGCCGGAACGTCGGTATAGTAGTCGGCGCCGCCGCGACCGCCGGCCTTGAAGGGGGCCGC
>NZ_JAPYKO010000118.1:0-440 GCF_037179585.1 Mesorhizobium argentiipisi (SeqCode)
AATCCATCAGCATTACTTAATGTTTAGCGCTGAATTAAATATGTATTTTCATATAAAATTATGAAAGTACATATCCCCTGGCTACAGGGCAGAATTATTAGTTAAATCTAAACTTCTTAATCGATTAAGTTTAAATCTTTATGGCAACTTTTGTAACAAATAGTTTACCTTTAACCGCCGATTAAGATTTAATAATTACAAAACACCCAAAGATTAACCATTTTATAATACAAAAAATTTGGAAATGAATTTAATGTACGTATGTTTGTACATATAATATAACCAATTTCACACTGTGTGTTTTGCCTATTCAAAATACACTTTTAACCATATTACATCCTTAACGATCCCTGCATGAAGATACGTTTACTAGGTGTGCATATATTCCTGTGTTTATTTTATCTGCGTGGTAACGCGCAAGTAAAAGATAAATCTGCTTT
>NZ_JAPYKO010000119.1:0-438 GCF_037179585.1 Mesorhizobium argentiipisi (SeqCode)
GCCAGTAGCCAAAGCAGGTATCCCCGCAAGCCGCGCACTGAAAACGCGTGCACGATCTGGAAAATTCCGGCGACCGCCATGGTAGCGCCGATGACCAGCACGGACGCGAGGTTCGCCGCCATCAGATTGGCAGATGCAACACCGCCGAGGATCAGTTCGCCGACACCCAGCGCAACGAACCAGCCCCATTTTCCGGTGATGGCGTGGATCGCCCATCCGAGCGAGGCCTTCGAGTTCGACATGTCCGTCATGGCTTGACCCTTGTTCGCACGAACGATCCGCAGATCATGAATGGGGACAAGCGTATCGAGATCTGTCCCAGGTCATCTTTCGAGGACGCCGCGATATTATTTGATCCGCACGATACAGATCGTTGCGCGAGGATCGCGACTAGCGCGGGATGGTCACGACGGTCCTGAACCCGTCGGGGCCCCCGCG
>NZ_JAPYKO010000120.1:0-437 GCF_037179585.1 Mesorhizobium argentiipisi (SeqCode)
GTTCCAGGGCGGCGGCGAGAGGAAACAGCCGGTCGCCCCCGTCGGCCTCGATCAGGCGGTGCGCGATGGCCCGGCGGCCCGTCCAGAACATCTCGCCGAGGCGGTACTCCGCCGCCGCGCAGGAATCGACGCGGTTCGTCGCCCCGTCCGCGAGGATGTCCTGCGTCAGGCGGTGAACGAGCTGCACCCCCGGCGAGTGCCGGGCCTCGTCCTCGTCATGGGCGATCTTCAGGCACCAGGCGGTGTCGCCGCGGGTCAGGAGCACGCTGGCGGCGAGCATCGCCTCGGCGCCCTCCTCCACGCGCAGCAGGCGGTCGATGCGCAGGCCCTCAGGGCCGCGCAGGCGCACCATCTCGCGCATGAAGGCGATCTCGCGGGGGCGGCCGGCGATGGCGGTGCCGGCCCGGCCCTTCCAGCCCGCCGCCTCCAGCGCGATG
>NZ_JAPYKO010000121.1:0-434 GCF_037179585.1 Mesorhizobium argentiipisi (SeqCode)
TATCCCGCAGACTCGCCCCCCGCCGCTGACCACCGCCAGCGGGAGTAGTGGTGGGCCTCGGAGTGGTGTTTGGGTAATCCTGCGAAGTGCTCATAGCACTAAGGCAACCACACCCACGCCCTCCACGAAAGGCCAACCACACTCACCCTGTGGACAACCCGCACGCCGCCATTGTGGTTATCCACAGAAAACCAGGCTGGCCGCAGTGTTCGATAGCATTTAGGCTTCCATGTCGGTATGAGACTCTACTCTTGGAGCCATGGGCTTTTTAGACAACCTCCGCAACCGCTACACCCCACGCACACCGGGCAAACCAGTCTTTGCCGTCATTGACACCGAAACCACCGGCTTTAACAAGCGCTACGACCGCATCATTGAAATCGCTGCCGTACGCGCAGACAGCCACTTCAACCCCGTCGACTCCTGGCACACAC
>NZ_JAPYKO010000122.1:0-432 GCF_037179585.1 Mesorhizobium argentiipisi (SeqCode)
TTGCAAACCGGCGGTAGCGGCTGGACCTTCCTCGACCCGGGTGACGATCACGCCCTGATCCGCATCGGCACGGGCCAGTTCGGCCTTGCTGGCATCACGCACCGTCAAACCGAGCGTATC
This sequence comes from Mesorhizobium argentiipisi (SeqCode), assembly GCF_037179585.1. Lineage (NCBI taxonomy): Bacteria > Pseudomonadati > Pseudomonadota > Alphaproteobacteria > Hyphomicrobiales > Phyllobacteriaceae > Mesorhizobium > Mesorhizobium argentiipisi (SeqCode). The sequence goes on from NZ_JAPYKO010000122.1 coordinate 121, forward strand.
CCCCTGAACGGTGCTGTTGTCGCCACCGGCGCCAAGCATCGCCTGCTGCGGATTATCCGGCAACTCGCCAAGGGTCACGGAAAGGGTCTTCTGCTCGCCATTGCGCACGACAATCATTTCCGCTTCACTGCCCGCAGGCAGCACGCCAACCACTTTGGGCAGTTCAGCGGAGCTTTCGATCGGTTGACCATTGAAGGCAATGATCACGTCACCGGGCTGCAAGCCAGCCTCGCTGGCCGGCGAGCCACTCTGTACTTGGGCCACCAGCGCCCCCATCGGTCGATCCAGGCCGAAAGACTTCGCCAAATCACG
>NZ_JAPYKO010000123.1:0-430 GCF_037179585.1 Mesorhizobium argentiipisi (SeqCode)
GCTTCCAGGATCGCTTCGATGCAGAGGTCTGGCTGGTCGACATGTCCGGCCGACTCAAGCGCTACATCCCCGATGCCGAAGAGCGGCTGTCGCTGCTCCGGCTGGTGCATCGCGAGGCGAGCAAGGCGGGCCTGAAGCCGGAACTGGTGCTGGCGCTGATCCATGCCGAAAGCCTATTCGACCGATTTGCAATCTCCAGCGTTGGCGCGCAGGGCATGATGCAGGTGATGCCATTCTGGAAAGCGGAACTGGGTCGACCGCAAGACAACCTCACCGACAACGCCACCAATCTTCGCTATGGCTGCACCATCCTCAGCTATTACCTGAACAAGGAAAATGGCGACATCAACCGGGCGCTCGCGCGCTACAACGGCAGCCTCGGGCAGAATCGCTATCCGGCCAAGGTGATCGGCTTCTGGCAGGATTTCTG
>NZ_JAPYKO010000124.1:0-430 GCF_037179585.1 Mesorhizobium argentiipisi (SeqCode)
GCAATGCACCGTCCCGCAACGCACATCTGCTGGGAGTTAAAGTGGCAACGGCGCGGTTATGCCGCGCCACTCATATAGGTCTCGCGCCGGCCGATCATGCGCTCGGCGGCAGCCTTGTCGTCGGCCTTCGAGGACGTCGCGCACGTCCGGTATTCGAGATCGGGAACGTCGGAGGTGTCGCGGCGGCCGAACCAGGATTTCGAGCCGACCGGCAGCAGCGCCAGCGCCTGTGCCAGATTGTCGACGGCGCCGAACGAATAGAGCGCGCCGGTGCCGGCGATCCGGACCTCGTAGATGCCGAGCGAAATCGGCGCCTCGAGATTGTCGCCCCGTCCGGGACGGGGATAGCGCTTCCATTCGCTCCAGGTCGAAATCATCTGAGGTCCCCCGCGGTCGTGACCGACCGCCAATATTTGCATCAAGTCTTAAC
>NZ_JAPYKO010000125.1:0-401 GCF_037179585.1 Mesorhizobium argentiipisi (SeqCode)
AGCCTGGGAGAATGAAGTACCTACGATGCTTCACTCTCCGTCAGGCTAAGCCAGAGCCTCATGTTCAAGGCCAACGGTCTTGAAGATCCTTTGCTGATGACGACCGGTTTGCGGTTGACGAACTCCTTGATCCCTACGTCGCCGAGTTCGCGGCCATACCCCGACCTCTTGATCCCACCGAACGGCAACTCCGGCCGCGACGTGGTCGGGGTGTTTATGAACACCATCCCCGTCTCGATCTCGCGATGGCAGCGAACGCGCTTGCGCGATATCGCTTGAGAAGATCGTGCCGCCGAGTCCGAACTTCGAATCATTCGCCAATGCCGCCGCCGCGTCGTCGACCACAAAAACCTGCGCGACTGGGCCAAAGAATTCCTGGTGGTATGCTGGGTTGTCGGGCG
>NZ_JAPYKO010000126.1:0-382 GCF_037179585.1 Mesorhizobium argentiipisi (SeqCode)
GGCGATCACGCCACTCACGTAGGTCGATCTCCTCGGTCATGACTTCAAAGATGACGATCTTGTCGGCGTTTGACTCGGCACCCTTTCTCCACAAACCATCCGCAGGAGCCTGAAGATAGGCGGTAACACCCTCGAAGCGGCTCGCCAGTTCTTCCTTTACCCTCTCGAAGTCTTCTTGGGCAAAAGGCTGACCGTCATTATCCATGCAGGGAAGCAGTATTTGAACAAGGTGCATGGCGGTCAGTGACGAAAGCGGTGGTTGGTGTCTGCAAGATGATTGTGAATGTCCGTGGCCGCGATCGCAGCGTGGCCGAACGCTACCGCGATCTGGTTGATTTCGTTCACCACATCACCAGCGGCATAGAGACCGGGCACAACGGTT
>NZ_JAPYKO010000127.1:0-380 GCF_037179585.1 Mesorhizobium argentiipisi (SeqCode)
CGCCCTTGGCAACCCTGCGCCAGAATCTCCATGCCTTGCGACATCGTTGGCGCGAGCCACCACGAAAGCGCAAGTTTCAAGCCATGCCAAAGCTATCTTAGCGCATATGCCCTCGAGGGGGGGAGATGTCGCCGAAGGCGACAGAGGGGGTCACCTCACGTAGATCACCGACGTCACTTCTTCGTCGCGCAAAGCGCTGGCGCTCGACGCGCGGCGACCCCCTCTGTCGCCTCTGGCGACATCTCCCCCTCAAGGGGGGAGATCAACAGCGCTATGCCCTCCGTCTCTCCGGCCCTTCATCCAGCCAGGCCAGATCTTCCGGCGTCAGCTTGATATCCAGCGCCTTGAGGCTGTCCTCAAGCTCGTCCAGTGTGCGCGGG
>NZ_JAPYKO010000128.1:0-370 GCF_037179585.1 Mesorhizobium argentiipisi (SeqCode)
GGTGAGCGGCTTCAGTCGCTTGCCGGCCACCGCGATCAACTGGTCGCGATGCGGGCAACGCTGAAGAAGCAACTCGCCGAGGCTTTCGAGGCGATCGTCATCACCAGCCTCAAAGACCTGATCGCCGGCCTCGATGCTCGCATCAAGGCGCTCGAGGGCCAGATCGCCGAAGTCATTCGTCAAGCCGAGGACACCGCACGCGATTACACGCTGATGGTCTCCGTGCCCGGCGTCTCCAAGGTTGGCGCATTCTCCTTGCTGGCGCTCTTGCCCGAGCTCGGCCAGCGCTCACCCAAGGCGATCGCCGCGCTCGTCGGCCTTGCCCCGTTCGACAACAAGAGCGGCAAGCTCAACCGCAGGAGCCAGATCC
>NZ_JAPYKO010000129.1:0-363 GCF_037179585.1 Mesorhizobium argentiipisi (SeqCode)
GGCTTCAGTCGCTTGCCGGCCACCGCGATCAACTGGTCGCGATGCGGGCAACGCTGAAGAAGCAACTCGCCGAGGCTTTCGAGGCGATCGTCATCACCAGCCTCAAAGACCTGATCGCCGACCTCGATGCTCGCATCAAGGCGCTCGAAAGCCAGATTGCCGAAGTCATTCGTCAAAACCAGGACGCGGCTCGCGACCATGCGCTGATGGTCTCCGTTCCCGGTGTCTCCAAGGTCGGCGCGCTCTCGCTGCTGGCGCTCCTGCCCGAGCTCGGCCAGCGCTCGCCCAAGGCGATCGCGGCACTGGTCGGCCTTGCCCCGTTCGACAACAAGAGCGGCAAGCTCAACCGCAGGAGCCAGATCC
>NZ_JAPYKO010000130.1:0-308 GCF_037179585.1 Mesorhizobium argentiipisi (SeqCode)
TCGTTGGCGCCGGTGATGGTGACCTGGGCGGTCTGCGCCACCGACGCGCCGTGCTCGTCGACCACGTTGTAGCTCAGGTTGAGCACCGCGTTCTCGCCCTGCTTGAGCGCGTCATAGGCGTTCGGATCGATATGCAGCGTGTGGCCGTCGGCATCGAGCGTCAGCCCGGCCGGCAGCGGAGCGGTCAGATTGGCGATGTGCAGCACCGCGTCGTGGTCGACATCGGCGGCGTTGGTGAGCAGGTCGATCGTGTAGGCGGCGGCGTCCTCCGAGGCCGTCGAGGTGACCGCCGCCGACACCGTCGGCGC
>NZ_JAPYKO010000131.1:0-307 GCF_037179585.1 Mesorhizobium argentiipisi (SeqCode)
ACCGCGATCAACTGGTCGCGATGCGGGCAACGCTGAAGAAGCAACTCGGCGAGGCTTTCGAGGCGATCGTCATCACCAGCCTCAAAGACCTGATCGCCGGCCTCGATGCTCGCATCAAGGCGCTCGAAAGCCAGATTGCCGAAGTCATTCGTCAAGCCGAGGACACCGCCCGCGATTACACGCTGATGGTCTCCGTGCCCGGCGTCTCCAAGGTTGGCGCGCTCTCGCTGCTGGCGCTCCTGCCCGAGCTCGGCCAGCGCTCGCCCAAGGCGATCGCGGCACTGGTCGGCCTTGCCCCGTTCGACAA
>NZ_JAPYKO010000132.1:0-307 GCF_037179585.1 Mesorhizobium argentiipisi (SeqCode)
ACTTGCTGCCCGGTCGGGCTCCAAGAAACTGGCTATCATCGCCGTCGCAAGGAAGCTCCTGGTCGTCCTCAACGCCATCATTCGCGACAAAACCGCATTCGTGTGAACACAGTTGCCATGCCGTTACCTCGCCCTGACGGTGCGGCGGAGCAGAATTCTGCACCGTTGCGACGCTCGTATGTCACGGAATGGCAACTGTGTTCATGCGAATGCGGTTTTGTCGCGAATGATGGCGTTGAGGACGACCAGGAGCTTCCTTGCGACGGCGATGATAGCCAGTTTCTTGGAGCCTGAGCGGGCGGCAAGT
>NZ_JAPYKO010000133.1:0-278 GCF_037179585.1 Mesorhizobium argentiipisi (SeqCode)
GCGACTCGGCGGCAGAATCTGCTCCTGTGAAGCAACGCAGGAGGCGAACGATGGAATTCTTTTGCGGACTGGACGTAGCGATGGACGAGACGGCGGTGTGCGTCGTCGACGATCATGGCGCGGTGCATCTCGAGATGACGGCGGTGACTGATCCCGACGCGCTGTTTGCGACGTTGAAGCCGTTTCTGCCGCGCCTGCGCCGCGTCGGCCACGAGGCCGGCGCGTTGTCGCCCTGGCTGCATCCGGAGCTCAAGAAACTCGGCCTGCCGGCCGTCTGC
>NZ_JAPYKO010000134.1:0-274 GCF_037179585.1 Mesorhizobium argentiipisi (SeqCode)
TCGCCGGCCTCGATGCTCGCATCAAGGCGCTCGAGGGCCAGATTGCCGAAGTCATTCGTCAAGCCGAGGACACCGCCCGCGATTACACGCTGATGGTCTCCGTGCCCGGCGTCTCCAAGGTTGGCGCACTCTCGCTGCTGGCGCTCTTGCCCGAGCTCGGCCAGCGCTCGCCCAAGGCGATCGCGGCACTGGTCGGCCTTGCCCCGTTCGACAACAAGAGCGGCAAGCTCAACCGCAGGAGCCAGATCCAGGGCGGGCGATCACGCGTGCGCCG
>NZ_JAPYKO010000135.1:0-268 GCF_037179585.1 Mesorhizobium argentiipisi (SeqCode)
GTCGGCCTTGCCCCGTTCGACAACAAGAGCGGCAAGCTCAACCGCAGGAGCCAGATCCAGGGCGGGCGATCACGCGTACGCCGCGCCCTCTATATGGCAGCCCTCACGGCCATCAGAACCTGCGACCGGTTCAAGTCCTTCTACACCGCACTTGCCGCCCGCTCAGGCTCCAAGAAACTGGCTATCATCGCCGTCGCAAGGAAGCTCCTGGTCGTCCTCAACGCCATCATTCGCGACAAAACCGCATTCGCATGAACACAGTTGCCAT
>NZ_JAPYKO010000136.1:0-258 GCF_037179585.1 Mesorhizobium argentiipisi (SeqCode)
CCGCTGAAGGAGGCTTCCGCATGCGTCGAGCCGGCAGGGCCGGTGCCCGAGCCGTTGACGCCGTTGTTGGTCGCCGCCGTCAGGTAGCTCTCGTCCACCGTCAGCGTCGGCGCCGCCGTGCCGCTCAATATGATCGAGGGGCCGTCGTCCTTGATGCTCAGCGCGTTGCCGATGTTGAGCGACTGCGAGGCCTTGTCGCCGTCGCCGTCGGTCACCGTCGCCGTCAGCTGGATCAGGTTGGCCGTCAGGCTGGTGGCG
>NZ_JAPYKO010000137.1:0-251 GCF_037179585.1 Mesorhizobium argentiipisi (SeqCode)
CGGTCAGATTGGCGATGTGCAGCACCGCGTCGTGGTCGACATCGGCGGCGTTGGTGAGCAGGTCGATCGTGTAGGCGGCGGCGTCCTCCGAGGCCGTCGAGGTGACCGCCGCCGACACCGTCGGCGCGTCGTTGGCGCCGGTGATGGTGACCTGGGCGGTCTGCGCCACCGACGCGCCGTGCTCGTCGACCACGTTGTAGCTCAGGTTGAGCACCGCGTTCTCGCCCTGCTTGAGCGCGTCATAGGCGTTC
>NZ_JAPYKO010000138.1:0-251 GCF_037179585.1 Mesorhizobium argentiipisi (SeqCode)
TTGCCTCACCCATCCGCTCATCGTCGCATGTTGCGTCACACGACGTGCAGGGTCTCTCACCCCGCGAGATCAGAAACGACAATAAAATCAAAGCACTCCTTTCTTTGATTAGGACCTAACGCACATGGGCGGCACCGGCGTCATCGACCATTTCCTCGAGGTCTTCACGCGCTACATCGACGGCGGCTTCGGCCTGCTTGGCGGCGAGGTGGGCTTCATCGCCACAACCCTGATCGTCATCGACGTGACGC
>NZ_JAPYKO010000139.1:0-247 GCF_037179585.1 Mesorhizobium argentiipisi (SeqCode)
ATCCGAACGCCTATGACGCGCTCAAGCAGGGCGAGAACGCGGTGCTCAACCTGAGCTACAACGTGGTCGACGAGCACGGCGCGTCGGTGGCGCAGACCGCCCAGGTCACCATCACCGGCGCCAACGATGCGCCGACGGTGTCGGCGGCGGTCACCTCGACGGCCTCGGAGGACGCCGCCGCCTACACGATCGACCTGCTCACCAACGCCGCCGATGTCGACCACGACGCGGTGCTGCACATCGCCAA
>NZ_JAPYKO010000140.1:0-247 GCF_037179585.1 Mesorhizobium argentiipisi (SeqCode)
AGTCTGATCAACCGTCGTCTCTGAGCTCCACCCCCAGCCCTGTGCAGCTTCGGCCGATCCGACTGCTTCGCAAACCTGCCAAGCAGGTGAGCCTTCTTGCCTTCAACCTTGACAGGGAACATGAGAGTCTGATCAACCGTCGTCTCTGAGCTCCACCCCCAGCCCTGTGCAGCTTCGGCCGATCCGACTGCTTCGCAAACCTGCCAAGCAGGTGAGCCTTCTTGCCTTCAACCTTGACAGGGAACAT
>NZ_JAPYKO010000141.1:0-241 GCF_037179585.1 Mesorhizobium argentiipisi (SeqCode)
TCACCGTGAAGGCGCCGCTGAAGGAGGCTTCCGCATGCGTCGAGCCGGCAGGGCCGGTGCCCGAGCCGTTGACGCCGTTGTTGGTCGCCGCCGTCAGGTAGCTCTCGTCCACCGTCAGCGTCGGCGCAGCCGTGCCGCTCAGCGCGATCGAGGGGCCGTCGTCCTTGATGCTCAGCGCGTTGCCGATGTTGAGCGACTGCGAGGCCTTGTCGCCGTCGCCGTCGGTCACCGTCGCCGTCAG
>NZ_JAPYKO010000142.1:0-223 GCF_037179585.1 Mesorhizobium argentiipisi (SeqCode)
CCAAGGCCGGCGTGCCGTTCTCGCGGCACAACCCGGCGCACACCCACCACTATGCCAAGTCGACCAGACGGCGCGCCAAGACCGATCCTCTCGACACCAGGATGCTGAGCGACTATGGCCGTCGCTACCAGCCTGAGGCCGAGCCGGCGCCACGCGAAGAAGGTGAGCGGCTTCAGTCGCTTGCCGGCCACCGCGATCAACTGGTCGCGATGCGGGCAACGCT
>NZ_JAPYKO010000143.1:0-216 GCF_037179585.1 Mesorhizobium argentiipisi (SeqCode)
AGCAGTGGCTGGACTTTTTTGATGAGACAAGCGGCCGTCTTCGGCGCGTCGACAACCAGGCCGATGCGATCGCGGCCTATGTGGCAGGGCTTGATCCCAGCCGGGACTTCGTCGTCATGGAGGCGACGGGCGTCCATGACCGGCTGCTGCGCCATGCGCTGGCCAAGGCCGGCGTGCCGTTCTCGCGGCACAACCCGGCGCACACCCACCACTATG